>JAZRPF010000038.1:0-54869 GCA_045649045.1 Eubacteriales bacterium
TAACCAAGTGCGTGCTCGGGAATTTCCTTATCCTTAATGTAAGCATCGTTTTCCTTGGTCTCGGTTTCCTTTTTGCCGGACTCGGTCTCGGTTGCGGTATCAGTGTCGGATTCACTCTCCGATTCCTTTACAGGCTCATATGCCGCATCCTCATATTTCCATGCACCTGTCGCATTCGCGCCGATTTGTGCATTGACATCAAGAGCATCGGGAACCTTTACTCTTTCCACAACTATCGATGCATTCAATAAATCATCAGGCAAGGTCACATAGCGTGACATATCGCCCTCATAATTAAATACACTGTCACCGCAAGCGCTGAAAAGGAAGGTGAGCGCAAGCAATGCCGCAGTCAAAACAACCACTTTTTTACTCATTGTCAAGTTCTCCTGTCAATTAAATAACTTCATCTAAATAAACGCCACTGAACTGAAAGGCGTTCCATACCCTTACATTATAGCACAACTTTTTCAAATTGCAAATGTTTTTTTGATTTTTTACATAATAGTCACAACTTTTTGTGATTTTCATCAATAAAATTTCTCGTGGTCGGGCGTTTCGCCGTCCAAAAGCTTCTCAATATCCGATGCAAGCTTCTTTATATGACGCGCAAGCGTATAAAAATGCACCTGACCGCCAACCGAGGACAGTACATACCGTTCGCTATACGCATAAAAACCGTATTCCATCGAACGCCCGTCCTGCAATGTCACCGTCATAGTCAGCACTTTTGTGCAATCGGCTACAACCTCGGCGGGCGTGCGCCCCGCCTCTTCATAAGTCCCCAGATACTGCATAATCAAGGCATCGGAATAAACCTCCGAAAAATTCTCCAGGTCAAGCAGCCGTCTGTCACCCTCGCGGTAATAAACCGCATCCGCAATGTAAACGCCGTCCTCGTCCTTCTTATGCGCTATATCAAAGGTAAAGGTTTTGTCAAAATCAGCATATCCGAAATCAAAGGCAATGCTCTTTACATCGTCAATATCGACAATATAGATAAAAGGATTGACAAAATGGAAAATATCAACATCAAGAAAATTCACAGCGTCAGCCTTGATTTTCCCCACCACATCATAGCCGAGACTCGCAACATAACGCGTGCCGTCCGACTGCACATCGCTGAAATACAGATAGTTCGCAAGATAATTTTCAATCACAAAGTCATTTTCTTTGCCGCTGACATTCGAATACGCAAGATCCATCGGCAGCTCAAAATAAAGCGTGTGTGCATAAAGTCCGTATTTCTCAAGAATTTCATCAGTAATGCCAATCTCAACAATTTCGTCCGCCTTGAAATTCACAAGTGATTCCGAGATGTCCATGCAGGCATCCGAATCGGCAATATAATTGACAACCGAAAAAGGCGCACCAAAGCTGTAAACAACGCCGTTGAAGAACTTGTCCCGCTCGCTTTCATTCACAAACGAATAGTTCACAAAAAGCTTGTCAATCGCGATGATTTGCTTGATATGATAAACGGCATTTCCTTCCTCGCCCAAAAAGCCCGCCATATATAAATCAACCGCACCAACCTTCTTGCCGACAAAAAGCGACACTTGCTTCTCGCCAAGCTCGCGCAAATCTATTGTCGCCCGCTCGTAGCTCTCCTCACCTGTCGGTCGGTTGCCCTCCAGCCTTGTATAAAGAACCGTCACCGTGTCCTCTGCCGCGATCGTCGCGTTCTTGCCGCCGCGATTCCAGAGAGTCACATCCTTCATGAGATAAGAGCCGTTTGTTGCACCCACGGACTCGCTTTGTAATGTTAAGTTTGCAAAATGAGCGACGCGAGCGCCTGTAACCGTACCGACAGAGGCAGAGCCGCTGACATAAACAGCCGCGCTATCATTAAAACGAAGGTAATAACGGCCGCCTGATACGGTTTCATTGCCTACATAAACCCGATAGGTCTTGAATACTGTTGTTTGCTTGCCATTTGCATCCCTTTGCTTTTCGAATTTTTCGACCTCAAAATAATTGGGGTTTGATGCCTTGTCAAGCCCGTATTTTGCATATTCAGCCTCACGCTCTTCAGGGGACATGGCTTCAAGAACATCCTTCCCGATCATGCGCTCCTCGACATAGGTGGTGCCTGTCGCGACCACAAGAGATGCAAACTTTTCGTCATCAAAATCTATGTGCGAAAAGGACTCTCCGTTGATAGAAAGCACAAAGGCAGAAGTAGAATCCGCGGCTCTTTTGCGCGTAAAGGAATAGCTGCCGTTTTCGTTTGAAACGGTGATTCTCTGCATTTCCTCACGCTTAATGCTCGGATAAAGCGTCAGAATGCCGTAAATTTCGTCCTCCTCGCCCTCTTTATCAAGGGTTTCTTCCTCGGTCGGCGGTGAAACCAAAACATAGGGGCGCAGAACTGTGAAAAACAAAACCAATACCAAAACGAAGGAGATCGCCAGCACAATCACGGGTATCCACTTTTTATTCATGACTTTCCTCCCTTACAGATGACGGCGGCGCACATAGCACCACGCGCCAAAGCCGGCTACAGCCACAGTCGGCAAAGCAAGCAGAACTACCGTATAGGCAAGCCGTACGCCTTCGCCGAGTCCTGCGACCTGCTTAATTACGATATTTCCCTCGGAATCGAATGTCCCGTAAATAAAAACTTCCGTGTCCTTGGAATAAATATCATGATTGATCAAAATTTTTCCGCCATAATTCTCGCTGTTGATGGTCACATCCATCGCGGCAAAATTCTTTGTGCTGGACATGGTACGCAGCGCGGCAAAAATGACCTCGGGATTTGCATAGGCCTTATCGGTCATATAGGCATCGTCAATGATTGCCGTTGTCGCAGCTGCCATTATATACGCATACTGCGAATTGCCGGTTTCAGGCTCAAAATAGCTTCTGTTGACGATGGATACCAAATGATAATCACCGTCGCGATTCACAAGCTCGTCCTTGGCATTATATGCCTGTGCGCTGTTCGGGGAAAGCAGGACGGGAGAATAAAGCGCTGTATAGGCACTTGAAAAATAACGGTAATTATCCTCCCAAGGAGTCTGAATAGCTCCTGTGTTTTCCACAATCGCAGAGGGAGCTGTCGCAAGCGAGGCAATTGCGCTGTACAGCGAATGACCGAGCGCGTGCTTTTCTGCATCGGCATAGCTTGCAACCAGCCGTGTGCGGTTGCTCGAGGCAATCGTGCTGTCCTTAATCAGCGTATCGGTAAAGGTAATTCCCCATGTTTCCAGAAAATCCTCCAGCACAGGCAACTTCACAAACGGATCCTTCAAAACAAAAAATGCACCGAAATTATCCAGATATCTCTCTATCTTTTCAGTGGGCGATACATAACCGTAATAATCACCCACATTGTCATAGCCGCTTTGATAATCCTCGTAATTCAGAGGATTTCCCACATAGTCCTCGGTCGGCCCATCCATAATCAGCAGGACGCAATCCTTTGGAATCTCCTGCGTATCAAGGTCAATAAATACGAGCTCAGCATTGAGCTTGTCGGGAATCAATTGATAAAAAGCCCGCATCCTTGCAGCATCAGGCATCGCCTCACCGTGTCCGTAGGTGATACATACCTTTGGTTTTTCTACAGAAAGAAGTGACAGAATCGCACTCGCCATCTCATACTCACCGTTATAGGACCATGCACTCGTGCCGTCCTCGGTATAAAGCCAGAAGGATGCCGCATCACGAATCTTATAGCCTGTATCCGAAGCAATAATGATACTGTCCCAATTAAATGTCGTCGCAGAGGTTGTCTTATACGCGGCAACCGCACCGGGATTTCTTTCAATATCAACGGTTTCTACATGAAAGCGGTCGAACTTCAAGGACATTTCCACCGCCATATAGTAAACGATTCTTGTCGTTTCGTCAGACAGAAGAATGTCGGGCTCGGCGCAAAAAATTATCGTGACATCGCCCTTGGTTCTGCCAAGCTCGGTGATAAAATCGTCGCTCATGGTATAAAGCGATTCGTCTGTCAGATCGACATGAAGATGAAAAGCCTGTGCGCAAAAGGCAAGCAGGAGATTTCCAACCAGCATCACCGCAAGAACTGCAGCCGTAATGCCATAATAAAAAATGCGCCGTCTCCATTTTTGTTTCATCATACAGATTTTGGATTTCCTTTCAAGTAGGATAAATCAAAGCACTTGAAGGTCAAGCGCGCTTTCTTTTTTTCACAACAAAAATTCCTGCCGCCACGACCGCAAGCGGAAGCCATAGTGTCAGAATGCGTGCATAACGGTTGGATTCGCCAACTGTCAGATTTTCAAGAAGCATACTTTCAAAAACGAGAACAGTCGCACCGCGCGGTGTTGGTTTCTCCTCGGTATATTCCATAACCGAATAAAAGAAATCTCTGTTTGCCCGCTGGTCACTTTTCAAAATGTCCTGTACCGTCATGAAAATACCGCTCGTCAAAAAGATTTTGCCGCCACCGGCCTCCTCACTTGCCGATGCAAGCGCCGAAAAAGGATAGACACCCGCCTCTCCGCTTGGCTCTGTGCCTTGGTAAGGCGTTGCCATACCGCCTGCATTCAGAAGAGGCTCCACGAGAGCGCCACGCTCGTTATCTGCATTCAATATCAAAGGAGCAACATCCTTAGCAAACGGACGCGCGCTACACGCTCCCTGCACGGATGAAGCAATCACCGAAGCCGCCTCGCTCTGTGCATAGGACGGCATAAAGGCGTATCCGTCAATTGAAACCGCATCTTCAGCCTGAACCCGCAAGATTGAATCATCCACAGAAAGTCCGTAAGATGCAATCAAGCCCGAAAGATTCTTCAAATCCTTCACATAAGGATCTAAAAAGAGGTAAAAGCTTCCACCGCGCAAAAGGAAATTCTCTAAGCTCTCCATATCTGTGTGCAAGCCGCTGCCTGCCGCAGCCTTTTCAAAATCATAGAGTGGGCTCATGCAAACAATGATTGTCGCCCGCGCGTCAATGTTGTCGCGTGAAAGGTCTATCATGCGGACATCGTAGCCGGCACAGGCAAACATCTGCATATAGGCAGATGACAGCTGCTCGCCGTGACCTTGTGTGAAATAAGCAATCGGGCGAGTATCATCTAACACATAACGAATGCCTGCCGCCATTGCCTCCTCGCCGTTATAGGCCTCAATGACCTGCTCGGAGGAAAGGAAAAAGAAATCCGACATCCGAAAGACCGTAAAATTATCGCCCGTATCAAAAATCACCGAATCCTTTGTGATGGTTTGCTTACCGATAACATTGCCATCCTGGTCATAAACAGTCTGATAGCGGGTAAAATCCTGTGGCTCAAGGTAGATGTTCTTATTGTCCACCACCCGAATGAAGTCATACTCGGCTTCCATCTGCCGCGCTGTCTGAAGAACGAGATTATAGACGGTATCGGCCTCAAGGGCATCTCTTTCCATACAAAAAATGATATCTACCTGTTGATTGTCCTCATTATAAAGAAAAGCATCGGTCATTCCGCCCGTCTCATGCGTATATTGCGGTGTGACATAAAAATACCAACCGTAGAAATCCGAAAATGCCATCACAAGAACATTCAGGATAACCACTGCCGCGACAAAAACCGCCGTCAGGACAATTCCATAGGCGCGCCTTTCAAGGCGCCCCTGCTTTTTTTGCAGCTTCATGCCTTCTGCTCCTTCTTAATCGTAACGGCGCTTGGCAAACACGCGCACCGTAAAGAAAAGAAACACCGCACAAACCGAAAGATAATAGATAAGTGCCGCCATGTCAAAAACGCCCTGTGTAAAGTTTTGGAAGCGTGCAAAAATCGAAATAGCACTCAAAATAAAGCGTAGCCAATAGAATGGAATTATGCCGTTCAACAGGCTGACAGCAAGAAAAAATATTAAAATTGCAATGGTACCGACCGCCGCCGCCAATTGATTTTCCGTCACCGATGACACAAAAATACCAACAGATGTAAACGCCATGCCAACAAGAAGAATTGCAACCAGATTACCAAGAAGAACAGGCGTCTTGATTGCGGCATATTGATAAAGAATCAAAAACGAAAGCGAGGATACAAGCGTTGCCGCCGCAAAAATCGTATAGGCAGCCAAAAACTTCGCAAGCACCATTTGAGTCAAGGAAACAGGCGCCGTCAGAAGCAACTGGTCCGTCTTCAGCTTGCGCTCCTCACTAAATGATTTCATTGTCAGAAGCGGTAAAAGCACAGCATCCAGAATCAACATGACCGTATAGTAGGTGGATACATCGCCCGACATCGAATAAAGCGTGCTATAGCTGAAAACCGCACCGCTGATTAAAAAATATACGGTCAAAAACATATATCCAATCGGCGTTGTAAAATAAGCACGCATTTCACGCGAATAAATAGCCTTCATTCAAAGTTTCCTTTCATTCCGCTTGCGCGAAAAACATCCTTTCTCAAAAGCAATCAGCGAGAGCGAGCTTGACTTGCCGCTTTATCGCTTTTATCAATCAACCGTACAAAAATGCTCTCCAGGTCCTCACCAATCGGTGTCATACCGACAATCGGAAAGCTTCTTTCTGCACAGGCAAAAAAGACGCTTTTTCTGATATCAATACCCTTTTCGCTTTCAAGCTCGTAAACATTTGTTTCCATATCAGGCAGGGAAGAGATGTGTTCAATCCGTTTGACATCGTGCTTTTGTCGCAAGCAATGGAGAACCTCCTTGGAAGGCCCGATGATTTCAAGGCGATAGCGCTTCTCCTCATCAAGCGTGCGTGTCATATCCTCTGTGCGCTCATTTGCAACAATCTTGCCATGATTGATGACAATGACGCGCTGGCAAACCGCCTGCACCTCAGAAAGAATATGCGTGCTCAAAAGAACCGTATGCTTTTTACCGAGTGCGCGCAAAAGACTGCGTATTTCAATAATTTGCTTGGGGTCCAGGCCAACTGTCGGTTCATCAAAAATCAAAATCGGCGGATTCCCGATGAGCGCCTGGGCAATGCCGACACGCTGCCGATAGCCCTTCGACAAATGTGAAATCAAACGGCGTCGGACATCGGTAATCTGCACCAATTTCATGACTTCATCAAGATGCTTCTTTTTATTCAGGGTACAGCCCTTGAGTGAATAAACAAAGGACAGGTATTCCTCAACCGTCATTTCAGGATAAACAGGCGGCTGCTCGGGAAGATACCCGATTTTTTTGCGCACCTCAATCGGTGAACCGGCGGCATCCTGCCCGTCTACAATCACCTCGCCCGCACTCGCCGCAAGATAGCCGGTCAGAATATTCATTGCCGTGCTCTTTCCTGCGCCATTCGGTCCCAGAAGTCCGACAATTTCGCCCTTCTTCACCGTCAGAGAAACATCGTCAAGTGCATAGTGTGCGCCATAGCGTTTAACCAGATTACGAAATTCAATCATTGCTGCTTAGCTGCCAAGTGGCACCTTTCATTCCAAAATCATCATGCAGAGCGCAATTTCGCCATAAGCAAAGCAATCCGCATCCATATCTGATTTATTATACACTATATTTTTGAACACATAATGAACACGAGCGCATTTAGACAATTTCTTCGTGTCTTTTGCGTGATTTTTTTGTGTTTTAACCTTTATAGACATAAATTCGTGTCATTTCATGACATCAATACTCAAGAGAAGAAAACCACACGCACTTTTCAATCAACCTCCTTATTTCATCAAAGGCATCCGGCGCATTTGTATATCCCACATCCCGTTCTGCCATCGCCTTCATGACACAAACCGCAACGTCACGCTCACTTGTAAAGCAGCGAAAAACAATCACTATGCCGTTTTTATCTTCTATTTGTAAAGTATAGTATTCATTTTCATGCTTTTTGCCATCCTTGCTTTGTTCATAAATATGCTCGCAAAACAGGGAATAGCGCGTTGCATTAAGAGCAGAGAACCCCCGCTTCACAAAAGCAAAATCGGCCTCTGATTGATTCAAAAAAGTCTTATCGCACGGAGATGAATCGCTTGCCTTCACCTGAAACAAGTGCATCCCGTCGCTCTCTTTGCTCCCTTCATTTCTCTTCCTTTGATACATCCGAATGCCGTATTCCTCGCAATCATTGACATAAAAGCAGGATAACTCTTCGGACGGTTCAAGAATGTAGTTATCACGATAGACAAGTGCGCGTTTTCGCGCTAAAACCGCTTGACGCAAGTCTATCTCGTGCATTTTTGTTTGATTTCTCAACATCCTTTCCCTTCTCCTTCTCATGTAAAAATTTGTTTTCTACCTTCATTCTACATGATTATGACATGAATTTCTGTTGCAATTTTACGGCATTTTTTGACATCATATGACCTTTTTCTTGTAAAAATCTGTTTTCTTGTATATTCTTTGGTTTTTATTCAAATAATTCCGTATATTTTCTAAAATTTATCTTGTTTTCCAACTTTATCAAACTCAAAATCTTGTATTTTTTCTTGACATGGATAACTCTTTTATGCTAAAATACTTATGAATATAGTATATTTTTATAAAAGCAGAAGCACAAATTTGTTTTTCATTTGCTTTTGCATATTCTGTGAATAAATTTGTTTTTATCATTAACGGGAGATTATATGAATAAAAAGTTTTTTTCAGCCTTTCGTCTCTTTTTGAGCAAATTGCGCGAGTTTCGTCTTTGTACATACGCACGCATCCTGCTGTCAATTTGCCTTTGCCTGCACCTTTTTTATGATATTGCCATTTTTATATGCTACAAGGCAGGTCTTTTTCCTATCGGCGGCTTCAAGCTCTTGTTACCGCAAATTATTGAAAGTCAGGTTCTCGCCTTATTGCTTACCGTCATCGGCGTTTTACTGCTCGACTGTGAATATAAGCGCCTTGATAAGTGACAGAAAGAACAGTCAGAATCCAAAGGAGTCGTGTTTTGCTTTTACCCCTCTTTCTGCAACATCAATTTTTCCGTTTGTCGTCTCGCATTCAACAAACTAAAATGTGAACAGCCGTTCCTTTAAGCAGGAACAGCTGTTCACATTTTAGTAACAATTAAGAGGTTTTTTTATTATTTGCCCGACGCATGTTCAGAATGGCCGTCTGAATGTATCGTTGTATGCAAAGCTCCCAGATAATCATCGTAGCTATAGCATTCGCATCGGGAAAACGCCCCATTTCGATAAATAGCACATGATATCGACGCATTACAAGGAAAAGGCAATTCGTGCATTTTTTCAAGCAGAATATCCTTCCATGCACAAGCAAGCGTGCGTATCGGCGTTGCATGGCTGCCTATACACACGGTTTTTCCAAGATTCTTCGTAGCAACATCCGCCGTCGCTCTGGCAACTCTCTCGCAAAGATGCTTCACGCTTTCTCCGCCATCGCACACCGCCAGACCGATTTGCCGCTTCCAGACACCAAAGCTTTCCTTGTAAAGCTCGGGAATTTCCGAAAAGCTTTTACCTTCCCATTCGCCTGCAAAAATTTCACGGAAATTTTGATTCAATTCAATATCCTTGCCAAGCGTTTTGGCCAGAGGAAGAACCGTATGGTGTGCGCGCATCAAATCGCTTGCATAAATTTTGTCAACACTAAAATGCTCGCTGATATATCGGCAAACAAGCTCAGCTTGCTCATAACCGGTTTCAGACAGGTCAAGATCAGTATGCCCCAAGAAAAGTCCGTGTAAATTTCCAAGGCTTTGTCCGTGACGCACAAAAATCAACCTGGTTTCATCATCGCGGAGAGCTTGCCCCCCACACCAAATTTCTCGTTCCATGTTTTTACCCCCGTCAATGCAATAAGTTCCGGCAAAGGCCTTGATAATATTGATGCTTCATTATAGCACAAAAAAGGCTGTGCGTCAACCCGTATTCCCGCATTTCTCGTCATAACCGCTTGGTTTTTCAACGCTCCACTTGCATTTTCAAATGTTTCACGTGAAACATTCGCAGTTCATCGCGTTCAAAAAATGTTTCACGTGAAACATTTGATGATTTTTCTTTGAAACTTTGCCGCTTTTAATTGACACACCTCAAAAATCATGCTATAATAGTGTTGTTATGACATATATATTGGAAACAAAGCAGAAAATGCAACTTGCAGTAAGGAGATAAACATGGGTGCTGTGATATCCTTTGCCAATCAAAAAGGCGGTGTAGGAAAAACGACTTCGGCGGTAAATGTTGCCGCTTGCTTGGCTAAACGAGGTAAAAAGGTTCTTCTTGTGGACATGGACCCGCAAGGCAACACTACAAGCGGTGTAGGAATTGAAAAAAAGCAGGTGCGCGCCTCGGTTTATGACGCACTGATTGGTGCAGCTGCTCCTGAAGAAGCCGTTATCGCCACAAAATTCAAAAATCTCTCGGTTATCCCTTCTACAATTTCATTAGCAGGTGCGGAATTTGAGCTTCAGGATATGGAACGCCGCGAATCCTGTGCAAAAAAGATGCTTGAAAACCTCCGCCGCGAATATGACTATATCATCATTGATTGCCCTCCCACGCTTGGACTTCTGACTATTAATGCCTTGGTTGCTTCCGACGGCATGGTCATACCGATGCAATGCGAATATTATGCCCTTGAAGGACTTTCGCAGCTCATGATCAGCGTTAAAAAAATCAAGAAGCTATACAATCCCGGCCTGCAATTGACAGGTATTTTACTGACTATGTATAATGCGCGCCTGATCCTGACAACGCAGGTGGTGGCAGAGCTTAAAAAATATTATGCAGACAAGCTCTTCAAAACACCCGTCACCCGCAGTGTCAAGCTTTCAGAAGCTCCCGGCTTTGGTGAACCGATATGTTACTATGAGCCTTCAGGCAAGAGCGCATTACAGTACTCTGCCATTGCAAAGGAGTTAACCCTGCGTATATAAACCCAAATACATAGCAAAACACACAAAAACATAGCTAAAACGATAGAAAATGCTGAAAGGGAGATATCATCATGACGAAAAAACCTCTTGGTCTTGGCAAAGGTCTTGACTCTATTTTCCTCGATAATGACATTTCGGACGATTTTTCCGAAAACACAGCGAAAAAAAACATCCGTATTTCCATGATCGATCCGAAGCCGGGACAACCACGCCAAAATTTTGATACCGAAGCACTGGCACAGCTTGCAGAATCCATTGGCGCACACGGCGTTCTGCAACCGATTATTGTGCGTGCCGTCAGCGAGGACCGTTATCAGATTATCGCAGGTGAGCGTCGCTGGCGCGCCTCAAAAATGGCAGGACAAAGCGAAATCCCCGCCATTGTGATTGATGCAGACGAATTGGAGGCCGCGCAAATTGCTTTGGTGGAAAATCTCCAGCGAGAAAACCTGAATCCACTTGAAGAAGCGAAGGCCTATCGCGATTTGGTTGTCTCATACGGCATGACACAGGAGGAAATTTCCCAAAAGATCGGCAAAAGCCGTAGTGCTATTGCCAACACCCTGCGCTTACTGGATCTTCCCGAAGAGCTTTCTATGCTGATTGAACAAGGCAACCTATCAGCAGGTCATGCGCGAGCTTTGCTCGCGCTTCCGGACAGAGAAAGCCGCATTCAGCTGGGCATGAGAGCCGCCGAACAGCAATGGTCTGTGCGCGTAACCGAAGAGGAGGTGCGGCGCCATGCACGCCGCCGTTTGCACGAAGCCACGACACCAAGCAATGAAGAAAAGGTCAATATTGATTATGTGGCAGAGCTTGAAAAACGGATGATGCGCGAGCTTGGAAGAAGAGTCAAAATTGCTAATAAAGGCTCAAAAAAGAGCTTAACCTTATATTTTGAGGACAATCAAGACCTGGAAAACCTCTTATCGCGCATTTGCGGCAAGGACTTCAACGACCTTGCATAACATAATGCCGGTCTGATGTTACTTTGAAGAGCTTTATGCCCTTTATCGCGCTACATTGATGCCTTGCTAAAGCTTCCCCCGTAATTTTGAAAGGAGTCTTTCATGAGCTTTTCTGAATTTTGCGAAATGATGAAGGAAATCGGTGACTATTTATACAACCGTTATATTGTCCTCGATTTAAGCCGCTATCATAACTTTTCACTTGGCTCTACCAACACCCTGATTTCAAAAATTGTCATTTCATTGACAATCGGCGCGATGGTCGCCTCTATTATTCTATATATTGAAAAAAAACGCGCGACAAAGTTAGTACAGGCTCTTCTGAAAAACGGTTGCCACAGCGAAGAAACCGCAAAAAGTGCGGAGAATCTGGGTATTCAGATGAATTACTCTCTTCGTCAGCTTATGAGAAAACCGTCACCGCTATCCAAGCTGGTCTACTATCATGGACAGAAGGCACCTGTTGCTGCATCCTTACTGCTTGAAGAAAAGAAAAAAGAGGACCTCGAGAAAGGTAACAGTGAGGAAGCACAAGACAATGCTTCCAATACAACTCATATCGGCAAAGGTGATAAAAAAGAGAAGCCCTCCAGAAAAGAAATTGAAGCTCTCTACCGTGAAAACCAGATGTTGATAAAGGAACGCAAAAGCCTTGACTTTCAAACCGTCCCGCTTTACATCCCCGAAAACCTTACTTACCGAGCCGATGTTCGTTACGGCGTAAAAACAAAACCGTTTTCCTTAATTATCTCCCTCATCGGCCTGCCCTTACTCGCACTTTTTATACTTCGGTTTTTCCCATCTGTGCTTCTTCTGGCAGACGGCATTATTACATTCTTAAACTAAAGTTTACATTCAGCAAAATCCTTGTCATATATGATATGAGCCGATTGGATTTCATTCAATCGGCTCATATTTTTATTCGAATGTTTTTCCTAAAAATGCTTGATTTTTCTACAGATATCATATATAATATAGAATGTTTTGATAAAATAAAACAGTATAATTCAAAGAACCGAGGTTTGAGACGATGCTCAAAAAATTTGTCAATATGCTACGCCGCGAGTTCCGCGGCTACAATGCCGCCGCTCTTGGCAGTGATGCAATGGCAGGACTCACCGTCACCGCCGTCGCACTTCCGCTTGCCATTGCTTTTGGCACCGCTTGCGGTGCAGATGCCGCCGCAGGTCTTGTCACTGCCATCATTGCAGGTCTGATTATCGGCGCACTTTCAGGCGCGTCCTACCAGATTAGCGGGCCTACCGGTGCGATGGCGGCAATTCTTGTCGGTATTGTTGCAGAATTTGGCAAAGAAGGCATCTTTGTTGTTTCCTTCTTCGCGGGTATCATTCTTTTGCTTGCCGCCGTCTTTCGCGTAGGAAAACTGGTCTCGATGATTCCGCGCCCTGTGATTACAGGCTTTACTTCGGGTATTGCCGTCATCATTGCCCTCGGTCAGATTGATAATTTCTTTGGCGTCAAATCTGTCGGTGATAATGCAATTGAAAAGCTCCTTTCCTATGCCGATGTCGGGTTTTCACCGAATTTTTATTCGGTCGGCATTGGACTTCTGGTTATGGCAATTATGATTCTCTTCCCGAAGAAGTGGAATGCACGCGTTCCGTCATCTTTAGCTGCCATTATTGTGGCAACCGTCATTTCAACTGTCTTTCAGCTTGATGTGGCAACCATTGGTGAGATTCCCCGCACCCTTTTCCTTGAGGACAGACTGACTTTCTCTACAATTCAATGGAACAAAATCCTTGAGTATCTTGCGCCCGCTATCAGCATTGCCGCTCTTGGCATGATTGAAAGCCTATTATGCGGTGCAAGCGCATCACGCATGAAAAACGAGCCGTTTGATGCAACCCAGGAGCTCGTGGCACAGGGCATCGGCAATATCGTCATTCCGTTCTTTGGCGGTATTCCCGCAACTGCCGCAATTGCGCGTACAAGTGTCGCCATTAAATCAGGCGGCAGAACACGCTTGACGGGCATTTTCCATGCAATAGGGCTTTTGCTCTCGATGTTCCTGCTCGCACCCGTGATGAAGCTTTTGCCTTTTTCCGCACTGGCAGGTGTTCTCTTTATAACCGCTTGGCGCATGAATGAATGGCATTCTATCCGCTACATATTCTCAAAGAAATTCTATGGTGCGATTCTTGAATTTTCAATCACCTTGATTGCGACTGTGCTTTTCGATTTGACTGTCGCTATTCTGATTGGTCTTGCACTGTCCGCCCTGCTTTTCATTATCAAGTCCGCACATCTGAAAATTGAGGTTTCCCCTATTTCCAATGCACACTTCAAGGGCAAGGCGAATATAGAGGCTGCACATCAAAATGCCTGCATCGTCTTTATCAGCGGTCCAATCTTTTTTGCATCGGCAAACCATCTCGAAAAAGCCTTTGCCGACCTGCCCGACAGCTATTCTGAAATCATCATTTCACTGCGCGGTGTCAAAGCAATTGATACGACAGGCGTTGAGTGCCTGACCGAAATTGCCGAGGATATGATAAAGAAGAATAAAGCCATCAAATTCTGCGGCATTGATGACTCTGTTCGCCAGATGCTCAATCGCGCGGACTTCGAAAAAAATTATGAAAGCATGACCTATAAAAGCATCGACTGTGCTTTGCTTGACCTTCGTACAGAAGAACCTGCAAAGCCACAACCTATTGCACACTAAAATTTACAAGAGCGGTATGACATTTTTGTCATACCGCTCTTTCTTACAGCTGCTTAATTTGGCAAAGAGATGCAATATATAAGTCATCAACAGGAACCGAAAGCAACTTCACATCCGCCGCCAAGCGACAGGTGTTCACATCAAGAATCGGACAATTCAATGCCTTTGCAACCGCCTCCTTGCGTGTCCATAGCCAATAAAAGCATCTAACCTGCTCATGAGATGAGAGGCGCTCACTCAAAAGCATCCTGCGCTCCTCGCCAAAAAATCGACTCTCCGCAATTTTTTTGTGAGACGGCAGCCGTCCTGCATCAATCCGCTCAATATCAAT
The DNA here is from genome assembly GCA_045649045.1 of Eubacteriales bacterium. Classification (GTDB taxonomy): domain Bacteria; phylum Bacillota; class Clostridia; order Oscillospirales; family CAG-272; genus UBA1740. The sequence goes on from JAZRPF010000038.1 coordinate 14,775, forward strand.
GCCGACTATTTCGGTATCTGACATTGCCGCCACCGCCATTCCTCTTGTATGTGCAATCGAAAAGGTCAAATTCGGCTTATTCGGGAAATAAGGCTTTCCGCGCTCTCCGTATTCTATCAAAGGCAACCTACGGTTGCCTTTTTTTGTTTCGAAATGCTCATTAAGTCGAGAAAGCGCCTCATAGGCGGTCATAGATTCGGCAATATCCTTTTGATGATGTGCATGGATGTGAAGCAAGACCTCTTGCGGAAGGCGGACGGCAGGAATGCCCGCTGTCAGAAACAAAAGCCGTGTCACAGTCAAACACTCATGATCACAGGAAGAATCATCGGCTTTCTCTTGGTTTTCTTATAGAAATACTTTGAAAGCTCATCGCGAACAGCATTTTTCAGTTCAAGCCAGCTTGCCGAGCCACCGTCAATGGCATCCTGCAAGACATGGGTTGCCAACCGCTTTGCCTCTTCCATCAATTCCTCGGACTCACGAACATATACAAAGCCTCTTGAAACAAGGTCAGGACCTGACAAAATATTTTGCTCGCGGATATCTACCGTTGCAACAACTACAATCAAGCCATCCTGCGACAAGTGACGGCGGTCGCGCAGGACAATGCTTCCTACATCGCCAACACCCGAGCCATCCACAAGCACATTGCCCGCAGGCACCGTACCCGAAAACTTCGCGCCGGTTGCTGTAATCTCTAAAACCTTGCCGATATCACCAATGAAAATATGATTGGAAGGAATGCCCATATACTCAGCAATTTGCTTATGTGCATAGAGATGTCTGTCTTCGCCGTGAATCGGCATGAAATAGGTCGGCTTAACCAAAGCGAGCATCAGCTTCAATTCCTCACTGCAAGCGTGTCCTGATACATGGACATCCGCAACAGAATCGTTGACAACGCCAATACCGCTTTTAATCAGGGCATTGATAACCTTACCAACTAGCTTTTCATTACCGGGTATGGCACTGGAAGAAAGTACAACCAAATCATCATGACCTAATTTCACGCGGTCATGCTCAGAAAATGCCATGCGATACAATGCCGACATCGGCTCACCCTGGCTGCCTGTTGTAATCAAGGTCAGCTGCTCGGGCTTATATCTCTTAATCTCGGTAATGTCAATCAACACACCGTCAGGAACATTCATATAATTCAAATCAACCGCCGCGCCAATGACATTCTGCATACTGCGTCCAAGAACAGCAACCTTGCGTCCATGACGCACGCTGGCATCAATGACCTGCTGCACACGGTGAACATTTGACGAGAAGGTGGCAATGACCAAACGCTTGGTCGGATTTGCCGCGAAAATTGTTTCAAGTGATCCACCGACCTTGCGCTCGGAGGGCGTAAAGCCTCCGCGTTCAGCATTTGTCGATTCACCCAACATCAAAAGCACTCCGCGACGCCCAATCTCGCCAATCCGTACAATATCCATCATTTGACCGTCAATTGGCGAAACATCCAGCTTGAAGTCTCCTGAATGAAAAACAACACCTGCCGGAGTTTCTATGGCAATCGCACAGGCATCGGCGATTGAGTGATTCACATGAATAAACTCCACGCGGCATGCGCCAAGAACAACCGTATCTCCTGCGGAAACCTCATGCAATTCGGGCCTCTTTGCAAGATGATGCTCCTCTAATTTGTTTTTCAAAACACCAATAGTCAGGCGCGTACCGTAAACAGGCACCTGCAAGGTTGAAAGCACATAAGGAAGCGCACCGATATGGTCCTCATGTCCGTGTGTCAGCACGATGGCGCGTACACGGTCTGCATGCTCACTCAAATAGGTGATATCGGGAATGACGAGGTCAACGCCAAGCATATCGTCATCGGGGAATGCAACGCCGCAATCGACCACAATAATGTCATTGCCGCACTCAATTGCTGTAATATTCTTACCGATCTCGCCAAGACCGCCCAGCGAAATCACGCGAAGAGGCGGCGCATTTCTGCGTCCGCGTAAAGCTTTTTCATGAGTAGATGCAGGACGAGCACTTTTTTTACGACCTTGAGCTGTGCCGACCATACTGTCATTCTGCATATGCTTTCTATTTTGTCGTGCATTGGCACTCTGTGTTTCACCATGACCGCTCTGCTTAAAAGCGCCTTGGCGGGAGGCCGCCGTGTTTGAACGATTTTGAAAATTTTTCTTGTTTTGATTCTTACCTTGCTCCATCAATTTTTCCTTTCTTCATAACAGTTATCGCAGAGAAAAATTCATTCCCTCTGCACACAAAAAGCGAACGGGCAACCTGCAGCTGCCACGGATTTTTCATTTTTAGTATGTATCTCCCATTAAAGAGAGTTGATAATGAGCATTCCGAAAATGCCGACAAATGCTCCTGCCGCAAAACATAACAAACAGCGAAAACGAAAAGAAAAGCTTTTTTGCTCATTCGTCTCGCTACACGGCTTTTCAAGTAAACTATTATTAACGATTTTTTCAGCTTCACGCCAAAGCTCAGCGGGTGGGAAAAGCTCTGCGCTGTGTTCCTGCTTCAAAAAAAAATATGCTTCTTCAAATAATGAATTTTCCGGATTTTTCACATGAACAACTCTTTTCTCACAGCCCTTAAGCATAATACAGCCTCACTTTCAAGCAATACGCGGGCAGAAGAGAGAAACGCGCCCCGTCGGGCGTTGCGTTGCCGCTATCTCTCCCTCCGCCACCAATTGAAGTGTTGAACAAAATGAGGACATTTATACAAAAAACGGAAAATTTCTAAAAAGAATGAAATGGGGCAGGACCATTTAGATACAGATTCCGACTCTTTCCTGCGCTAAATGGAGCCCGCCCTTCATCCGCTTATTTTCTGCGGCCAAAAATGCCTCTCAGGCCATCAAAAAGACCGGCCGGCTTCTTCTCCTGCTTCTTAACAGTTTTTTTGTTCTGAAGAGGCATAGGCTCTCTCTTTTCTTCCTGCTTTTCGCTCTCAATATTCTTATTTACAGAGATTTCTTCTTCATTTTTCGCCTCAAAAGAAGCCTTTTCTGTGGTAGTAGCGACCTCTTTCTCCTCGGTCACATTCAAAGCGCTATCGGCTACAGCTGCCTTCTGAGCCTTTTCTTTCTTTTCCTTGGAAGCTGTCTTTTTCTGCGCTTTTGTCTCAAGCACAACTTTCTCTGCAACCGGCTTCAAGCCACGAACCTTGAAAAGAGAAAAGTCATCCTCAAGCAAGCTGTCAATCGACACATCAAACAGCTTGGCAATTAGAATCAATTTTTCTGCTTCAGGATAAGAAATACCCTTCTCCCATTTGTAAACTGCCTGACGAGATACGCCTACCTCCTGTGCGAAAAACTCCTGTGTCATCGCTGCTTCCTTTCGAAGCTGTACAACCTTTTCCTTAAAGAACATTTTCTTGTCTCCTTTATTAGAAATATAGAGGATTTAATTTTCTTCGCTATAATAAACAAAATATGTAGGGGAATCAAGGCGCCAGCCGTCTGCGGTTTTGACTGCTACCACCTCAATCTCATCACTGCGCGATAATCCGCCCGGCGTTACAACCGTTGCTTGCATAGTCAATGTCACCTGTTTTTTATGGCGCTTGACAATCTTTGCTGTTGTCAAATCATAGGTGATTGCACCGTTCTGATAAACCTCTGCATCGGTCTTTACCATAATACGACCGTCCTTATCCTCGTAATAGCGCGCTCTTTGCATGGTCGTATCGGTTTTGAAGCCTGTAAATGCCCGTTCATACAGCCACTTGCACATCGAAGAGGAAAAAACCTCCTTGGTTTTTTCCTTAATCGATGCAATGCTATCGAAGCCGTATGCAGCAAGGGCATCCATGTCAGCTTCAGTATGATTACCGCTGCTGATGCCGCCCTCCTTAATGGGTATGCCTTGACCAAAGTAAATATTAGTCAAGACCTTGCTATCCTCCAAGAGTACCTCAAGGTCGGTCATCAGCCCTTCCGTGCTGACTGCAGTCGAACACCCGACAAAGCTCAATAGCAATAGAAAAGCAAAAATGAATGTCAATATTCTTTTCATATGCACATACCGTTTAAGAAGGATTTGCTTCTGCTTGTACTGCTTCTTCCTCAATGTCCCGCTCAGCTTCAAGTCGTGCAAAGGTCTGAATAAACGAGCCGTCAGCAAGGCGCATTACAATGACACCCTTCGCTGTACGCGAGCAGAATCTGATGGTGTCAACAGGTGTTCTGATGATAGTACCGCCATCAGTGATAATCATGACATCATCCTCTTCCGAAACCGCCGCAATTGATGCAAGCTTACCTGTCTCGCTTGTGATATGATGGCAGACAACACCGTGACCGCCGCGATTCTTCATTGAACGGAAGTCCTCAAAATCGCTTCGTTTACCGAATCCGCCCTCTGTAATTGTCAACAATTGTTTACCTTCCTCAACAACTGCCACGCCAACCACGCAGTCATCCTTATCAAGCGTAATGCCGCGAACACCGCGAGCCAATCGGCCCATACATCTGACATTCTGTTCGGTAAAGCGAACAGCGTAGCCGCCGCCTGTTGCCAGAATCAAATCCGAATTGCCGTCTGTTTTCCGTACAAAGAGAAGCTCATCGCCCTCATCAAGCGTCAATGCTATCTTTCCGCCCTTGCGCTGATATTCATATTCGGAAAGAAGAGTTCGCTTGATAACGCCCTGACGCGTCACCATCGTCAGATATTCGTCTTCCGTAAATTCGGAAACCGCAATGACTGCTGTGACAGCTTCGCCAGGTGCAAGCTCCAGAATATTGACAATATTTGATCCTTTTGCGGTGCGTGAAGCCTCGGGAATCCGATAAACCTTACGCATATACACCTTGCCTATGTTGGTAAACATCATCAAATAGTCATGGCTGTTTGCAATAAAGACCGTTTCCACAAAATCCTCTTCCTTGGTAGACATACCGATAATGCCCTTACCGCCGCGATTCTGTGCATTGTAGGTAGAAGCAGGCTGTCTCTTGATATAGCCACTATGTGTCATGGTAATCACACATTGATGACGCTCAATCAAATCCTCAATGTCGATTTCATCCGTTGCCTCAATCAGCTCGGTTTTGCGTTCATCACCAAACTTGCGTTTGATTTCCAAAAGCTCATCGCGAATAATCTCTTTAATGCGACCTTCATTTGAAAGAATATCACGCATTTCCTTGACCTGCTCAGCAAGCTTCAGAAGACGGTCCTCTACCTTCTGTCTTTCCATTCCTGACAGACGGCCAAGTGTCATCTCGACAATTGCCTGTGCCTGTGCATCAGTCAGCTCAAAGCTCGCAATCAATTTTTCCTTGGAATCGGGAATTGACTCACTTGCACGAATGATATTGATAATTTCATCAATATGGTCAATGGCAATCTTATAGCCCTCATAAATATGCATCTCTCGAAGCATTCTGTCAAGCTCAAATTGCGTGCGGCGTGTGATGATATCCTCTTGATAAGCAATATACTGATCAAGAATTTGCGGCAAGGTCAAAACCTTTGGCTCACCATTGACAAGTGCCAGCATATTGACAGCACAGGTATCCTGAAGCTGTGTGTATTTATAAAGCTGATTCAAAATGATTTCGCCATTTGCATCGCGCTTATATTCCACCACAATTCTCATGCCTGCGCGGCCACTCTCATCGCGGATATCCGAGATGCCCTCGATTTTCTTATCATTGACCAGATTTGCCATGCTTTCAACAAGCATACTTTTGTTGACCATGTAAGGAATTTCGGTAATGATAATACGGCGATGCTGGTCATCAATCGTGGCTCTTGCGCGCACAATCACGCGTCCGCGTCCTGTAGTGTATGCATCATACATACCGCGTGCGCCGTAAATAAGGGCAGCAGTCGGGAAATCAGGCCCTTTAATGAACTGCATCAAATCCGAAACACTGCATTCGGGGTTTGCCATACGGTAGATCGTGCCGTCAATGACCTCGGACAAGTTATGCGGGGGAATATTGGTTGCCATGCCGACAGCAATACCGACACTTCCATTGACAAGCAGGTTCGGGAAGCGGCAGGGCAGGACTGAAGGCTCTTTGCGGCTATTATCAAAATTGGGGACAAAATCAACGACATTCTTTTCAATATCGCTCATCATTTCGCCTGCCAGCTTGGCAAGTCTTGCCTCGGTATAACGGTATGCGGCGGCACCGTCGCCGTCGACATTACCAAAGTTACCGTGACCTTCTACGAGCGGATATCTGAGCGAAAAGCTCTGTGCCATACGAACCATTGTCTGATAAACCGCCGCGTCACCGTGCGGATGGTAACGGCCAAGCACATTACCGACGGTGGTTGCCGACTTTCTGAACGGCTTATCATATGTCAGATGGTCTTCATGCATTGCATAAAGAATTCTTCTCTGACCGGGCTTCATACCGTCACGCACATCAGGCAAAGCACGGCTGGTGATAACACTCATCGAATATTCAATGAAGGAGGTTCTCACCTCTTTTTCCATATTGCGCCCGACAATTTTTTGATTGGGAAATTCAATATCTGCCGATTTATTGTGTTCCATTATTGTTTTTATCCTTTCCTTAACCGTCTATACTTCGACCTATGAGACAGTTAAATATCAAGGTTTTGCGCGAATTTAGCATTTGCCTCGATAAATTCACGGCGAGGTTCAACCTTATCACCCATCAATACCGAGAAAATCTCATCGCACGAAAGCGCATCACCAATAGACACCTTCAAAAGCGTTCTTTTTTCGGGATCCATTGTCGTTTCCCAAAGCTGTTCAGGGTCCATTTCACCAAGACCTTTATAGCGTTCAGCCTCCACATTACCGCCAAGCTCGGCAATAATGGCATCGCGTTCAGCATCAGTAAAGGCATAGCGCACAATTTTATTCTTATGAATTTTATAAAGCGGCGGTTGTGCCAGGTAAATATGGCCTTCCTCAATCAGCTGTCTCATATGACGGAAGAAAAATGTCAGAAGAAGCACACGGATGTGAGAACCGTCGACATCGGCATCCGCCATAATAATAATTTTTCCATAGCGGAGCTTTTGAATATCAAAATCATCACCGACACCGCAACCAAGCGCCTGTATAATCGGAATCAAAGAGGTATTGGAATAAACCTTATCCAATCGGCTCTTTTCAACATTGAGAACCTTTCCTCGCAAGGGAAGAATAGCTTGGAATCGGCTATCTCTGCCGTCCTTTGCAGAACCTCCTGCCGAATCTCCCTCGACAAGATAAAGCTCTGTCAGCTCACTTCTTCTTTCCTGACAGTCGGAAAGCTTACCCGGAAGAGATGATCCTTCAAGAACACCCTTTCTGCGTGTCAGCTCACGCGCCTTTCTTGCTGCCTCGCGAGCGCGGTTAGCGGACAGGGCTTTCTCAATAATCAGCTTTGCAGATGCAGGATTTTCTTCAAAATATTCTGCCAGCTTATCACGAATCAAGTCATTGACAAGCACACGGATTTCAGAGTTTCCGAGCTTGGCTTTCGTCTGGCTTTCAAATTGCGCGTCAGTCAATTTGACGCTGATAACCGCGCAAATGCCTTCCAGTGCATCCTCGGTGCTCAAATTCTTGTCATCATTTTTGATAATGCCCGCCTTGCGTGCATAATCATTGATAACTTTATTGAGTGCCATCTTGAAGCCTGTTTCGTGTGTACCGCCCTCGATGGTCGCCATATTGTTTGCAAAAGAAACAACAGTCGCATAATAACTGTCATTATATTGCATCGCAACCTCTGCAATGGAGCCGTTTTTCTCGTTTTTCATGTAGATGACATCGGGGTGGATGCTTTCTACATGGCGCTGCTGATTCAAATGCGAAACAAAGCTGATGATACCGCCCTCATAATAAAGTGTTTCGCTTCTCTCATAGCCGGAACGCAGGTCATTCAGCACAATTTTGACGCCCGCATTCAAAAATGCCTGCTCTCTCATACGATTAAGAAGAGTATCATAATCAAATACAGTTTCTTCAAAAATCGTCGCATCGGGCTTAAAGCGCACATAAAGACCGTGCTTATCGGTTTCACCGACAAGGGCAAAGGGACGGGCAACAACACCCTTTTCAAAACGCTCTGTATATCTGTGTCCCTCACGGCAGTTTTCAACCTCAACCCACTCACTTAACGCATTGACAACCGATGCACCGACGCCGTGGAGACCGCCTGCAATTTTATAACCTTCACCGCCGAATTTACCGCCTGCATGAAGAACGGTATAAACAACCTCAAGTGTCGGAATGCCTAATTTTGGATTGATTCCGCAAGGAATACCGCGTCCATCGTCCTGTACCGAAACACTATCATCAGGATGTAAGGTCACAGTGATGCAGTTACATTCCCCTGCCAGTGCCTCATCTATAGAGTTGTCCACAATTTCATAGACTAAATGATGTAGACCGCGCGCAGAGGTTGTGCCAATATACATACCCGGTCTTTTTCTGACGGCTTCAAGCCCTTCAAGAACCTGAATTTGAGTATCGTCATACGAATTGTGTTGCAAATCCTTATTTTCTTCCATATTGATTTATTTTTCCTTTCCTTCATTGTCAGGATCGACATTGATTCAATCGGTGATATGTTGCGGATTTTCAAATGTGTATTCAGAGAGAAAGCTATCTGTCCTTAATTTTAGTGCGTTGGTTGATATTTTTGAAAAGAAAATTTTTTGCGCTGATATACTGTCATCACATACAATAAAGCTCTTTGGTATATCATCATCTCTGTAACAAATTTCTTTTTTTTGCTCTGCTTTTGAAAGAAACTGCTTGGATGAAGCTGAAACCGTCGCCGTGTCCATGTCAAAAATGCCAATAATATCATCACTGCCGACAATTTCACCGTTACCGATGTGCAGATACATAATGACCTTCCTTTACTTCAATCATATTTGTTCTGTCAGGCCTAAAAAGAGATTTGTCACATCCGGTAATCAAAATCTGAGGTCCTTTAATTCCTTCAAGCAAGAACAGACGCCTGCTTTCATCAAGCTCACTTAAAACATCATCCAAAAGAAAGACAGGCTCCTCGCCGCTGATTTGACGGCAAGCCTCACCCTCTGCCATTTTCATAGATAGGACAATTGAGCGCTGCTGTCCCTGAGATGCAAAAAGTCTTGCAGAACGATTATTAATTAAAATATTGACATCGTCTCTGTGAATACCGTAAAGAGAATAACCGACAAAAAACTCTCTGCGCCAATTTTGTGTCAGAAGTCTTAAATAAGACTCATAAAGTTCATTTTCAGTCTCGCCTTCTGCCGTGCTTTCGTAAAAAAGCTCAATTTTTTCATGACCACCCGAAAGAGCAGCTAAAAACGAATCGGTATATTTTGAAAGTGTTTTCAGATATCGGATTCTTTCAAGATGAATGACCGCCGCGCTTTTTGCAAGCGAGTCGCTCCATGCATACAGTTGGTCTTCATCCACAACATCATTTTTTTGTGCATACTTAATTAACGCGTTCCTTTGTTCAAGACAGCGTCGATAAATTGCATATTGCTTGACATAATGAGGTATGCATTGAGAAATGGCTATATTCAGAAAGTTTCTTCTTTCTTCAGGTCCGCGCTTCACCATTTCAAGATCATCCGGGAAAAACAGAACAGAACGAAAATGGCCGAGAAAATCAGTTGCCTTTTCAATTGTCATTCCGTTTCTTTTTCTGATTTTTTCACCGTTTTGATAGCAATAAGACATTTCCTGCTGTCTCTTGCTATCAGAAAAAACAAGCTTTGTTTCATAGCCCTTATGACCAAATGCCGTCTGTTCCTTGTCGGTTGCACCTCTGAAGCTTTTTCCTCTTGCATAAAAATAAAGTGCTTCAAGAATGTTGGTCTTTCCTTGTGCATTCGCGCCGTACAGGAAATTGACCCCTCGGTCAAAAGATACTTTTTCATTCTCTATATTGCGATAATGACGGAGAGATAGCGTTTCAGCATACATAATCGGTTCGCCTTCTCCTTTTCATGAACATATCAGGTCATACGAAGCGGAAGAACGAGATAGAAAAGCTCCTCTTCTTCTTTTTTTACCGCAGGCTCAATTGTCATGCTTTGTGTTGCGCTTTTCATTGTCAGTAATAGCTCTTCGCTTTCAATTGCACGGATACAGCTTAAAAGAAATCTTCCGTTGAATCCAATTTGCAGGTCATCACCGCCATGCTCACAAGCGATTTCCTCATAAGCATTTCCTGATGCTGAAACGGCAGTCATTTTGAATAGAGATCCTTCAAGATCAATTTTAACAAAGCTTCTTGTATTGGCCTGTGCCTTTTCTTCTGCAATTAAATTAACTCTTTCAATTCCTTCAAGTAAATGTTCTCTTGCAATTTTAACCGTAATTGGCATACCGGTCGGAATAATGCGACGGTAATCCATATATTTTTCTTCTATCAGGCGTGTAAAGAATAAAAGATTTTCTTTTTTGAACATCACATGCTTTCTTGCAAGCGAAATGATGATATCATCATCTTTATCCTCAAGAAGCTTAATAAGCTCCTGTAAAGCATGACCGGGGATAATAAAGGAAAGTGGCTCTCCATTTTCATTTTTCACATCGCCGACAGGACATTTGATATGGCAACGGGAAAGCATAAAGTTGTTACAGGAAACAACCTCCAAGCCGTCCTCTTCCACAAGGAAAAATGCACCGCAAAGCATTGCTTTGACATCCTGCTCGGCGATTGAATGCAAAACCTTGCCAATCACGCGCTTCAAAAGGCGTGACTTGATAGAGAAGCTTTTTTCAATATTGAGTTCAGGTAAGGAAGGAAATTCGGTACCGCTTTGCGCCTTCAAAGAGAAATGACCGCTTAAAGAAGAAATAGTTGCCTTTTGCGAGGAATCAACATCAATTGTTACGCGGCCGTTCGGCATCAACCGTAAAATTTGCTGTAAACGGTGAGCAGGAATAATATGTGAGCCTTCTTCTTCAACACTTTCCGCTTCAACCTCAGAAATGACGCCCTTTTTCATATCATAAGACGATAAGCGTACAATTTTATTTCCCTTTTCACATTCAAAAAGGATTCCTTCGAGAGAGGAAATTGTGTTTTTATTAGAGACAGTTGTCATTGCAGGTGTCAATGCTTCAAGTAAAGCTTGCTTATCAAAAATCAGTTTCATATGAAAAAGTGATTCCTTTCTTTTTTTGTGTGCTGTGATTGCTATGTTTTCCAAAACCGAGCAAATATAAAAAGACAATATATAAAATAGAAGTAACAGTAGTAGAGGTGTTTATTTTGTGGAAAAGGCTTTTTTTACTGATAGGTATTTCCTTTTTGGTGTTGAAAAGAATGTTTGATTTGAATGGAAAAAATGTTAGAAATGTTCAAAAGAAAATTGTCGAATTTTGAAGAAAAAGTATTCAACAATTTCAACAAAAGAAATCAACCTGATGTTGAAAATTATTTCATGCCGATTTCTTTGATGAGTTCATCAATTTCCTTTCTTTTTTCTTCATTGGTGTCAATTTCATTTTTGATTTTTTTAATTGACGAAACGATTGTTGCATGGTCCTTTGAAAAAAGGTCTGCAATTTGCTTTTGCGTCAGCTCATTCATTTGTCTGATTAGATAAATACAGAGATGACGGGCATTGGCAATAGGAGCATCTCTTTTCTTTCCCTTGATGTCTTCAACGGGAATATGATATTTTGCCGAAACAAGATTGAAAATTCTTTCAATCATATCAGTTGTGGAAACTGAATTTGCTAAAATATCAGCGATAGCTCTTCTTGCCATATTCATGGTGATAGGTGAATCGGTCATGCGGCTGATGGCGCCGATTTTTTTGATAGCACCTTCAATTTGACGAATATTGCTGTGAATACTTGCGGCAAGAAAGTCAATGACTTCTTTCGGCATTTCAAGACCGTAATCTTCGTTCTTTTTCTGAACAATAGCTGTTCTCAATTCAATATTTGGTTTTTGAATATCTGCAATCAATCCCCATTCAAAGCGAGTGCGTAAGCGTTCCTCTAATTGCTTGATATCTCTTGGGGGACGGTCACTTGTCAGAATGATTTGCTTTTTATGTTCATAAAGGTCATTAAAAAGATTGAAAAATTCAATTTGCGTTGATTCCTTACCTGCGATAAATTGAATATCATCAATTAAAAGCACATCAACAGAGCGACAGGTCTCGCGGAATGCAACAGTTTTATTTCTATCGCCGGATAATAAATTTTCAATCAATTCATTCAAAAATTCTTCGCATTTTTTGAAAAGTATTTTGACCTTTGGATTGTTCTTTTTTAATTCATTTGTAATTGCATAAAGCAAATGTGTTTTTCCAAGCCCGCTTGCGCCGTGAATGAATAGAGGATTATAAACATCAAAGGGACTTTTGGCAACCGCTTGCGCTGCTGTATGCGCGAATTTATTTGAATCACCGACAATAAAATTGTCAAATGTATATTCTTCTACAATATCGCTTCCTTCAATTATATGGGGTTTTAATGGGGTTGCAGGCTTGACTTCAAAGGCAGAGGGCTCTTCTTGAAGTTTCTTTTCCGGAAAATCCGGAATTGAGAAATCATCGGTAGTATTTTCAACCTCAAGACGAACTTTGACTGAAAATCCAATCGTATTCGAAATGATATTTGTCAAGGTTTCAATATGCTTGCTTTCTACTATTTTTTTCTTGAATTCATTGTCTATTGTCAAAACAGCTTCGTCTTCTGTCAGAGCTTTTAATTTCAAGGATTGAAACCATATCGAAAAAACATTAGAAGGATAGTTTTCACGAAGTTCATTCAATAAAAGATTAGAGATTTCGCAAAGCTCTTGATTCATAAAATTAACATCCTTCCCTGAATTTGAAATCTTGATTATTCTTAATTATTTATCTTTATATAATATATATAATATATAATAACATAGAAATATATAAAAAGCAATAAGAAAACTTAAAAAATTTACAAAATAATTACAAGAAAAGGTCTTCACCGCACAAAAAATATGCTATAATATTTCCATTGAACAGAAAAACGCATCAACAGATATGTAAGTATTCTTTTTTAATCAGAATACAACCAAATCATAAGGAAAGGATTCTTTTCTATATAGAAGAGACGGTCTTCATCATGAAAATTTCTCTTTGCATTCCGATTTACAATGAAGAAAGTATTTTGCATGATACGGTTCAGACTCTTTCTTCTTATATGCAGGAGACATTTGTTGAAGATTATGAAATTATATTTATTAATGACGGTTCTAAGGATAGAAGCCTTGAAATTTTAAATTCTGCCGCTCAAAAAATAAAAAATATACGCGTAGTGACTTATGACCAAAATCAAGGAAAAGGTTATGCGGTCAGACAAGGTGTTTTACAAAGCGCCGGAGAAATTATTATCTTTACGGATTGCGACCTTGCCTATGGAACAAAGGTCATTCGGCAAATGTTCGATATGTTTGAAAGTTATCCTTCCTATGATGTTATCATCGGATCGCGCAAAAAACACCCTGAGGGTTATGAAGGATATACCAGAATCAGAAAATTTGTTTCGCACTCCTATATCAGAATCCTGTCTTTGATTGGCGGTATTAAGGTGAGTGATTTCCAGTGCGGATGCAAGGGATTTCGGGCAGAAACAGGTAAAAAAATATTTGAAAAGTGTATTATTAATCGCTTTGCTTTTGATATTGAGGTCCTCACTTATGCACACGATTTGAATGCGGGCATTGGAGAAATGCCTGTCAAAATTATTAATCACAGAAACAGCACTGTGCATATTGTTCGTGACAGTATCAGAATTTTGAAGGATATCAGAATCTTCAAAAAACACAGACAGAATGAAAGAAAAAAGAAGCAAGGTCACGCAAGCAAGAAAAATACCGATTTGTAAACAAGCAAATCGGTATTTTTTTACGCATCCTTTTTCTTCGTTCTTTTAATTTCAAAAACAGTTCTGAAAATCAAGAAATTTCAAAGGCAAATGCTTGACAGCAAAAAGCATTTGTGCTATACTGATATTTAGTTAGTTAACTAAATATCAGTATAATAAGACAAAAAGAAAAAGAGAGTATAGAAAAACCAAAGAGAGTAAGAGCAGAAAAGGAGAAAAAGAGAAATTGAAGGAAACGAAAAAACGCAAATGGAAGGAAACAGATAAACAAGCAATTGAAATCAGTAAGCGACATCAGATCATCGAAAAGGAAAAAGGATTTGTACCGCCGCCACCTTTGCTTATTCCCGAAATTGCCAAATTGTTTGACATTATTTCGCGCCTGACCTTACCTGACGAAAAAAGAATGACTTATACAAGGCGGTCTATTTTTCACTTCCTTGAAAGGCGGGAGAGTGCATCGCAGCAGGATGTTGTCAAATTCGCACACATCAGTGCGCCTTCTGTCAGTATTGAGCTTGCCTGCATGGAAAAGGAAGGCCTTATTTTGCGCGAGCGCGATGACAGAGATAAACGAATGATGAAAATTTCCTTGACAAAAAAAGGCAAACAAAACATAACGGAATTAAAAAAATCCGATCAATTGATAGCCTCTGTGATTATGGAAAATATATCTTCAGATGAAGAAAAAACACTGTCAGCCTTGCTCATTGGTGTACGCAACCGTTTGCTTTTAGCTCTTGAACAAAAAATAGAATAGGAGTTATCCTTGACAATAGATATTGTCATGAAAAATCGCAACAATCTTTTACTTACAAGAGCTGTTATATGCGGCAGAATGGAAATGATATGAAGAAAAAAACAATCAAAAGCTTTGCAAAAAAATATTTGTTTTTTGCAATTATCGCCCCACTTTTTATGGTTGGCGAGGTATTGGCGGATTTGAAGCAACCTGATTATATGAATCAAATATTGAAGGAAGGTGTTGCTAAGGGAGATGTTGATGCTATTGTCACTATTGCAGCGCAAATGGCGGTGACGCTTCTTTTCGGTGTTGCGTGCGGCATTTTATGTACGGTTTTTTCGTCAATAGCAAGTCAACGCTTTGCAAATGATTTACGAGTCGCGTCTTTTGACAAGGTCATGCAGTTATCTCTTGCCGAAACCGATAGGTTTTCAACAGGCTCACTGATTACAAGGATGACGAACGATATCAACACATTACAGGAATTTATGAATATGCTGCTCCGTATGTTTGTCCGTTCTCCCTTGCTTTTCCTTGGCGGTATTATTCTTTGTATACGGATTGACAGCCGTTATGCCATCATCATTGCGCTGGCACTTCCTTTACAGCTTGCCATCATGTTTTTGCTTGTCAAGAGAGCAAATCCTCTTTTCAGTAAGGTACAGCAAAGGCTTGATAAGGTCAACTCGGTTGTGCAGGAAAATGTGACCGGCGCGCGTGTGATTAAGGCATATGTGAAGGAAGACTATGAAAACGAGCGCTTTGACAATGCAAATCATGAGTTACAAAAAACCAATATGAAGGTTTTGAATCTTATGGCACTCATGCAGCCATTTATGATGCTGATTATGAACTTTGCCATTATTGTGATGATTTATATCAATCGGGACACCTTGAATATCAATGTGTCGGCGGATGTTATGACAGCTATTACCTACATCACGCAAATTCTGATGTCTCTTCATATGTTCGGCATGATGTTTCAGCATATTTCCCGTTCTCTTGCCTGCGCTTCCCGTGTCAGAGAGGTCATTAACTGGCCACTTTCTATTGAATCGGGAGAAAAGGCTGTTGAAAGATCAGAAAAGGGCGGCAGTGTTTGTTTTCAGAATGTTTCCTTTCGTTATCCGGACACACAGGGAAGCCCGATTCTTTCAGAAATCTCATTTGATGTAAATCCGGGTGAATTTGTGGCAATTGTTGGTTCAACAGGTGTGGGAAAGTCCTCACTTCTTCATTTGATTCCCCGTTTTTACGATGCGGAAAGCGGCAGCGTTCTGGTAGACGGTCAGAATGTGCGAAAATATCCTCTCGATAATTTGCGTGAAAGAATGGGTATTGTTCTGCAAAAGAGCGAGCTTTTTGCAGGGACAATTGCGGAGAACATTCGTTTTGGTAAGAAAGATGCAACCGATGATGAAATCATTTGTGCCGCAAAAATTGCACAGGCTGATGAATTCATTTCCTCTTTCCCTGAAGGCTACCGAACACCTGTCAGTGAAAAGGGCGCATCCTTATCGGGAGGGCAGAAGCAACGCCTGGCAATTGCCCGTGCGCTTGTCCGCCGTCCTTCCATTCTCTTGATGGACGATGCAACCTCGGCACTTGATTTGGCAACAGAGGCAAAATTATTGCAGGGCATTCACCGTGAAATAAAGGGTATGACACTGATTATGGTCGCTCAGCGTATTGCGGGAATTCGGCACGCAGACCGTATTGCCGTGCTTGAAAACGGCAAAATTACTGCCTTTGCGCCACACGAAGAGCTGATGAAAACAAGCCAGTGCTATCGTGAGATTTATGATTCTCAAATGAAGGGCGGTGCTTATCTTGCAGAATAATCATAATCAAAGACCACCACAGGATAAGCCAATCATTCAGATAGGCCCGAGGCGTGGCCCAGGCGGTCCTATGGGCGCGCGCATGACGAAGGAAAAGCCTAAGGAAATCAAAAAAACACTCAAGAGGCTGTTTACTTATCTCGCTAAGAGCAAGGCAATTCTCTTTTCGATGATGCTGGTCGTTGTCATCACTGCAGTTCTTGGACTTTGCGGTCCTGTTTTGCAGGGAATGGCTATCAATATTATCGCAGGACAAAGTAAGCAGAGTTTGATTGCTGTTCTTTCTGCGATGGCAGGCGTTTTCATTGTGTCATCTTTAATGACCTATTTTCAAGGCAGGCTTTCGGCGCGTCTTTCGCAAAGAACGGTTTACAATTTAAGAAAAGACTTATTTGAAAAAATCGTGTGGCTGCCAATAGGCTATACAGACACACATCCACACGGCGATATCATGAGCCGAATGACAAATGATGTTGATAATATATCAACTGCTGTTTCGCAATCCATCTCGTCACTTTTTTCCTGTATCATCACGCTTGTCGGTGCTATCAGCATTATGCTTTTTTATAGTCCTCTGATGACGCTGATTGCATTTCTGACTGTTCCTTTGACAATTTTTGTATCGGGCAGACTTGCCAAGGTGATGCGTAAGCATTTTGTGCGGCGTCAGATTGTAACAGGCAATTTGAATGCGCATGTTGAGGAAATGGTGACAGGCTATCAAACCGTCATGGCGTTTGGACAGGAAAAAAAGAGTGTTGAGCAGTTTACCGAAATCAGTCGGGAATTAAGTAAATGCGGAACAAAAGCCAATATTTTTGGCGGTGTCATGGGCCCTTTCATGAATGTCATCGGCAATTTAGGCTATGTCCTGGTTGCTATCACAGGCGGTCTTTTGGCATTTGGCCGCTTGAATCCAAGTGCTGCCAAGGAAATTGCGTTGATAGGGCCGATTCTGGTGGCAAATTCAATATCCATCGGTACTATCCAAACCATCATCGGCTATACAAAATCCATTACACGCCCCATCAACGAAATTGCCAATCAATATGCACAAATTCTCACGGCGGTTGCCGGCGCAGAGCGTGTCTTTTCAATGATGGACGAAGTGCCTGAAATTGATGAAGGCAAATGTCTTTGTCCTGATATGCAGGGCGGTATTGACTTCAACCATGTGGATTTTTCTTATGTGGAGAACCATCCTGTTCTCTCGGATTTTGATTTGCATATCAAGCCCGGCGAAAAAATTGCCCTTGTCGGTGCGACAGGCTCCGGCAAAACAACGGTTGTCAATCTTCTGATGCGTTTTTATGAAATCAATGGCGGTAGTATTGAAATAGACGGCGTTAATATCTGCGATATCAGAAAGGATGCCCTTCGTCAAGCAATGGCGATTGTTTTACAGGATACGGTGCTCTTTTCGGATACCATTGGTTCGAATATATGCTATGGGCGCGCGGATGCAACAAAAGAGGATATGGCTTTTGCCGCGGGGATATCGGGCGCAGACCAATTTATTGCGCGCTTGCCTTTGCAGTATGAGACCATGCTTGCCGAGCAGGGAAGCAATTTAAGCCAAGGACAAAGACAATTGCTTGCCATCACCCGTGCGGTCATTGCAAACCCCAGAATTCTCATTCTGGATGAGGCGACCTCTAATGTGGATACGCGCAGCGAAATGCAGATTCAGAGCGCAATGCTTTCCTTGATGAAGGGAAGAACAAGCATCATCATTGCGCACAGACTGTCGACGATTCGCGATGCCGACCGTATTGTTGTTATTCGTGCAGGTAAAATTATTGAAATCGGTAATCATGATGAATTACTTGCACAGAATGGCGAATATACAAAGCTTTACAATTCTCAATTTGCAGGCTTTGCCACCTGATAAAGAAAAGACCTCCTAAATTGTTTTAGGAGGTCTTTTGATATAGATGGCAGTGCATAATGTTGGAAAAGGCTTGCATACTAAAATCAAAAGAAAGGGTGGTTGCATGAAGAAAAAACTATATCTTGATAAAAAACGATACGGCGAATATGTGAAAAAAAGAGCGGCGCGTTCAAGTGTTTTGCATGACTGTATCAATGCGGCGCTTGTCGGCGGCTCTATCTGCGCTTTCGGCGAGGTTTTACTTTACGCTTATCGCACATGGGGGATGCCCTACAAGATGGCGACAACGGGAGTGAGCGTGACGCTCATTTTTTTGGCGGCACTTTTTACGGGCATCGGTATATTTGACCGTATTGCAAGGGTTGCGGGAGCAGGGACGCTCGTGCCGATTACAGGCTTTTCCAATGCGGTGGTATCGTCTGCCATTGATACCAAGAGCGAGGGATGGATTATGGGAGTTGGTGCAAAAATCTTTACAATTGCAGGCCCTGTCATTTTGTACGGAAGCCTTTGCGGAACGGTTTACGGCATTATTTATTATATCGTGAGGTGGTTTGTCTGAAAAACAGTCAGGTAACAAGATTTTTGCGGTGGCAGACGCCCATCATGATCACTGCATCTGCGGCGGCGGTCGGTAAAGAGGAGACAAACGGCCCGTACGGCGCCTGTTTTGATTTCCATGATGAAAGCGACCGCTTTGGCGCAAAAACATGGGAGCTTGCCGAGGGTGAAATGGCGCGGATTGCGCTTAATATCGCACTCAAAAAAAGAGAGATCAAGCATCATGAAATAGGGCTTTTGCTTGCAGGCGATTTGCAGAATCAATGCGTGGCATCATCAGGCGGACTCAGTAGCTTTCATATTCCTTATATCGGGCTTTACGGCGCTTGCTCTACCTCGGTTGAGGGCTTGCTTGTAGCATCGCTTTCCATGAATGCTACAAAGGAAATCGAGCGTGCGGCGGTGGTGACATCCTCACACAACTGTGCCGCCGAGCGACAGTTCCGCTTGCCCATTGAATACGGCGGACAGAGAACGCCGACAGCACAGTGGACGGCGACGGCGGCAGGCGCATTTGTTCTTGAAAGAGAGGGAAAAGGCGTACGCATTGTCGGCGGCATGGCGGGTAAGCCCGTGGATGGCGGCATATGCGACGCTAACAATATGGGGGCTGCCATGGCACCCGCTGTTTGTGATACGCTTTTGACCTATTTTGACGAAACGGGCGAAACGCCCGAGGACTTTGATTTGATTGTGACGGGTGACCTTGGAACAGAGGGGAGCGCGATTCTCGATGAGCTATGCCTTGATGCAGGTCTTTCACTTGGAAAGCGTCATTTTGATTGCGGTGCGAATCTCTATGACCTTAAAAAGCAAGACGCTCATGCGGGCGGATCGGGATGCGGCTGTGCCGCGTCCATGCTTGCCGCGCATTTTGTGCCGTGTATGCGGCGTGGCATCTATCGGCGTTTGCTTGTCATTGCGACGGGGGCGCTCATGAGTCCGTCCTCGGTACAGCAGGGAGGCAGTATTATCGGTATTGCACCTCTGACAGTTTGGGAAAACGGTGAAAAGGAGAACTGAAAATGCAGGAGCTATTGATGAATTGCATTCGTGCATTTGGTGTCGGAGCGGCTTTTTGCATTATCGCCCAATTGCTCATTGACCTGACAAAAATGACACCTGCGCGCATTCTTGTCCTCTATGTGTGCAGCGGTGTGTTTTTGGGCGCGGTTGGTCTTTATGAGCCTCTCTACCAATTTGCAGGCTGCGGTGCATCTGTCCCGCTTGTCGGATTTGGCGGGCTGATTGCACGCGGTGTGCGAGAGGGCGTGCATATGAATGGTTTGCTCGGTGCCTTGTCGGGTGGCTTTACTGCGGCATCGGCAGGTATCGGTGCGGCTCTTTTCTTTGGCTTTCTCGCGGCAGTCTTTTTCAAGGGCAAGCCCAAAAAGCTATGAAAGAACCGCCTTGTGTTATGAACACAAGGCGGTTCTTGTATATAAGTCTATCAGGGAATTAAGGTTTCAACAAGAGCCAGAGCATCATCAATGCGCGAAATATCGCGTCCACCGCTCATAGCACTATCGGGGCGACCGCCACCCTTACCGCCAGTTACGGCGCTGACCTCACGCAGTATCTGGCCTGCGTGTGCGCCTGCTTTAACGGCATCTGCACCGCAGCACGCGATAAAGTTCAGCTTGCCGTCGGATACGAGTGCAAAGACGGCAACCATGTCGGGATGAGCTGCTTTGATGGAATCGCAAAGTGCTCTTGCCGCATCTGACTGCATGGAGAGTTTGCCTGTCAGGTAGCGCAAATTACCCTTCCTTTGAGCCGATGCAAGCAGGGAATCCACTTGTGCTTCGGCGAGCTTTGCTGTCGCGCTTTCAAGGCGGCGTGCGGTTTCCTTCAGCTCATCGCGGAGCTGAATGGCACGCTTGGGAAGCTCGTGCGTGTTGGTTGCTTTCAGCTCGCGCGCGGTTTCGGAAATGAGCGCATCTCTTTCGGCGAGCATGGCAAGGACACCGTAGCCTGTTGTTGCTTCAATACGGCGCACACCTGCGGCCACCGAGCTTTCGGAGATAATTTTGAAAAGTCCGATATTGCCTGTGGTGGTTACATGAGTACCGCCGCAAAGCTCACAGGAAACATCTGCCATCTTAACCATGCGGACAGAATCGCCGTACTTCTCACCAAAGAGAGCCATAGCGCCTGCCTTGCGTGCGCCTTCCATATCGGTAATGACAGTTTCAACGGGAATTGCTTTGAGAATCGCGCGGTTGACCTGCGCTTCAACTGCTGACAGCTCCTCTGCCGTCATTGCCGCAAAATGCGAGAAGTCAAAGCGGAGTCTTGTGTCATCCACATAAGAGCCTGCCTGCTCAACATGAGAGCCGAGAACCGAGCGGAGTGCCGCTTGCAGTAAGTGGCAAGCCGAGTGGTTGCGGCGAATAGAGTTTCGTCTTTCGGTATCAATTGCCACTGTGACCGTGTCACCCACGCGCAAAATACCGTCCTGAATGGTGACGGCATGGAGATAGACGCTGTCTGCCTTTTTTGTATCAATGATTGCAAGCGACGCGCCGTTTGCGCGCATGGTTGCGGTATCGCCAACCTGACCGCCGCCCTCGCCGTAGCAGACGGTGCGGTCAAGAATGACGGTTGCATCGCCCTCGGAGAGTGAATCGACTGCCATATCATCGGTGAGAATGGAGAGAACCTTTGCCTCACAGCAGTCCTGCAAATAGCCATCAAAAGCGGTTGCAGGGATTCCCTCTAACAGCGTTTTGGAGCCATCACTCCAGCCGCTGATATTGCCACGCGCCGAGCGCGCGCGGACACGCTGCTCCTCCATCAAGGCGCGGAAGGCGTCATCATCGACAGTAAGACCGCTTTCCTCGGCAATTTCGCGAGTCAAATCGACAGGGAAGCCGTAGGTATCGTAAAGCTTGAAGGCATCCTCACCCGAAAGCACCTGACCGCCCTTTTTGACGGTTTCGTCAATGCAGTCATTGAGAATCGAAAGACCTGCATCAATGGTTGCCTGGAAGCGCTCCTCCTCAAGAGAGATGATTTTCAGGATATAATCACGCTTGTCCACAAGCTCGGGGTAGGCATCTCTGTTTTCGGAAATGACAACCTCGCTGATTTCGGTCAGGAAGGCGCGGCGAATGCCGAGCAATTTACCGTGTCTTGATGCACGGCGGAGAATGCGGCGCAGGACATAGCCTCTGCCCTCGTTTGAGGGAATGACGCCGTCGCAAATCATGAAGGTTGCACTGCGTAAATGGTCGGTGACAACGCGGATGGAAATGTCATCTGATGTATCCTCACCGTACTTCTTATCAGCAATTTTGCAGACGGTATCAAGAATTTTGCGAACGGTATCAACCTCGAAAAGATTGTCGACACCCTGCATCACGCAGGCAAGTCGTTCAAGTCCCATACCTGTATCAATGTTTTTCTGTGCAAGCTCGGTGTAATTGCCGTTTCCGTCATTATTGAACTGTGAAAAGACATTGTTCCAGATTTCCATATAGCGATCGCAGTCGCAGCCGGGCTTGCAGTCGGGCGAGCCGCAGCCGTACTTTTCGCCGCGGTCGAAATAAATTTCAGAGCAGGGGCCGCACGGACCTGTGCCGTGCTCCCAGAAGTTGTCAGCTTTACCAAGGCGCACAATGCGCTCCTCGGGAACGCCAATCACATCGCGCCAGATATGGAAAGCCTCTTCGTCGTTTTCATAGATGGATGGCCAAAGACGGTCGGCAGGAATCTCCAGCGTGACAGTCAGAAACTCCCAAGCAAAAGGAATTGCCTCTTCCTTAAAGTAATCGCCAAAGGAAAAGTTACCCAGCATTTCAAAATAGGTGCCGTGTCTTGCGGTATGACCGACGCGTTCAAGGTCGGGCGTGCGGATGCACTTCTGGCAGGTGGCAACGCGGCGACGGGGCGGCTCTTCCTCGCCTGTAAAATATTTCTTCATCGGTGCCATGCCTGAATTGATGAGCAAAAGCGATTTGTCGCGGATAGGCACGAGCGGAAAGCTCGGCAGGCGAAGATGCCCTTTGCTTTCAAAGAAGGAAAGGTACTTTTCGCGCAAATCGTTAAGAGATGTCCATTTCATTTTAAGAAATCCTCCGTATCAGAAGTTCAAGAAGAACAAACCATAGATATAACTAACTATAAAATTATATCATTAAGTCGCTCTTCTGTCAAGAATTTTCGCAAAAAAGCTGAAAATGAAGAAAAAAACAGACGACAAGCACTGGGTTTTGGAAATTACTGATTAAAAAGCATGAGGGGTAAGAAAAAGCTTACCCCTCATGCTTTCTTGATTTCATGCTTTAAGCCATAACAAAATTAAAGCAAAAGCATCAATTTACTGAAATTGATTTCTTTGCTTTTCTTTGAAATTGTGCACCAGTCGACAATTGTCAAAATACCGCAAACACCGCCAGTTAAAAGCTTCAAAATACCGACACCGACATCTCCCAGCATGAATCGGTCAATACCGAAACCGCCTGCAAGAATAGAAACAATCAATAGTGTTGTCGGATTCTTCAAATCCGAAGCGGTGGCTAAAAGAAATTTACTGTCGTCAGCAGCAAGCAGCTTTTCTTTCAAAAACGGTATTTTTTCCGCGGGAAAATAGTTTTGGTTTGCAATCAAGAACATATCGACTTTGTTTGCATCCATGTTGTGTTTCTCCTTCAAATTGAAAATTTATATATATCCGCTTGGGAATATATCAATAAAAAATTCTAAAAATGTTGTAAGCAAACAGCAAAAACGCTATCCCATACATGAGGACATCCGCTATCCGTTCATGACTTTTTATAAAGCTGCAGGTGCGTGCAATAAACAAAAAAAGAAAAAGCGGAACAAGAGGAAAAAAGAAATGATAGGCAAATGCTGACGATAGGTCAAAGGAGAGAAATGCAAACCAAGCACGCGTTACACCGCAACACGGACAGGGAATTCTGAATATTTGATAAAACGCGCATCCGTACCAAAAGGCTTTGAGTGCAAAAGACAGCGAAATCGTGCATATAAAAAGTGCTTTCAGATGCTTTTTCAATCGTTTTTCCCCATAATATCAATTTTTCTTTCAAAATATACCAAATTGGGATATTTGGATTATACCATATCGGTATAATAATGTCAAGGGGGTTGACGAAAAATGCGATTAAAATCCTTACGAATCAAGCGGGGAATCTCTCAACTGAAATTGGCAATGGATTTGAACATGAATCAAAACAGCATCAGCAGATATGAAAACGAGCAAAGGCAGGCGGACTATGAAACGCTGATTCGCTTTGCTGATTATTTTGATGTTTCGATTGACTATTTGCTTGAAAGAACTGACAATCCCGAAATCAATCATTAAGCCCCTGCCACACTTGGCAGGGGCTTAATGATTGATTTTTATAAATTTCAGTCAATCGGTGCGCCGTGGGTGTTCATTTCGACTTCAATTGATTCACCGAGTGGCAGGGAATAGATGAAGAGTGCGCGCGGGGGGCTACCGAAAATTTGCGTGCAGGCGGCACTGTAATAAGAAAGCTGGAGCGAGTGCCGCTCGCGCAGAAGTGCAATAGCTTTGTCACGGTCGCGTGGAAGGCGGTCGGTTTTGTAGTCAATGAGGTCATAGCTGCCGTCGGCATAGACAGCAACACAGTCAATGACACCCTGCACGAAAAGCGTTTCATCTTTAAGAGCGTCCTTCTTTTCTGCATTGGCGGTGAAAAGCGCGGCAGGCAGGGATGCATGAAAGCGAAGTTCGCGGTGGATTTTTTCGGCAGAGAGAAGGTCGGCAAAAAGCGGGGACTTCAAGAAGCGCTCGACCTCTTTTTTCCGCACGAGCGCGGCATCCTCCTTGGAAATAAAATGAAGGTCAACAAGTGCTTGCAATTCGGCATCGACGCCATTTTTTTGCAATAGGTCAAAGCGGCAGAACTGCATGAAGAGATGCGTTGCCGTTCCGCGCGCCGCGCCGCTCTCCTCCTCGCCCCCGTTAAGAAAGGCGGGACGGGTTCTTCTTTCAGGACGGTCGGCTTGGTTTTCTTCTGCCACGGTAAGCGGCTTTGCCGCGTCATCCTCTTCATCGAGCGCCTCGGGATAGAGCCTTGATACCGAAAGCTTACTCGGCAAGGCAAGCGCGTCCTTGTGCGGATAGACGAAATCGAAGCGCGCGCGGAGCATTTGCTCGGTGAGGGGTGCAGGGGGAGCATCGGCTTTCGTTTCGCTTTCTTGCTTTTCCTGCGGCGGTGCGAGGGAGGGTGATGTGGGAGAGAAGCTCTCTTCTGAAACGGCAATTTTGGAAATATCACAGGAATCAAGCGATGCAAAGCAACCGTTTCCGTAAAGCTCAAACTCTGTGTGTGCAGATGCGGCAATGGGCAGTGCCTGAAGAATCAGCGCGAGAAAGGATTTTGCCGACATGACGGAAAAACGGCTTGGCTTGGTATCGGGGGTGGCACGGAGGAGCTTTTTCGGATTTTTTGTGTCGCCTGTGATATAGAGTCGCTCGGATGCACGGGTTAAAGCGACATAGAGAACACGGAGCATTTCCTCCTGTTCATATTTCTCGTTTTCAAGAGAGATGGCGCGGAAAAGCGGATTGTCCAGCAAGGCAAGACCGTCATCTGTACGCAATTTGAAGGCGGCACCAAGCTCGGATGAAAAACGAAGTCGGTCGCTTTGTGCTTTCGCTGTCTTGCTGCTATTGGAAAGGAAACAGACGGGAAACTCAAGTCCCTTTGACGCATGAATGGTCATGAGGCGTACGGAGGTCGGCTTGATGTCGGCGTTTTTTTCGGTCGGCAGTCGCTTGCCCTCTCGGATGATACGGTTGATATATTGCAGAAAAGAATAGAGACCGCGGAACGAGGATGATTCAAAGTTACGGGCATAGTGATAGAGAAGGCGTAGGTTGCTTCGCGCCTTTTGAGCATCTGACACATCCGAAAGAGCAAGAATCGCGGTGTCATCATAAATGAAGCGAAGAAGTCGCCAGACGGGCATTCCCTCTGCACGCTCGCGGTAAAGCTCCAGCTTATCAAAGAAGTACCGACATTTTTGGTTGTCGGGATGATGAGCGGCATAGGTTTTTAAGCATTCATAGAGAGAGATGTCCTCCTCTCCTTCTGTGCGCATTTCCACAAGCTCGTCCATCGTGAAGGCAAACAGAGGCGAGCGGAGTACACCTGCAAGGTAAATATCGCGGTGCGGGTTATTGATGACATTCAAGAGCGAGAGAATGAGTAAAACATCGGGATTCAGAAAGAAATCCGTATCTTCCGTTGCTTCACAGGGGATGCCGCGCCGTTCAAGCTCGTCTGTCAGTATTTGGGCAAAGCTCGTGCGGACCGAGCGAAGAAGAACGGCAATATCACCGGGTAGGATGGGGATGCCGTTGTCCTTTTTGCCATCGTGCAGAAGTCTTGCAATTTCATCGGCAATGACGAAGGCTTCGGCACGGGCGGCGGAGACTGACTTGGGGGTGAGTGTCTCGTCGTCACCCGATTCGTCATCTGCCTCGGAATCCTGTTGCGGCTGTTCTGCCGAAGCAAGCAAAAGCTGTACTTTTTGAGGACAAGCATCGGGTGGCAAAATTTTACCTGCAAACAGACGGTCGGACTCCTGATAGCCGATAGATTCGCCCGCTGCGCCGAGCAGCGCATCAAAAACGCAGTTGGTAAAGTCAATGATGGGACGGTCACAACGGAAGTTTGATTGCATGAAGATGGTTTGCCTATTCTGCTTTGCGTTGCGGTCAAAGGGTGCAAACTCATGGCGCAGTGAGGCAAAAATCGAAGGGTCTGCGCCGCGGAAACGGTAAATGCTTTGCTTGATATCGCCCACCATAAAGGCATTTTGAGGCTTTGACAGCATAGCAAAAATCAGGTGCTGTACCAAATTGACATCCTGATATTCATCAATATAAACCGCATCGTATTCCTCGCGCTCGGCAAGTGCAAGCGCGGTCGGCATGCCGTCCTCGCTCATGAGCGCCTGAAGCGTCAGATGCTCAAGGTCGCTGTATTCGCAGAGATTGCGGCTCTGCTTTTCGGCAGAAAACGCCTCTTCAAAGGCAAGCATCAGCGCAACAAGCTGATTCAGCGCGCGCACGATTTGCGGTGCTTCCTCTGCAAAGCTTTTATCACTAAAGGCAAGAAGCGGTGCCGCCTTTTTATTTTTATAGGTGTGAAACTCTGTACGCAGAGTCTTCATGCGTTCAGCCTCTTCGGTTGATTCAATCGAGCGCTTGTTTCGGAGAGTCTTACCCCATGTTTCACGGTTCATAACCTGTGAAATCTTTTGAAAATCGCCTGAAAGAAAAGCCTCTTTTGCATCCTGTGCAAGCTGATTTTCCTCTGCAAACAACGCGCCGTGCAATTCGGTAAGCTCGGGCGTGGCGGTAGCGGAAAACGCCTCGAATGCAGAGGCCATTTCATCGGCATAATACAAAAAGCCGTCCTGCAGGTGCTTGATAATCAGACGGTAGCAGGCACTTTCAGTATAGGGCTTATGGGCATCATCTTCAAATTCCCCAGCGCGCCTGACAAGCAGTTTGCATCTATCGGGAAAGCCCTCGCACTTGCGGTAAAGGGCAAGTAGAATGTCGGTCAGCTTTTCCTTTGGATCGCGTGCGCCCGTCAGACTGTCGGCAAGAAGCAAAAAATCCTCTTCACAGTAAGAGGGAGCATCGGGTCGGTCGGGGAAGCCTACGCCCTCAAAGCATCGGTTGAGAAGCTCGTCCAGAACAGAACGGGCAATCAGATCGCTTTCTGCCTCGTCTGCAATGCGAAAACGGGGCGAGATGCAAACCTCACCTGCGTGTCTGCGCAAAAATTTGGCGCAAAAGGCGTCAATAGTGCGAATTTCGGCAGACGGAAGCAGAAGAAGCTGGGTTTCGAGGTTGCGGTTCCCGGGGTTTTCCTTCAATGCCTTCTGCAAGGCAGCGGTAATGCGCGCGCGTAGCTCTGCCGCCGCCGCATTCGTGAAGGTGACAATCAGCATGCGGGATATGTCAGAGGGATTATTTGGATCAAGAAGCGAGGCGATAATGCGCTCGGTTAAGACGGCTGTTTTGCCCGAGCCTGCCGCCGCCGAAACAAGAAGCGTGCGGTCACGGGTGTCAATGGCGTTTTTTTGCATCGTTGTCCAGATTCGTTCTGCCATGTGCATCTCTTTGCATACGAAAACCGTTGCAAAGCCTCCCTTCGTGTGAGTTTGATTATGAAATGTCGAATTGCTTTAATGGCTTGATGGCAAGTCCGTCTTCAAATTCACGGATCTCGCCGAGTGCGAAAAAGGTCTGACCGTCATAGAGGCGGACTTGTGTGCCGAGAGGGTAGTCCTTTTTAATTTTTGCAAGATAAATCTGCTGTCCGTTATGGGCAAGTCTTGCGAAAAAGGGCGCAAGCGTCAAGCGTGGCGCAGAGGGAAAAAGCTCATCGGTTCTGATAAGAAGAGCGCGGCGCTTTTCAAGCGGCATTGCTTCAAGTTCTTCAAGGGTATGACAGCTTGTTATCGGGAAGGATGCCGCTTCCATGCGGCGAAGAGCTGCCATTGTACCGCCTACACCGAGCTTTTTGCCAATGTCGGCGCAAAGTGTGCGGATATAAGTTCCCTTTGAGCAAATGACATCTAACTGATAGTCACTATCGGAGAGGCGGACGACATCAAGCCTTTTGACTGTAATAGGCCGAGCCGTGCGCTCGACTGTCACACCCTGCCTTGCAAGCTCCATCAGCCGACGGCCGCCGACGCGGATAGCCGAATACATGGGCGGTATTTGCAGAGATTCACCGAGAAAGCTGCTTGCGGTTTTCAGTACGGTGTCCTCTGTCGGCAGGGGGGCAGATTGCGTCAGCACCCTGCCTGTGATATCCTCGGTATCGGTTGTCAGACCGAGGCGCAGAGTGGCTCTGTAATGCTTATCCGATTCAAGCAGAAACTCACCTGCCTTGACGGCGCGCCCGACAAGAACGGGTAGTACGCCTGTTGCCATCGGGTCAAGTGTCCCTGTGTGACCTGCGGTTTTGACATCAAGCAGGCGGCGGACACGGGAAACCGCGCCCTGCGAGGTAATCCCCTCGGGCTTATCTAACAGCAAAAGTCCGCAGGGGGAAGAATTTTCGGACATATAATCTCCATTCTGCCGTTTGATTGACGGCACAAGCTATCATCTTTATTGCTTATACTGTCTGTGAACGCGTAAGCCCGTCAGACAGAGAAGCTCATAGGGAATCGTGCCTGCGGCTCTTGCAAGGCGGCGGATGTTGCGGCCACTCTCATCATAGACCGTTACAATATCACCCTCATATGCCTCAATATCGCCGAGCGCAATCATACATTGGTCCATACAAATGCGTCCGACGAGTGGCACCTCATGGCCACCGACTATCAAGGAGCCGCCGTTTTCGCAGGCGCGTAATACGCCGTCGGCATAGCCGATGGAAACTGTCGCAATGCGCATATCCTTTTCAGCCGTAAAGCGCGCGCCATAGCTGACCGATTCACCTGCCCGCAGCGTGTGAATTTCGGAGATACGGCTATAAAGCGACATGACGGGGCAAAGGCCGTTGCAGGCAACCTCGTCCGACGGTGGCAGACCGTAAAGGGCAATGCCCAGTCGCACAAAGTCAAATCCAAGGCTTCCAAATCGAAGCGCGGCAGCGCTGTTTGAAGCATGAGTGGCAAGTGAAAGACCTTGTGCCTTCAATGACTGTACGGCATAGAGGAAGCGTTCAAGCTGCTCGTCTGTCAAGTGGGAGTCAGGCTCATCGGCGCAGGCAAAATGCGTAAAGATGCCCTCGGGGGAAAGGTGCTCAAACTTCGTCATTGATAAAATTTCACGCAGAGAATTTTCGCGGTCGGTGGGGTTGAGAGGGAAACCCAGACGGTTCATGCCCGTGTCTGTTTTTATGTGGACTGTAAGACGCGCATCCTGTGGCGCGGTACCTGCCGCCTTTGCCGCATCCATTGCGGTGTTAAGATACATGGCGTAGGATATGTTGTGGACAGTCTGTATAATTCTTTGTCGCGCAAGGAGGGGCGCATTGGCAGGCCGTGTATAACCAAGGATGAGAATTTTGGCATCAGGTGCTGCGTGGCGCACTTCAAGAGCCTCCTGCACGCTGGAGACGGCAAAAAAATCAGCTCCTGCCGCCGAAAGCGCGCGCACACAGGTGATCGCACCGTGACCGTATGCATCCGCCTTGACAACGCATATGGGGGAGGCATTTGCCTTGCGGATACGCCTTGAAAGCAAGGTGAAGTTGTGTGTCAGTGCTGTCAGATTGATTTCGGCAAAATTCTTTGTATCATAAATCGGCTCGTCATGCATACGGCTTCACAGCTCCTTTGCGGAAAGACAAAATCATTCATTTTATTGTAGCATATTTCGGTCTTTATTTCAAGTTTTCGTGGAAAAAAAGTACCCATGGGGCAAAAGAAAGAAAAAACGGTGAAAAAATTGCCTCTTCTTCTTGATTTTCAATATCTAATGAAGTATAATAGAAGCGAGAACAGATGTCTTCGGGGGAAAACCGAGGCTTTTTTTGAGAAAGGAAGCAAAAAATGAAAGCAGTTGTAACCGTTATCGGTGCTGACAATGTTGGTATCATTGCGCTTGTCAGCGGAGAGTGTGCGCGTATGGGCGCAAACATCCTGGACATCAGCCAGAGCGTTATGCGCGAATATTTTGCCATGATCATGTTGGTGGATATCAAAGAATTGAACCTCCCCTTCGCCGATTTTTCCGAGCAGCTTCATAAGCTGGGTGCTGATAAAGGACTGGATATCCGTGTCATGCACGAAGACATTTTCAATTCAATGCACCGCATTTGATTGAGCTTTGAAAAAAGGAGTTAGTCATGCTGAATACAGCAGATATTCTTGAAACCATCAACATGATTCGGGAGGAGAAGCTCGATATCCGAACCGTCACGATGGGCATTTCTCTTTTTGATTGCATCAGTGACGATAAGGATCGCCTGCTTGCTCGAGTTTACGATAAAATCACCCGTTCTGCCAAGGACCTTGTTCGCGTGTGCGAGCAGCTTGAAATCGAGTACGGAATTCCAATTATCAACAAGCGCATTTCAGTGACACCTGCCGCGCTTGTCGGCGGTTGCCTTTCAAGCGAGGACTTTGTTTCGCTTGCCCTGACACTTGACCGTGCGGCAAAGGAGCTTGGTGTCAATTTCATCGGTGGCTTTGGTGCGCTTGTGCAGAAGGGCATGATTGTCGGCGCAGACCGTCTGATTGATGCTATTCCCGATGCACTTGCGGTCACCGAGCGCGTTTGCTCGTCTGTCAATGTCGCGACCACCAAGGCGGGTATCAATATGGATGCCGTGCGCCGTATGGGCGAGGTTATAAAGAAAACGGCATACCTGACACGCGACCGCGATTCTATCGGTTGCGCCAAGCTCGTCGTTTTTGCCAATATTCCCGAGGATAATCCCTTCATGGCAGGTGCCGTTCACGGCATCGGCGAGCCTGATACCGTCATCAATGTCGGCGTTTCGGGACCCGGTGTTGTGGCAAGTGCAGTCAAGCGCGCAGGCAACTGCGATTTCGGTACACTTGCCGATACGGTCAAGAAAATTGCCTTTAAGATTACCCGCGTCGGTCAGCTGATTGCCTATGAAGCATCCAAACGGCTGAATACCCCCTACGGTATTGTTGACCTTTCGCTTGCGCCAACTCCTGCACAGGGCGACTCGGTGGCACACATTCTGGAGGGCATGGGCCTCGAGCGTTGTGGCACACACGGCACAACGGCGGCACTTGCTCTGCTCAATGATGCTGTCAAGAAGGGTGGCGTTATGGCCTCCTCTCATGTCGGAGGTCTTTCGGGTGCATTCATTCCTGTTTCAGAGGATGCGGGCATGATTCACGCAGTTGAAAAGGGAACCTTGACTATCGAAAAGCTTGAAGCGATGACAGCCGTCTGCTCGGTCGGTCTTGATATGATTGCCGTACCGGGTGATACCTCTGCTTCAACCATCAGTGCATTGATTGCAGATGAAATCGCCATCGGTGTCATCAACCAAAAAACCACGGCGGTGCGCGTGATTCCTGTTTACGGCAAGGATGTCGGTGAGTCTGTCGAATTTGGCGGACTTCTCGGTTATGCACCGATTATGCCGATGCACAAGGAAAGCAGTGAGGCATTTATTGCGCGCGGTGGCCGTATTCCCGCACCGATACATTCGCTGAAAAACTAATCACTTGAAAAGTGCATAAAAACAAAAGGACCGACTTTCAAAAAGCCGGTCCTTTTGTTTTTATGCCCAATGCATTGATGTAGGCTTGGGGTTTTGTATGATAGAATCACGCAGGAAGGCAACTGCATGGCAAAGACCTTCCTCTGTTGTCATTAAGCTATCCTCATGCTCAATGCTCATGACCTTGTCATAGCCGACAAGACGCAGATTGGAGATAAGGTCGCGCCAATATTGCTGACCGTTACCGTATCCGACGGTGCGGAACACCCATGCGCGATGAATTTCGTCACCGTAATGCTTGGTGTCAAGGACGCCGTTCTTTGCGGTGTTGTAGTGGTCGATTTTGGTGTCCTTCGCATGAACATGGTAAATGGCACCCTCAAGCTCACGAATGGCGGCAACGGGGTCCATGCCCTGCCAAACAAGGTGAGAGGGGTCAAAGTTCGCACCGATGATATCGCCGACCTCACTACGCAGACGGAGCAGGGTTTCAGGGTTATAGACACAGAAGCCGGGGTGCATTTCAAAGGCAATTTTGGTGACGCCGTGTGCCTTTGCAAAAGCGGCTTCCTTCTTCCAGTAGGGAATCAGGACATCATTCCATTGGTATTCAAGAATAGCACCGAAGTCATCGGGCCAAGGACAAGTCACCCAGTTTGGTGTCTTGTCATCGGGTGAGCCACCGGGACAGCCCGAAAATGTGATGACAGTATCAATGCCTAATTTTTCGGCAAGCAGAACGGCGTTTTCAAAATCCTTATGAAAGGAAGCGGCAATGGCTTTGTCGGGGTGAACGGCATTGCCGTGTACCGAAAGTGCGCAGATTTCAATACCGTGACGCGCAAAGGTTGCCTTATATTCGGCAAGAGCGGCATCATCGTTCAGAAGCAGCTCGGGATTGCAATGGGCTTTGCCGGGATAGCCACCGCAACCGATTTCCACACAGCTTATGCCCAGCTTTTCAAATTTCGTCAGTGCCTCGTCAAGTGTGAGGTCACCGAAAAGGTTAGTCAGTACACTTAATTTCATCGTCAAAACCGCTTTCCATTTATTTTACGGAGTCAAACGCTCAACATCGCGGGGGAAGAGTGTAGCAAGACGGATGTTGTCCAGCTTCAGAAGCTTCATGGTGAAGCGTTCAAGGCCGATGCCCAAGCCGCCGTGCGGAGGAATGCCGTATTTGTGAATCATCAGATAGGACTCAAAAAGCGAGGTATCCATGCCAAGACGGTTCATCTTGTCAATTTGCATATTGTAGTCGTGAATACGCTGACCGCCTGTTGTAATTTCGCTGCCGTTCAGGAGCAGGTCGAAGGAACAGGTGTAGCGTGGGTCCTCAGGATCGTCCATTGTATAGAAAGGGCGTTTCTTCGTGGGGTAGTGCGTGACAAAGACAAGCTCACTTCCGTATTTCTTCTTGAAGATTTCGCCAATCAGCTTTTCTTCCTCGGGTTCAAGGTCAAATTCCGAGCGGAATTCGCGCTTGTATTGCTTGGCAACAAGCTCCTTTGCTTCGCTGAAACGGATTTTCGGAATGGTATCAAAGCTGGGGAGCTTGACATTCAGAAGTGCCAGCTCGGGAGCGCAATGCTCGGTTACATAGTCGAAGACGCATCTGAGCGCGCGTGCTTCTGTCAGCATGATATCCTCAAAGGAATTGATGTAGCCCATTTCAATGTCAATACCCTGAAATTCGGTGATATGACGATTGGTATGGCTCTTTTCGGCACGGAAAACAGGGCCGATGGTAAAGACTTTTTCAAAAACACCGACCATCATCTGCTTGTATGTTTGCGGACTTTGGTTCAGAAAAGCATTCTGACCAAAATAGTCAACGCTGAACATATCAGCGCCACCCTCGGCACCCGCAGATACGATCTTCGGCGGCACAATCTCTGTAAAGTCATTTTGTTCAAAGAAGCGGCGGAAGCCCGACTGAATTGCTGCGCTGATCTTAAAGACGGCGCGCTCGGTGGGGTTACGCAGAGAAAGAGGACGGTAGTCAAGCCGCATATCAAGACCGAGGTCCAGCTTCGCCTTGTTCAACACAAAGGGGATTTCATAGGAGGGCGAGGTGATGATTTCACAGGAGCGAAGGCTGAAATCATAGCCGATTTTCGAGCGTTCCTCCACAATCAGCGCACCTGTCAGACGAACATAATCGCCCTCCTTGACTGAGGACAATTCAAAATCCGTTTTTGACGGCTCATAGACGCACTGAAAAAGGCGGCGCGCTGTTCTCAGAATGATGAATGCAAAATCGCTCATTTCGCGAATTCTGTGAATGCAACCGACAACAGTGACAGTTGTGCCGTCGGCAATTTCGCGGCGTTCAAGCTTTGCATAAAGTTCTTCAAATTCATTGAAATTTCTTTCGGAATGAATGTCAATAAATTCCATAACTTATGGTGCCTTTCTTATCTTTAATGTTCTTTTGTTATTTTATCATGAAAGTATTGTATTGTCAAGAATTTTTATCATCCGAGAGCGCTTTTTGTAAATAAGGAAGAATTTTTGCCCACACAGACGCAGCATCCTCGCCCTCTACCGTACAGCCTGCCGCCAGCTTGTGACCGCCGCCACCGAAAACAGCGGCAACCTCTGCAACATTTGCTGTATTGGCGCGGAGCGAGACCTTGAATTTGCCGAGCGCAATTTCCTTCAGAGAGGCGGCAATACGCACACCTGCAAGCGACCGCGCAATATCGACAGCGGTCTCAAAGCATTCCTCGGGCAGAGAGGCAGCTTCTCTCTCCTTCAGTGAGATTGATACATGGGCAATGCAGCCGCCCTTCTCTACCTGTAAGCTTTTCAAAACAAGTTCTTCTGCACGCAGGTCGTTTTCGGTGCGCGAAGCGAAAAGGCGACGGTTGATTTCAGGTGCATCAACCCCCCGTTCAAGAAGGACAGCAGCCACTCTGTGCGTCGCAGGCGCGGTGTTGGCAAACCGAAATCCGCCCGTATCCGATGCAATAGAGGCATATAAGCAGGAAAGAAGGGGTAGTGATAGAGTAGGGCATTTGCCCTCCGCCTCCAAAAGAGTCAAAAGATAAAAGACAACCTCGCCTGCCGCCGATGTATCGGGCTCAACGAGAGAATCTGCCATGCAATCGCCTTTTTCATGGTGGTCAATTTGCAGGACAGGTGCATACTCGCCTGTCAGGGCATCGGCAAGTGCGCCGAGCTGTGCTCTTGATGCAACATCAACCGTTAAAACATCGCCGAAGCCTTCCGGCAATGTTGCAGGCTCTGCAACGGTAATGCCATCGGTTAAAAAGGCAAGTCTGTCGGGCAGCTTGTCCTGTGCGCACAGAACAGGCTCTTCACCAAGCGACTTGAAGAAGTGGCAGAGTGCTGCCCCCGAGCCGATGGCGTCGCCGTCAGGGCGTGTATGGATGACAATCAAAGGGTTTTTCAGCGTAAGCAGACGCGTGGCGGCTTCGGCGCGCGAAAGCTTCAGATAAGCACTCATGCGTCTTCCTCTCCGTTTTCGCTTTCCTTGCGTTTATCCTCAATTTGTTTGAGCAGCGTGGCAATTCTCGCACCATGCTCAATTGAGGTGTCATGCACAAAGAAGAGCTCGGGTGTCAGACGCAAATTCAGGGTTTGCGCCAGATGCCGCCGCAGAACGCCGCTTGCTTTTTTCAAGCCCTCCGCGACCTCGTTTGGAGCGTCCATTGTGGAGAAGAAAATCTTGGCTTGCTTTAAGTCGGTGGTGACCTCTGCGCGAGTAATGCTGATGAGTGCGCCGCTCACTCGCGGGTCGCGTACATGGGCAAGGGCAATAGAAAGCTCATTTGCAATGGCCTCGTTCAGCCTGCCTTGTCTGTATTTTGCCATGAAAGACAATTCCTTTCTTTGCGCGAAATGCGCTGTCAGTAGTTTTCAATATCAATTTTGCAGATAGGGGCATCAAATCGCTCTCCGAAGAAGATGGATGCGATATCGCGGAAGTTTTCGGGGTTGTCGCTGACATAGCAGGTGAGCGTACCCTTTCCGTTTTTGGATTTCTCGGGTGTGACCTCGGCGAGCGCGCGAGCCGCCTCCGAGCCACTGTTGATGAGCGTTGCATGGGGAAGAACTGCGGAGATGCAGTCTGCAATGATAGGGAAGTGCGTACAGCCGAGAATGAGCGTATCAACACCAAACGCTTCCATCGGTGCAAGATAGCGCCGTGCAACCTCAAGTGTGACTGTATCGGTTTCCTTGATAAAGCCGTTTTCGACAAGCGGTACGAACAAGGGACAGGCTTGCCCAACGGTTTTGATATCGGGCGATATACGATTGATTGCACGCTCAAACGCGCCGCTTTTGATGGTCGCACTTGTACCAATGACACCGATATGGCGGTTCTTAGTCGTGGCGGCGGCGGCTTTGGCGGTCGGCTCTACAACGCCGACCAAGGGGATGCGGCAGAAGGCGCGCAGGCGTTCAAGCGCAACCGAGCTGACAGTACCGCAGGCGGAGAGAACGGCATCGACACGCATTTCGGCAAAGAAATGCATAATTTGTGTAGCATAGCGAACAATCGTATCGTTCGAGCGCGAGCCGTAGGGAACGCGTCCTGTATCACCGAAATAAATGAAGTCGGCATCAGGCAAAAGGCGCTTCGCTTCGCGCAGGGCGGTCAGTCCGCCAAGACCGCTATCGAAAATTCCAATCATGACGAAAGTGCCTCCTCAATCAAGGTTTGTACAAGATGTTCAAAGGAAAGGCCGCCCGCTTCTGCCATTTTGGGATACATACTGATAGAGGTGAAGCCGGGGAGAGTGTTGATTTCATTGAAAATCACGCGGTTGTCATCAGTAACGAAAAAGTCCACACGGGAAAGGTGGCGGCAACCGAGCGCGGTGAATATCTGTGCGGCATAAAGACGGATTTTTTCAATACATTCCTGTGGAATCCGTGCAGGAATGTGATAGCGCGCAGAGTCTGTTTTGTATTTGGTATCGTAATCGTAAAATTCAGCGCAGGGTTCAATTTCACCGGGTGTAAAGGCTGTCAGACCATCCTTCTTATCAAGAATGGCACATTCGACCTCTTTCCCGTAAACAAATTCCTCTACGAGAATTTTCGTGTCAACGGTGGAGGCATCTGTGAGTGCCTCGCGGAGTGAGGCGGTGTCATTTGCGCGGTAAGCACCGACCGAGCTTCCCGAATTAACCGCCTTGACGAAAATAGGATATGTAGAAAAACGCTCTTCAATGCGACGGACTACTGCATCAAGCTCTTGCTTTGTCTGTACCTCCTTGCGCGTTATAAGCATCCACTTGGCGACGGGAATCCCCATTGATTCGGCAATCAGCTTTGAGACTGCCTTATCCATACCGAGTGCAGACGCGGCACAGCCGCATCCCACATAGGGAACGGAAACGAGGTCGAGCAGTCCTTGCAGACGGCCATCCTCGCAGTTCTGACCGTGCAGAACAGGGAAGATAACATCGGGGGTAAGAAGCCTTCCGTCTGCGGTAACAAGTGCGCCGCGCGGTGAAAGCGAGAGCGTAAGAGGAATCAAACGGTCGGCTTTTTGATGCCATGTATCATCGAAAATGGCGGCAGGCTCGCCCGAATAAAGATACCACTCGCCTTTTTTGGTGATGCCGATGAGCAGGGCCGTGCAGTCCTTCGGCAAATGGCAGTAGACTGCGTAAGCAGAGCGGAGAGAAACCTCATATTCGTTGCTTGCACCTCCAAAAAGAAGGGCAACAGTTGTTGTTTTTTTCATGGTTATATACTCATTTCTCAAATGTTTTTGGAAATATGAAGTCGGGATTATTAATTTTTCAAAAGAAGTGTGTCGGTTATGGAAGAGCACAGAGCAACGCGTGTGTTACCACCAAAATCCTTGAAAAAGGTGCAGAACAAACCGCTTTTTGCCGCAAGAACGCGCATGGCGTCACTTTGCGTATAGCCGATTTCGAAGAGAAAAAAGGCTTTTTTAGGTAGCTTGCTTGCGTAATTTTCAAGAAAGTGCCGATAAAATAACAGGCCGTTTTCGTCAGCAAACAACGCTTGGCTCGGCTCATAATCAAGCTCTTTTGACAAGAGCTTTTTTTCGTCGTATGCAATGTACGGCGGATTTGACAGAATGGCAGATATGCCGTCTGTGTTGACAGTATCGTGAAGCAAGTCGGTGCAAATTGCTTGGAAGCGGTCATGCACGCCGTTTCTTTTTGCGTTTTCCTTTGCAATTGCAATTGCGGAAGGCGAAATATCGTAGGCGATGGCGGTGCAATCGGGGCGCGCCGCCAAAACCGATATGGCAATACAACCGCTTCCTGTGCAGAAATCGGCAAAATGTGCGCCTTGCGGCAAGCGCCGAATTGCCTCTTCAACAAGAACCTCGGTATCAGCGCGCGGAATCAGGACATCAGGTGTCACACGATAGCGCTCTCGAAAGAAGGAAACCTCGCCTAAAATGTACGCCAAGGGCTCTCTTGCAGAGCGACGCTTGAGCGCATCCGAGAGGGCAGGGTGATTGCAATCTGGATTCTCTGCATAGAGGCGGTGGCGTGGAATCCCCCCAAGCTCCTCGAAGAGAAGGGCTGTTTCGTATGCGGCATCGGGAACACCTGCTGCTTCAAGAAGTGCAACGGCATCTTTGAAATGCATTATATTGCCTCGCTGTCGTTTGTTTGCTTCGGTTCTGCTTTGTCCTGACAGGATGGTTCTGCCGTTTCGGTGTCGGACGCTTCCTCTACCTTTTTCTCTTTCATATGCTTTGCGTTTTCAAGATAAGGTGTCGGGTCAAAGTCGGGGAATTCTTCACGGAGCGCACATTTGGTTGCAATGATTGCAACTTCAAGCTGACTTTCGTTTGGCTCTTTGGTTGTCAGGCGTTGCATCCATAGACCGGGCGCCGACAGAATACGCGTTAAAAGCACATCATGCTTGCCTGCAAGCATGATGAATTCATAGCCGAGCCCAACCACAAGGGGCAAAATCAGCAAGCGAATCACAACATATAAATAATTCGGAAGATCGGGCAAAGCAAGCCGCACAAATAAGCCGGCAAAGATGCCAAGCAGAATCATAACGAACATAAAGCTCGTGCCGCAACGAGGGTGAAAGCGAGAGTAGCGGCGTGCATTTTCGGGCGTTAATTCCACGCCTGCCTCAAAGCAGGCAATGGTCTTATGCTCGGCACCGTGATATTCAAAGGTGCGACGGATATCCGAATTAAGCGAAACCAGTACAATATAAGATATGAAGATCACAATTTTAATGACACCCTCAATGACCGCGCGCCATGCGCCAAGTGCGCCGGGAATGAGATAATCAAGTCCGTCTGCACAAAGGGCGGGAAGATACATAAAAAGGAAAATGCTGAGTCCGATGCCGAGAATTGCGGCAATTACCATCAGAATGTCAAAGAATCGTACCCCACACTTGTTTTTTAACCATTTTTCAAACTTGGTTTCGTCTTCTTCAAGGTCAAGACCGCCAAGCTCCGCGGAAAGCGTCAAGGTTTGAAAGCTGAGACGCAGGGTTTCTACAAAATTGATGATACCGCGCAAAATCGGCATGTTCAGAAATTTATGCTTTTTACGCACCGAGATGAATTCATGGCTGTCGACGGCTACTGCTCCGTCAGGTGTGCGAACAGCGGTCGCGCATTTCGTTCCTGCTTTCATCATAATGCCTTCGAGAACTGCCTGCCCGCCGACCTTATTCATGCGGCAGGACATTTCGGGTGAGCTTCTTTTTTTCATGGGTGGTTTACCTTTCGTCTGGAACATTAAACAATATTACATTCTATATTATAACACAATATATCGGTAAAAGGAATGCTTTTTTGAAAAAATATCAAAACTTCACGAATTTTTCGCATATTTGTGTATATAATATAATAAGGTTAAATTCAAGAAAAAAGTGAAAGAAGAGAAAAACTTTGAAAAATCTAATATTTTTTTCAAAACCCCCTTGACAAAAGAGAAATGAGATGATATAATAGACAAGCCTCACGAAAGCGGGGCGGTCGAGGCACAGAAGCGAGCTTGGGAAAGCCGAAAAAGAAAATAAAAAAGTTTTCAAAAAGGGCTTGACAAAAGGCGC
>JAZRPF010000039.1:0-28460 GCA_045649045.1 Eubacteriales bacterium
AAGTAAGCGGATTTTCAAGTGCTTCACTATCGGCAGGCAAAAGAATTGTTCCGCTCTCAATCGTCAAGCCCGAAAACTTCACATCGCGAATGGCGTTCTTATCCAATGCAAAGAAGGCACCGATATCGCCGCCCGCATAAATACGAACCGCATATCCCAAAAAGGAAATGCAATTTTCAAGAGGTGCCACGGTGAAATTGCCCTTCATCTGCACATAGCCGTTCAACTGTTTCTGAAGTTCTTTGGCATCACTGTCATAGAGGCGGATCGATGAGAAGCCGTCATGAACTTTGGCGCGTGCCTCACTGTCAAGTGTGAGATAGCCTGTTAAATCAAGCTTATGGTAGGCGGCAATATCAACAAAGTGATTCTGCTCACGCTCTGCCTCACTCAGTGCATCGGCATATGTACGGATTGCATAAATTTTCAAGTTCAGATTCTTGCCGAGCGTAAAGCCAAGTGTCGGTGAATGATAAAGGTAATTTCCCGACTGCAAACAGATAATATGAATATCATTACGGTAATAATCAAAGATAACCTTATCGTCATTCTTTGTTGCCGTATTGGTGACCTCGGCAATCTCTCCCTTTTCAGCATCAAAAAGAGAGCCTGCCGCATTTGTATGCTGTCCGAAATCGCAAAGCCATCTATTCGAAAGAGCACCGCCTTTACCGTCACCGAGGGTCGCATATTGATGATGCTTGGTAATCCCATTCAGTGTGGTAATAACACGCGTTTTCACTGCGCCGTAAGTAAAGACGGAGTCCTGAAAATCACCTGCAACTGTGCAAGGCGTATCCTCATAACCGATAATAAATTCATATGTATAGGAAGTATTATCAAGCTTGTTTCCCTGCGCGTCTGTCAGATTGACAGTTTGCCCTTTGTTCAAAAGTGCACCGTCTTCAAAGGTCGCATTTGCGCCAACCGTGAAGCTGTTACCAAGACTGTCCTTCAATGTTGTTGATTCGGGTTTGCCATCCTTTATGTCATATGCTGAAAAGGAAATGACCAAATCATCCTTGACATACAAGGAAGAATAGTCAAAATCTTCCTCATCCTGCATCGGTTCGGTGCCGTTATCAACTGCCGTTGCCGAAAGCATCATGGGCACGAGCATTGCAAGCGCAAGAACAAGTGCAATCATTCTGTTTTTCATTGTAAAACATTCCTTTCTCATGAAAATGATTACTTATATATTGTGATAGCATAAATTTTGCCAAAACAATCAGGATAACAGGTCATTGATACTTTTCTGCAAAATGGCGATTTCAGCATCGGTTGTATCGGAGATATGGCCAAATCGAAAAAATTCACCCATTGACTCATACTTTTCCTTGCAAAGCCACCTGAAAGGCAACAGCTCTGTTTTTTTAATGCACGCAAATCCACGAATAATCGAAGCCAAGCCAGCGATATCGGCATCCGAATCATTGATGCCACGCACAATAACCTGCCGTATCCATGTGGAGATGCCCGCTTCGTCAAGCTTTTTCAGAAAAGATAGCGGCAATTCAAGTGAGCAACCGACATGTTGCCGATACTTTTCATCACTTGCATACTTCATGTCGAGAAGGACAAGGTCTGTCACCGATAAAAGTGCCACAGAAGAATCATTGACTATGCAGCCCGAGGTGTCAAGACAGGTATGAATGCCCGATGCCCGACAAAGCGTGAAGAGTGCACGAACAAAGTCCGCTTGCACAAGGGGCTCACCGCCCGAAACCGTTACGCCACCTGTGTCGCCGAAATAGCTCTTATAGCGCAAAATACGGTCAAAAAGCTCGCCCGCCGTCATCTCTTCCCCGCCGTTTGTATCCCATGTTTCAGGATTGTGACAGCAAGCACAGCGAAGTGGACAGCCCTGCATAAAAACAACAAAGCGGATACCGGGG
Source organism: Eubacteriales bacterium (assembly GCA_045649045.1). Taxonomy (GTDB): domain Bacteria; phylum Bacillota; class Clostridia; order Oscillospirales; family CAG-272; genus UBA1740. Next base: position 1,896 of record JAZRPF010000039.1, read on the forward strand.
CCGTCCACCGTCCCGAAGGACTGTGTCGCACTCACACGCCCGACAACAGAGCGCAAATCAATGTCAAATGCGCTCATGGAAGGTACGACTGATGACTTCCCTCTGCTGCTCGCGCGAAAGCTTGTGGAAATTGACCGCATAGCCCGAAACGCGAATGGTCAGGTTGGGATAGTCATCGGGGTTCTCATAGGCTTTTTCAAGCATTTCGCGATTCATCACATTGACATTCAGGTGATGCGCGCCGCGTCCGAAATAGCCGTCAAGCATTGACACGAGATTCTCTTTTCGCTCGGCATCGCTCTTGCCAAGTGCAGACGGTACAATTGAAAATGTATTGGATATACCGTCGCGGCAATCGTCATAGCTGATTTTTGAAACCGAATTCAAGGAAGCAAGTGCGCCGTTTTTTTCGCGATTGTGCATGGGATTTGCACCCGGTGCAAAGGGTGCGCCTGCGGGACGGCGGTCAGGAGTTTCTCCTGTATGCTTACCGTACATGACATTCGAGGTAATCGTCAGAACCGAAAGTGTATGAATGGCAGAGCGGTAGGTCTTGGTCTTGCGAAGCTCGGTAATGAGCTTATGTGCAAGTTCTGCCGCTATAGAATCCACGCGGTCATCATCATTTCCAAAAGTTGGAAAATCGCCGACTGTATCAAAGCCGACAATATAGCCGTCTTGATTCCGCTTCGGATGCACAGACGCATATTTAATGGCGCTGAGCGAATCGGTGATGACAGACATTCCCGCCACACCAAACGCCATAAAGCGCTCAACCGCCGTATCATGAAGTGCCATCTGCGTTTTTTCATAGGCATATTTATCATGCATATAGTGAATGGCATTCATCGTATTGACATAAAGCGCGGCAAGCCAAGTCATATACTCTTCGAGTCGCTCGCAAACCGCCGCATAGTCAAGCGTATCGCCGCTCATAACAGGCTTCTGCGGGCCTGCCTTGACACCGCTTGTTGTGTCATAGCCGCCATTCATTGCAAGCAACAAAAGCTTGGGAAGATTGCACCTTGCACCGAAAAACTGCATCTGCTTGCCAACCTTCATTGCCGAAACACAGCAAGCAATCGCATAATCATCGCCGTAAAGCGGACGCATCAAATCGTCATTTTCATATTGAATCGAGTCTGTTTCTATCGACACTTTTGCACAATATCGCTTGAAATTTTCAGGCAGATTCTTTGAATACAGTATTGTCAGGTTTGGCTCGGGCGAATGACCGAGCGTATAGAGCGTGTGCAAAATGCGATAGCTTGATTTGGTGACAAGACTGCGCCCGTCCTCGCACATACCGCCGACAGCCTCGGTAATCCACATGGGGTCTCCACCGAAAAGCTCCTGATATTCGGGAGTGCGGAGATGACGCGCCATGCGTAGCTTCATGACAAAGTCGTCGAGAAGCTCCTGTGCGCCGGACTCGTCAAGAATACCACGCGCAATATCACGCTCAAAATAAATATCAAAAAATGTTGAAACGCGTCCAAGTGACATGGCGGCACCGTTCTGCTCCTTGATGGCGGCAAGATAGGCAAAATAAGTCCATTGAATTGCCTCGCGCGCGTCCTTCGCAGGCAGGCTGATGTCATAACCATACATCGCCGCCATTTCCTTCATATAGCCGAGGAAGGTAATTTGCTGAAAAAGCTCCTCGGATGCACGCATCACATCGACATCAAATGCTTGAGAAGCAATTGCCTTTTTGTCCTTCTTCTTCTCTTCAATCAAAGCATCAATACCGTAAAGTGCCACACGGCGATAGTCGCCAATGATGCGGCCGCGTCCGTAGGCGTCGGGAAGTCCTGTTATCAGGTGTGACTTGCGTGCCGCACGCATTTCATCGGAATAGATGCGGAATACACCGTCATTGTGTGTCGTGCGGAACTGAAATTCATCCTCAATCTTATCGCTCAAAGTATAGCCGTGCGCCTCACACGCTTGTCGTGCCATGCGGATGCCGCCAAAGGGATTGACACCGCGCTTCAAGGGACGGTTGGTCTGAAGACCGACAATCAGCTCGTTTTCGCGGTCGAGATATCCGGGCTTATAGCTCGTTAGCGAGGACACCGTCGTCGTATCAATATCAAGAACACCGCCAAATTCGCGCTCAAGCTTTAATAAAGCATCGAGCTTTTGACGAAGAGAGGTCGTTCTTGCGGTCGGAGGTGCAAGAAAGCTCTCGTCACCTTGATACTCGCGGTAATTTTCGTGAATGAAGTCTCTGACATTGATGGATTCACGCCATGCTGTACCGCAAAAGCCTTCCCATTGCTCGTACTGTTTCATTCGTCTTGTTCCTTTCTGCATCAAATGTGCATCGAAATCCGCATATGTACAAAAAAAGGGCAACCCTCTCAATACAAGCGGATTCGCCCAGACGGTCGGCAGATATACGCAAGTGTTCCCCTGTGGTAACCCACAAAACCGCCAGTTACACCCGCGTTCTTCTTACATCAATATGATACACTATTTTTGTCTTTTTGTCAACAAAAAAATTTTGTTTTTCACAATTTTTTTGCAAGCATGCAAAAAAACGCTCTCCTTGCTTGACAACGCGGCATAATTAACATATACAATTATCGGAGGATGAATTTCATCCGCCGATACTTTAGGTTAATTCACTTGACGCTCTTGTATCATCTAAAGTGTTTTGAGCTCTTTGGATGAATGAACACAGAACACGCACAAAATTATAGCTTCTTTACTTCGCATTTGTGCCTGAAATTTGAATCACATAGATGTATCCGCTTGTACCGCCACCGTACTTCACAAATGTTTCAAGATGAAGCCATAGCACACCATCGCTTGTTGCTACTAACGACGGTATAATTTCAACGGTGCTGTAGTCGGGAATAAATTGAGCCAAGGCTTCTTTGGTTAGCCTTTCTGCCTGCTCCATGTCAACTTTCACATCGGCGAAGTCAGCATACAGCTCATCCTGCATATTAAACCACAATCGATACACTTCGCCGGTGCTATTGATTTCTATGACATTTGTATCGTATCTCCGAATTCCGTCTATCGTTTTGTAGAATGTAAAATGATAGACTGCGTAGAAGTCAGAAACATTTTCGATATTGTTGACATAGCCGTCAACATGTCTTCTGGAATAGTAATTGCCGTCTTCCGCGTCATACTCACATATTTTAGTCGTTATCTCCACTTGGCAACCTTCTACGGAACTGTGCTGAGAGACAAGTTTTTTGGCGTACGCTAAAAATTCAGCCTCGCTGGATTTGTCATTTACCTCGGATTGATAGGCGCGATTTTTGCCTGCCCCGCCATTTGTATAAGACATTAGTGCTCCTGTTACTGAATCAAAAGATACAATGTAGTAGTTTCCCGGCACTTCTTCTTCGTATGTTACTCTATTGTGCAACTCTGTTGTTCTCTTTGAGGTGTCTAAATACTTCAGCGTATGCGGTTTTCCAAAAAGTGTCGCGGTTTTATTCGAAACCTTACCTGAAACTTCGACACGCTCATTCGCCAATATTCGATAACTCACTCGTTTTGTAATCGTATCATCCAGTCCGCTTAGCATATTGTCATATAACAATAATGTGTATGTCTCACTGCTTGTGTTGTTTCCGTTATTTGTATGTTCGTTTGTATCAGTACAACCGGCGAATACGGTTGCGCTTAAAACTATTGTCACTAATAACGCAATCAATTTTTTCATTATTACTTTCTCCTTTTTAGTTAAATTTGAAGGAACTGTCTCCATAAATTTTTGATGTTTTGGAAGAATCGTATGACATGTTCCCGTCGGCAATATCTTTTGCACGGGATGCTGTTTTTCCCTCATAAAGAGCTTGAAAGAAATATTCCATCCAATCAAACAACTCGCTTGTAGTTGGAGCCTCCCATCCAATCGATACTCGTGCTCCTGCCTTTTGCGCGGATTCTGCAAGATTATAACCCTCTGTCACTTCTTTCGCAGCTTCACATCCTGCAAAGATGATAATATCCACACCGCTGAAATCAACCTGTGCTGTTCCGTTATTATACAAATCTGTGTTATATAGCATTCCTTTTTTTAGGTCGGATGATGTTCGTGCCGAGGACATATCATAAAAGCTTACATTAAACCAAGTTGAAGATGCGTGTCCGCAAAAAACAGTAATTTTTGAGTTTTCAGCTAATGTGATTGCCTTATCGTAAGTAAGAGGAACGGTTTTGTGTATCAGCATAAAATCATCATACTGCTTTGATAGATAATTTAATGTGGAATTATACGGCTCTTCATGAAAATCATTGGAGTCATAAGGATGGGCGCGTTGAAATACCACATCGTTACCGAAAGAGAGTACATTAAACTCATCTAAGTAGGATGTGTTATAGATATAGTCTCCTTGCAGTAACACATTATCCGAAGACCTTACAGCTAAACAAAGATTTTTGCCACTATTCACCATATATTGACTTCTCAATGTCTTTCCGCCAGAACCGGAAGGAGCAGATTCAATTATCCACAACTGTCTTGGATTCGGTTGAGTTGATGTACCGTTGGTTACATATGGCAGTATATCACTCATGAATACTACAGTATCAACAACTGTTGTTGCAGGAGAAGTAAGATACTGCCCTGTGGATACATTTTTTATCAGATAATATTGTGTGTTCGAGCCGTAACTCTCCAACTGCCATGCTTGTTCGGGGTTAAATGAAATTGTAGACTTTTTGACACTGCCATTGGATGCATGCGGTTGAACAAACCCATATTTTAGGCTGTTACTCAGCTGAGTATTTTGGAGATAAAAGTATGTATCATTTGGGGGCTGAAAATAAATACTAAAATTTTTTACAATCGGGGCGGTTCCGGTACCAAACTGAATCCTCAAATTTACCAGTCCCGCCTTGTTGGCATAACCAATCAAGGTCATTCCGGATAGATAAGCAATCGTGGATGTTTGACCGCTGTAATTCTGTGCAGACAGTGTTGTTGTTGGCAAAACATTTTCTCCAATAACATGTGAATAAAAGACACATTTGCTTAATATATTATCTGCAACATTGAACGAACCTCCCAACGGGACAATATGAGAGGTTTCAAGCAATGGTTCTACATCACGCATTAAACTAGTACTACCTGTATATCGAAGCACATTCCATCGAGCTTTAGCATCACTCGAACTCTCAACAAGCTGAACCGCATCCCCATTTTTATCAATAGAGGATATAGAGATGTATTTTCCGGTATCGAGGTTTTGAAAAGTGTATCCGGTTGAATTGTTGTAGGATATATCCCAACGATATATTAAAGGAACATTGGTATCATCGGTTGCGCCAATACCGTCAAGGGCCTTCACGCCATTCCCGTCAACAGCCAATCCCAATGCAGAATTCGTCATTGGGCGTATCGTATAATCACAGTCTGAAATTCTTGTAATTTTATACAGCTGTGCTCGAAGGGACCGTGTTCCAACCAACTCAGATGTTGTTATCGACCATGTTTGTATCTCGGTACCACTGAGAATATTTCCGCCCGTTGTATCCATTATTTTGGGGTTAGGTAATCCGAAATACTCACTGTATATCATATATACGCCACTTGGAAGAAAATCATCATAGTTTATATTGAAATATGCACAGTAATCTGTACCAAACTCATATGAACACAAAATTACACTATTATTCGTTCCTCCTTCATATTTTAAGGCAACACCATTATTGGGCGAATCGTTAACCCACCCTTGAACAAGCGAAGTCACAGTAAAATTACACCATTGAGGAGTGTTGATATAAGCACCATTGTCACCCCGTAGTGTGCTTGTTGATGCACAAGTCGTTGATATTCCCTTGTTAGCGTAATAATTTGCACTATTCCATGTCAATGTATATTCAGTCCACGGCTTTACTGCTTCATAAGCACCGGCGGTTAAATATCCATCGGTTATATAAGAAAAGTAATAATAAGAAACATAGAGCTGGGCGTTATTAATAGTAGCATAGGTTGGAATGCTGGATAGGTTCGCTCTTATAAAAGAGGTTTTGCTCGGACTTATCCATAATTCATCATCCATTCCGTAATTCGTACTCGGTGAGGAGGAATTAATATATGTATCATATAATCCTAACTTTTGCACAGTTGGGCTTATAGATACAGGGAAGGTGCGTGTTTCTTGGTTAATCCATTCTGTATCCGCAACGATAGTTAAAATATATTCCTCTTCTTTTAAAGAAGTAAGTTCATAGGTTACATTATCACTTTTCTTATTTAAAGCATCAAACATAAATGGAGCAGGTATCCGATATTGCTCTTCGAGTGTGTTTGTATCATACAAAGATATTCCTCCGTTGTCGAGCAATTCGGGCGTTAAACCGTTTAATTTAAGAGAGAAGTGGTAAATGTATTCAGCTTTTGGAGCTTTTACAATAATGTACTCTTTTATATCATTAGATTCAAGCGTGTATTTTAGGTCTATTCCGTTATACATGTTTGAATATACAACATGCGTTTCATTATCAATTCTTTTTAATTTCTCAATACACTCATCCTGATTATTGCTCGTCGAAAGCTTGGATGCTTGTTCATCTCTTGGTTTGTGATTGGAAATTTGTGCCGTAGAAGTATTGTTGAAAGCCATAGTATATGAGCTTTGTCCTGTGTCGTTTAACGATATTAACCCCATTGAAATTTGGTAACCGTCCTCGGTAATTGTTAAAATATTACCTGCATCCACCTTTGATGCGAAAGTTACCCTGTTATCAAGAGTTTTATATATTTTTGAATCCGAATCACTTAAAAACAGCCTATTATCTATATCCTGCCATTTACCTTCTTCATCTTTAGCGTGAACAGGATATCCGTATACTATAGCATCTATTGAGCCGTCGGCTCTACGAAAATGTTTAACATTTTCGTCTCGTCGATCGGTTAATTCGTATTGACTCGAAATGGTTGTATCGCTGCTAAGCTCTTGGAAATGACACTAACAGAACAGCCAAAGAAATGACGACTAATACCGATTTATTAATGATTGATTTCATTTTTGTTCCTTTCCGCTGATAATCAGCAAATATTCCGTCCATGTGTATAAGTCATAATAACACAAAGGAGACAAATCAAGCGTTTTAAGCCAACTAACTAATTGATTAGGGTGTTATAAAGCAAAACGCACACCCGGCCACGTCGAAGCGCGGCAGATGTGCGTCTTATAAAACAAATTTCGGGAAGAACTCTTGAAAAGGTAGATGTGTAGCTGTACGAATGGTCGGTCTGCGATATGTCATTCTGAATTCCTCCTCATATTATAATTTCTATTTTCATTATACAGAATTATTTTACATTTGTCAATATATGGATATGAATGTCTGTAATAAATTTACAATTGTTTTTGAAAATAATGAATATGCACAGCGAACAGCCAATGCAAAGAATGAACTGTATAATGTATTGATAAAATATCTATTAAAAAGGTCTGAATCATTGAAAAACGGATACATTTGTGATATAATAGTCTTAATAATAAATACTTTAATTCTTTAAGGATGTATCATCATGACACAACTCACAAAGCTTTTATCAAACTGCGACCATACTGACCTTCGCACCGTTGCCACACAAGCCGACATTTTTAACTTAATTGACGATGCCATTGCATTCGACACCGCCTCGGTCTGCATTCCCCCCTGCTATGTGCGTGAGGCCGTCGCTTACGCGGCAGGCAGAATGCCCATCTGCACGGTCATTGGCTTCCCTAACGGCTACCACTCAACCAGAGTCAAGGTCTTTGAAACCGAAGAGGCAGTCAAAGACGGTGCCGAGGAAATAGACATGGTCATCAATGTGGGCTACTTAAAGAGTGGCAACACACAGGCACTCCTTCGCGAGATCCAGGAGGTTCGTGCCGCTTGCCAAGGAAAAATTTTGAAGGTCATTATCGAAGCCTGTCTTTTAACCGAAGAAGAAAAAATCCTTGCCTGTCGCCTTGTCAGCGAAGCGGGCGCGGATTTCATCAAGACCTCCACGGGCTTTTCAAGCGGTGGCGCAACTGCGGAGGATGTTCGGTTGCTTCGTCAGAATGTCGCGCAAAAGGTCAAGGTTAAGGCGGCAGGCGGCATCCGCACAAAAGAAGCCGCCGAGGAAATGCTGACAGCGGGTGCTGACCGCCTCGGCGCAAGCGCACTCGTCGCACTTGCAAAGAAGGAGCTTGAGAGATGAAGCTGTCCGAGAACGATAAACGCCTGATTGAAGCCGCTCTTTCGGCGCGTACCTACGCGCACGCCCCTTATTCGCACTTTACAGTCGGCGCCGCACTTCTTTCGGGTGACGGCACAATTTATACAGGCTCTAATATTGAAAACGCCTCGTTTGGCGCAACAGTCTGTGCAGAGCGCGTCGCCTTTTTCAAGGCAATCAGTACAGGTGTCCGCGATTTCAAGGCACTTGCACTGACAGCGGGCAAGAAAGATATGCCCGCCACCTTCTGCACGCCCTGTGGCATCTGCCGTCAGGTTATGGCTGAATTTTGCACACCCGATTTCCGCATACTGATGATAAACGAAGAAGGCGAGGTCAAGGTGTCCACTCTCGGTGAGCTTTTTCCCAATGCTTTCAGTCAAGAAAACCTTTAAGGAGGCCATCCCATGCGTATGTATGACATCATCAAGAAAAAGCGTGAAGGCTATCGCCTGAACGATGCCGAAATCAAGTTTTTCGTTGACGGTTATACAAATGGCACCATTCCCGACGAGCAGGCGGCAGCACTCATGATGGCGGTTTGCTTTCAGGGCATGGATATGGACGAAACCCTCTCACTGACACACGCCATCACCCATTCGGGCGATACGACCGACCTTTCGGCAATTGAAGGCTTCAAGGTCGATAAGCATTCGTCTGGCGGTGTTGGGGATAAAACAACACTCATTGTTGCACCTATCGTCGCATCGGCAGGTGTCAAGGTCGCCAAAATGAGTGGCAGAGGCCTTGGACATACGGGCGGCACCATTGACAAGCTTGAATCAATTTCAGGCTTCCGCACAGCACTCTCCCCCACCGAATTTGCGGGTGTCGTCAAAAGGACAGGTCTTTGTATTGCCGCACAAACAGGCGATTTGGCACCTGCCGATAAAAAGCTCTATGCTCTTCGCGACATCACAGCAACCGTTGACTGTCTGCCTCTCATTGCATCCAGCATTATGGGCAAAAAATTAGCATCGGGTGCTGATGGCATCACACTTGATGTCAAGATTGGCAACGGAAGCTTCAACAAAACTCTGAAGGACGGTATCGCACTTGCCGATGCCATGGTTGAAATCGGCACACGGGCAGGCAAAAAAATGATTGCCGTCATATCGGATATGAGCCGCCCTCTCGGTCGGGAAATTGGCAATGCGCTTGAAGTCAAGGAGGCAGTTGCGCTCCTCCAAAATCAAGCGGCGGACAACGACCTTTATACACTTTGCACCGAGCTTTCTGCGTGTATGCTCTCGCTTGCAGGTAAAGGAACGCTTACCGAATGCCGTGCGCTTGCAAAACAAAAGCTCCGCACAGGCGAAGCCTACTCTGCCTTGAAGAGCATGGTCGAAGCGCAGGGTGGCGATGCTTCCTGCCTTGATGATACCGCGCGCTTACCGTCAGGACAAAGCTTTGATGTTCTCGCACAAGGTGACGGCTATATAACAGAGATGAATACCGAACGCTACGGTATAGCGGCACTTACGCTCGGCGCGGGCAGAAATCGCAAGGAAGACACTATTGACGCCGCGGCAGGCATTACCGTCCTGAAAAAGACAGGCGATGCGGTCTCGCGCGGAGATGTCATTGCACGCCTTCATGCCACCGATACCGCACGCTTTGCCGAAGCCGCCGATATCCTGCAAAGCGCACTGACATTCGGAAAAGAATCCCCCACGATCCCCCCAATCGTGCATCAGCTCATCATAGGCAAAGACATCTCGATTTCATGAAAGGAAAACCACCTTGATTCTTTTTGATTCAAAAGGACAGCAGACGGACGGACAAGCCTCGCCACCCAAGCTTGATTTCCGCCACTTCTCGATTTTGCGTACAGAGCCAAAGCCCTATGTCGCCTATGCCCCGACAGGAAAATATCAGCATCTGATGCACGCGCACACTCTTGTTCATGATACACTTCTCTTCTGCCGACACGGTCAATTTGAAGTAACGGTTGATAAGCAAGGCTTTACGCTGTCAAAAATGTCGCTTTTGCTTGTCAAAGGCGGTCATCGCCTGACAGTCGCCTTCGAAGAAAATCGTGATACAGAGCTTGCCGTCATAGAGTTTGACGCGCCAAAGGACTTCCCTGCCTCTATCGCCAAAAGCGGTATTCACTTCATCGAAAAGGCAGACTTCCTGCTCCCGACAATCAGACAAATCGAGGTCAAGGCAGATGCACCCTCGCCTTACCGCGAAGCATTCCTGCTTCTGCTCTTCGATGCACTCGCCGAGCAGAAAAAAGAGCCGAAAGGTCATGCGTGGATTGTTGAACGCACACGGCTTTACATACGCGAGCATATCTACGAAAGCCTTGACCTTTCGCATCCCTACATCACATTCGGCTACTGCAAGGAGCATATAGGACGCATCTTTCATTCCGAAATCGGCAAAACTCTCCGCCAAACAGTAACAGAGGAGAAAATCACCCTGATTCGCGCCTATCTCCGCCTGACTGCCTTCTCCTGCACGCGAATCGCACACATCCTGCGGATGCCGTCGGGAAATCATCTTGTCAACTTCTTCAAATATCATACAGGCATGACACCCACAGAATATAGAAATTCGGTCAAATAATGACAATGCCCCCTGTCAATTTTACGGATTGACAGGGGGTATTATCTTTACAAGTAATCGACACCTGTTTATCTGTTGACCAGAACTTCCTTCAAGGCATAGTTTTCATCAAGCAAAAGGAATTCCGCATCGTAGCCGACGGCGATTTTACCTTTTTTCAAGCCCATCATGGCGGCGGGGGTTTCGCTTGCCATGCGGAAGGCATCGCGCGGCGGAATGCCAAAGGAAATGGCACGCTGTACACAGGTCATGAGCGAGGAGGTACTGCCTGCAAGTGCGCCGTTTACAGTCAGGCGTGCCTCGCTGTTCTTGACCGTAACCGACTGACCGCCCAGCATATACTGACCGTCCTCAAGTCCCGTGGCTTCCATACTGTCGCTGATGATAATCATGCGCTCTGGGCCGAACATCTTATAGAGCATCCGCACGACAGAGGGATGCAGATGAACGCCGTCGGTAATTGCCTGCACATAGCCCGAGCGGTCAAATGCAGCGCCAATCAGGGCAGGCTCACGGTGATGCAGAGGAGACATGACATTAAAGGTATGCGTGAGGCAGCGTGCGCCGCGCTCAAACGCGCGACAGGAGGTTTCATAATCGGCGGCGGTATGACCGAGAGAGACTACACAGGAAATTCGCTCGATGGCATCAAGCGCACCCGGAAGCTCGGGAGCAATGGTGACAAGACGAATATTAGGATGGCTATTGACGAAATCGGCGTCGGGCGGCAATAAAAGGTCTGCTCTCTGCGCGCCCTTGTATTTCTCATTGAGGTAAGGACCTTCCATATGGAAGCCGACAATCTGGGTTTCGTCATCGGCAGGGACAGGCAAATCCTTGACAACACGCGCAATATCCTCGTGCGTTGCCGTCATGGTGGTTGCAAGCCATGAGGTGACACCTTGGCTGAACATATACTTGCATATCGGTGAAAAGTCGACATCCATCGTATCATGACCGACACTGCCGTGACTGTGGATGTCAAAAAGTCCCGACACCAAGCGAAGTCCGCCGCAATCGCGTCCGTCCATCTCGGTTTTTGAAACCGAAACAATCTTACCGTCCCGCGCGACAACATCTGTTAAGGTATCATCGACAAGGACATTTTTCAAAACAAGCTGATTCATCTTTCTATCTCCTTTTATCAATTTCATTTATGCAAGAAAACGGAATGGCTGTAAAACCAGCCCCAAAAAATGATACAAAATGGATTTGCCGAGCGAAAGCGGCTCGATTTTGACATGGCTCGGCACTATTTGTCCCCCATCCTTTAACTGTAAGCAAGCCGAAGCCTCATACGAATCAAATGAGGCGGAAAGCTCTCGGTTCAGCTCCTCACTTCGCACGACAAGCATCAGTTCAGTGTCGATATACGCACTTCTCAAATCGAAATTAAACGAGCCGACAATTGAAATGTCACGGTCAATCAAAACGCTTTTGCCGTGATAAGAGGTTCCACCCTGATATTCAAGCAAGCGGATATCGGTGTCAAGCAGCCGTTTCTTATGATAGATATAATCAGAGGACGCGACGATATTATCGCCGTTTTCAATGCCGTTCAGCATCATGCTGACATTCGGCACGGCATCGACCACCTCCTGAAGCGAGCGATACATATAGTCATTCAGAACCGCATAAGGCGTATGGATGGTGACGCGCTCCTTTGCACTTTTCATCAGCTCGGTCATCTTGTAAAAGAGTATCGGCTCTTTTCCATAAATATGGATGGGATTCGCCAAAAGCGCAACACCCGTCGTCTGATAGGTCATTGACTCTAAATCCTGCTCGCCGAAAAGCTGTGGCTTCTCCTCGCGCAAGCGTTGATAGCGTGCTTCAAGCGACGCGATTTCCGCTTGCACATCCTGCCGCTCTGCAAGAGATGCATCCTCGCGGTATTTGACAGTACAGGAGAGCTGATAGACCGAATCAAAGTAGTCGTCAAGTAGAGCGAGAGAGGAATTTTCGCTTGGCTCGCTTTCGTAAATCAAAAGCTCGCAGTCATAGCTGCCTTTATCGGTATCATCGGTCAGAAAGTAGTCAAATGTATTTCTGCCACCGATTATGTATGCAAAATCATCAACAATGACATACTTATCATGCATTCTTCCCTGCGACTTGTGTGGCTCAAGGGCATCTATCCGATTATAAAGCCTCATTTCAATATTGGGATGTGAGCTAAGGGCATCAATCAAGGGATTCCCTGCCATATGAAGCTCGACGCTGAAAGCGTCACCAAGCACGAAAATTTCAACACCTGCATTGGCACGCTCCAGCATCACCGCCGCCATATCCCGAAAGGATGTCCCCTCTCGGATATCGAAAGTTGAAATGACAATGCGCTTCTTCGCCATCTGCATCAGACGGATACGCTCATCAAGTGCGTCGCTGTTTTTGGTGAGCAATTTGACGCGCGCGCCACTCGTCCTGTCGTCAAAAAGCGCCTGAACATCAAAATCCGCCATTGTCGCGGGCGAAACATCCTTGTAAATCACAAAGGGAGAAATGGCGAAGCCGAGCAGAGCCACAAGCTCAATGCAAAATGCCGTCAACAGAAAAAACACAAAATTACGAATGTAACGGCAGACGCCCGTCCTCTTGCCCGCGCCGCCAAAGTCGCGCATATAAAGAACAAGCGTGACGAGCATGATGAGCATGGACACCAGAATAAGCAGATTGGCAATCAGAAGAGGCATATCGGGAATCAGTACCAAAGCACCGAAGGTGACAAAAAGCGAGGCAGTGCAGACCTTTCCGCGAAAGGCGGCACCGTGTACCTTGCCACTTCTGGCAATTTTCATAACACCGCGAATTGCCATATACAGCTCCTTGACGAGCATCAGAATGAGAAGCGGTACCATCAGGGGATAGCGTGCCGCAAGACAAAGCGCGACCGCTGCCTGTGTCAGCTTATCTGCAATCGGGTCAATCATTTTGCCGATATCGGTCACCATGCCGAATCTTCGTGCCACATAGCCGTCAAAAAAGTCAAGGACAGCAGAAAAGCCAACAATTGCGCCTGCAACGAGATAAGATGCCGTACTATCTGCCTGCAAATACAGAAAAACGAAAAGCGGAATCAACAGGATACGCAGATAGCCCATCAGATTCGGTATCGAAAAAATTTCCTTCTTTGTATACTTCATGTACTTGCCTTTCAAAGCATTCCAGATTCTTACATTTATTATAGCACGGGCAAAAGAAAAAATCAAGCGAATTTGCTTGCATTTCAGACAAAAAGGTGGTATACTGATAACAAGAATAAAAAGCCGAGGTCATGCATGACTATACTTTACGAAGATCAATACCTCATGATTGCCGATAAGCCATCGGGAGTTCTTTCCGAAGCAAACGAAAACGCCCCCTCTCTGCCACTCTTACTTCAAAAAGAGCTTGGCTTAAAGGGAACGCCTCACCCGGTCCATCGCCTTGACCGCGAGGTTGGCGGTGCGATGCTGCTCGCCAAAACAGGCGAGGCAATGGCTGCCCTTTCGCGTCTTGCAAACCAAGGACTTCTGCAAAAGGAATACTTTGCCGTCACCGAAGGCGTACCCACCGTCCCTATGGACAACCTCACCGACCTTTTATTCAAGCAAGCCTCGAACAACAAAACCTTTGTTGTCAAGCGGATGCGACACGGTGTCAAGGAAGCGCGCCTGTCTTATAAAATAATCGGACAAGCCGAATTTGAAGGCAAAGTGCTTGCGCTTCTGTCGGTTATTCCAGAAACAGGGCGCACCCATCAAATTCGTGTGCAATTTGCCTCTCGCCATTTGTCACTCGTTGGTGACGGCAAGTACGGTGGACACTTAAACCTGCCGCTTGGTCTTATGTGTCGCGCACTTTCCTTTGAGCACCCCTTCTTCAAGCGGCAAATAGAGGTTACAGCGCCCGTGCGCGATACACCCCTATTTTCACTTCCCTTTTCCAAAGATGGCGAGTCGCTTCTCCTCTCAAATATCCCTCTTTTTTTTGCAAACACCGTCATCTGACTGTTATTTTATCGCTTATATAAAAGCACCGCCCGAAAGGAGTCCTTCCCTTGTCATTGTATCCGATTATTGATGCACACTGCCATATTTACCCCGACAGAATCGCCGCTCGTGCAACGGCAAATACAGAGAGCTTTTACGGCGGACTTCATGCCTTTGCAAACGGCACGGTCTCGGCACTTCTCGAAAGTGGGCGCAAGGCAGGTATCACGCACTATGTTGTGCAAACAGTCGCCACCTCACCCGCGCAGGTCTCGGGAATCAACCGCTTTATTGCCGAAACCGTTAAAAAATCGAACGGCACGATGACAGGTCTTGGCACGCTTCATCCCGATAGCCAACATCTCCGCGAGGATATCGAAGAAATGATTTCCTTCGGTCTGCACGGTGTCAAATTGCACCCTGACATTCAAGGCTTCAAAATTGACGACTACCGTTGCCTCAAAATTTATGAGCTTTGCGAGGGGCGTCTGCCAATTCTCATGCACACAGGCGACCATCGCTATGACTATTCCAATCCCAACCGTCTTTTGCCCGTTATGAAAATTTTTACAGAGCTGACCGTCGTTGGCGCACACCTCGGCGGCTGGTCTGTCTGGGAGGACACCGAGGCACTTGCAGAGCTGCCGAATCTCTATGTCGATTGCTCGTCCTGCTTCCCTTTTCGTCCCCCAATGGAAATTTACCCATTTATGAAGCAATACGGCGCTCAAAAAATTCTCTTCGGCACCGATTATCCGCTTTGGTCGCCCGAAGCTGAAATGGAAGCCTTCCTTTCACTCCCCTTCACCGAAGAAGAACGCCGTATGATTCTTTTTGAAAATGCAAGGCGGGTTTTCAAAATTGATTAATTCATGAAAGCGCGGTTGCGGTATAATTCGCAACCGCCTTTTGATTTTTTTACTTCCAAAAAAATTATTTGACATTTGCATGAGAGTTTGATATAATAAAAGATGATATCATGTGGGAGGTGTGCGTATGGACAAATTTTTCCCTACTTTTTTGGGGAACGACAATCTGCGCGCCCGCCTTGCTCATGCCATCAAAGGACAAAAATTACCGCACGCCATGCTTCTGGAAGGCTGTTCAGGCTGTGGCAAGAAAAAGCTTGCCACCTTGATCGCGGCGGCACTTGAATGTGAAGGCGACCTCTCCTCGATTCCGTGCGGCGAATGCCATAGATGCCGTAAAATTTTAAGCGGTCTTTCTATTGATGTGACGGTGATTGGCAAAGAAGATCGCGCCACCATCGGCATTGATAAGATTCGCGCGCTTCGCGAGGATATGCACTTGACGGCAACCGAATCGAAAAATAAAATTTATATCATTGACGATGCGGAAACTTTAACACAGGAAGCGCAAAACGCGCTACTCGTCAGCATCGAAGAGCCACCGCCTCATGTCTATGTCTTTCTTCTTTGCACGAACACAGACACCATTCTGCCAACCATTAAAAGCCGTGTTCAAAATGTCAAGCTGCAAAAGCTGTCACTTGGGCAGTTATCCGAATACCTTCTTTCAACATCGGATGTGGCAAAAAGGCTGTCTGAAAGTGATAAAAAAAACTTTAACGCGATTCTGCTCGCGTCAAACGGTACAATCGGACAGGCTCTTCACCTTTTAGAGCCGAAAAACACAGAATCACTCATGAAGGAACGGTCGGTAACCGATGCGATTGTCGAAGCCCTGACGAAAAAAACATCATTTTCGGTATTGTATGAAAGGATGTATGCACTTCCGCAAAAAAGGCAGGAGCTTTCGGTATCACTTGCAAGTATTTCGCTCGCTTTGCGCGATTTGATTCTCTTAAAGCAAAACGAGGAAGCCATGCTTCTTTACCACACCGATGAAACGAAGGCAAAGGAAACGGCCGACAATTTGGGTACGCGCTATTTACTTGCACTCTATGACTGCATCGCAAGTGCTGAAGAGGAGTGCGCGCAAAACACCAATATCTCCTCTCTTTTGTCTGCACTAACAAATGACCTATATGCCTGCCGTTCAAAATAAAGCGGCGGAGAAAGTGAATTCATATGTCAAACGAACAAACACAAGCGCATAAAGTCGAAGGACAAGAAAACGGCCGTCCGCACAACAACCGCCAAAACGGAAACGGCGACCGCAAAAAGCACTTCAAGCGCTATAAAAACCGTGGTTATAACCAAAAACGCGATGAAAAAGCACGGCAGAGCCCCAATGGCGAGGCAAAAAATTCGCAAAGTGAGATTCTCATGCAGGAACCGCTTCCCTTTGACGATGCTTCGGTAGCTGTGACAGACGAGCAAAGCACAACCGAAAAAGAGGCATTGCCGACTGTTGAAATTGTCGGTGTCCGCTTCCGCACCAATACCAAGGTTTACTATTTTGACCCCGACGGTGCGCTTTTCAAGATTGGTGATTTTGTCATCGTTGAAACAAGCCGAGGACTTGAATTCGGTACAATCACCATTTCAAACAGACCCATTCACTCAAACGAAATCACCTCGCCTCTCAAAAAAGTCTTGCGCCTTGCAACCGATGAGGATATTGCCCATCACGAGCACAACCGCAAGCTCGAAAAGGAAGCCGCTGTTATCTGTGTCGAGCGTGTCCAGAAATTCAATCTGGATATGAAAATTGTCGATGTTGAATATACATTTGATAATAGCAAGCTCCTCTTCTATTTCACAAGCGAGGGTCGCGTTGATTTCAGAGAGCTTGTCAAGAATCTTGCGTCAGTTTTCCGTACCCGCATCGAGCTTCGGCAAATTGGCATCCGCGATGAGGCCAAGATGATGGGCGGTCTTGGAAGCTGCGGCCGTCCTTACTGCTGCGCTTCTTTCCTGTCTGATTTTGCACAGGTGTCTATCAAGATGGCAAAGGAGCAGAATTTCTCCTTGAATTCCGCAAAAATATCAGGCTCCTGCGGGAGACTGATGTGTTGCCTGCGCTATGAGCATGAAGCTTATGAGGAAGCAATCAAGGCATCCCCGCGTAACGGTGCATCTGTTTCAACCCCCGACGGCACAGGAACTGTCATTGAAACGCGCCCGCTTGCAGGACTTGTCAAGGTTCGCCTTGATGATAAAAACGAGACACCGCGCTTCCACTCTGTTGAAGAGGTCACTGTGATTAAAAGCACAAAGGCTTCACAAAACGAATTGGAAAATCAGGATACAGACGAATAATTTTCGAAAACACTGTGCTTTTTTGATTCTTTTTAGCCAACAAACGACTTTTTTTCAAAAACATCTTGATTTTTTATAAAAGTATGATACAATATTGTTTGAAATGTTTAATATAGGAGGTGTAATCATGGCTTATATCATTTCCGAAGACTGCATTGCTTGCGGCGCGTGCGAGAGCGAGTGCCCTGTTGAGTGCATCAAGGCAGGCGACGATAAGTATGTTATCGACGAAACAAAGTGCATCGACTGCGGTACCTGTGCTGAAACATGCCCCGTCGGCGCCCCCAAGCAGAAGGACTAATAGGGTTTCGTACTTAAATTGCAGAAAAGCGGAGGATGGTCACATACTCCGCCCTTTTCTTTATCGAAAGGATGACACAATGCAGTTATTTGCAAATGACGGTGAACGGCTTGATATCGTCAACGACAATATCAGTCTGATTCAAAAAAAGAGTGGGCTTGTCTTTGGCACAGACGCACTCTTATTAGCTGCATTCATTGATGAAAAGAAAGACACGCTCGCAATGGAGCTTGGTGGCGGTAGCGGTATTATCTCCTTCCTTTTACTCACAAGACATAAAGCACGCCACATTGCCATTGCGGAGCTTCAACCGTCTTATGCAGAGCTGATTCGGAGAAATGCCTGCCTTAATCAATTGGACGGACAAGTAACCGTCCTTGAAGGCGACCTGCGTACACTCTCCCCCAACACAGACGATGGCAGTTATCATTATGTCTTTTCTAATCCACCGTATATGCATCACGCAGGCCAGCTCAACGAGTCAAATGAAAAGGCATTGGCGCGCCACGAAATTTGCGGAGGCATTCAGGATTTTACCGCAATTGCATCCAAAAAACTGAAATACGGCGGGCATTTTTACTGTGTTTTTCGTCCTGAAAGGCTGGCTGACCTTTTCACCGCCATGCGACAAAATGAAATAGAGCCAAAGCGCATGACAATGGTTCACGCCTCACCCGCCACACCCCCTTGTCTTGTGCTTGTCAAGGGAAAAAGAGGGGGCAAGCCGTCTATGGTTTGCACAAAGCCGCTTTTTCTCTATTCCGACCATACACATAAAGAAAACTCCGTTGCTTATCGGGAAATTCTCGAAAGCGGACGCTTCCCTACAGAATTTTGAATTTAACTCCCACAAAATGAGAGGAACACACAATGAAGGTGCTTGCGAAATCCATTCTTCAGGAGCAAGAAGAAGTAAATGAAAAAAACAAGGTCGAAGGTGGCTTCCTTTATCTTGTAACCACGCCGATTGGCAATCTTGCCGACCTGTCAGAACGGGCTATCAAGGTTTTGCGTGAGGTCGATTTTGTTGCGGCAGAGGATACACGAAACACAATGAAGCTCATGCATCACATCGGCGCAAAGAAGCCGATGGTCAGCTATTTTGAACATAACAAAAGACAGCGTGGCGAGGAAATCACCGCACGGATTTTGCGCGGCGAATCCTGCGCGCTTGTGACAGATGCAGGAACGCCTGCAATCAGTGACCCGGGTGAAGACCTTGTCAGGCTTTGCGTTTCGCTCGACATTCCCGTCACCGCAGTCCCCGGTGCCTGTGCCGCCATTGATGCTCTTGCCCTCTCTGCTCTTTCAACAGGCAGATTCGCATTTGAGGGCTTTCTTTCCACAGCAAAGGGAGAACGGCGCGCACGGCTTCAAGAGATAAAAAACGAAATGCGTACCTTGATTTTTTATGAAGCACCGCACAAGCTCACACAAACGCTCAATGACCTCTATGAAACCTTTGGCGAACGCCGTCTGACTCTCTGCCGTGAGTTGACAAAGAAAAACGAGGAAATCATCTATACAACCATACAGGGTGCTATTGCGCTCTATAAGGAGAAATCGCCACGCGGCGAATATGTCCTCGTTCTTGAAGGCGGCTTTGAAGCGGCAGACGGCAAGCCAACCGCAGAAACGGACAATGAAACAGAAGGCTTGCTTTTATTATCCCCCCTTGACCATGTCGCTCATTATGAACAGGAGGGGATGTCCCGCATGGATGCCATTAAAAAGGCGGCAAAGGACCGCGCTATGACAAAGAGCGCGTTTTACCGTCTTTTATGCGATGAAAAGGAGTAATAAATCCATCCCCAAACAGCAAATTGCTATTGACTTTCTTTTCATTCCCTGTTATAATAATAAAAAACATTAAAATTCAAAGGAGAATCGTCATGAAAACAACCTATATCCGCTTGTCAACCATTCAGGATGTCCGCAATTTCGTTGAGATTGTTTGCACATCCGACATTGAAATCGACCTTTCCTCCGGTAGATATGTGGTAGATGCCAAATCAATTATGGGCATCTTCAGCCTTGATTTGCTGAACCCTATCCTCTTGACTGCACACACAGATGACGCAGGCGAGCTTTTTGATAAGCTCTCACCGTTTATCGTCAAGGCAGAAGGCTGATTGATAAAAAGCAAAACGCATCCGAAGCATAAGCTTCGGATGCGTTTTTTCGTGCTAAAAAGAAGAAGCGCGGCATACAAAATGCCACGCTTTCATTCCGAAGCATTACTTAAACTTACGCTTTCTTGCTGCTTCAGACTTCTTCTTGCGCTTAACGCTGGGCTTTTCATAATGCTCTCTCTTACGAAGCTCAGTCATAAGACCGGACTTCTGGCACTGACGCTTAAAGCGGCGAAGTGCGCTATCAAGAGTTTCATTTTCTTTTACTCTGATTTCTGCCATCGTATATCCCCTCCCTTCGCTTTTGGCAAAGAGACTTTCAATCTCTAAAATAACAAGATTATTATATCCTATTTTTGCTATTTTGTCAAGCCTTTTTTAGTATTTTTTCAAATTTTTTTAATTGTAAAATAAAATGCGAAAGAAGATTTTAAGGGGTGGTGCTTAATGATTGTCATTTAATCGCGCTTTGAAACATTCGCATTTTATCAAAAAAAAATAAAGAAAGGAGAAAAGAGAAAAAGTGAGGCTTATAGTTAATATTCTTTTGATTGTACTTGTCATATTGCTTTTATGCAGTCTGCTTTTGGGCTTTGCTTCAAAAATAACCGACTTTTTTCCCGATGCAAACGATAGTGCATCGTCGTCGGAACAAGAAGTTTCATCTGATTCTGCGGACGAGCCGAGTGACGAACCAAGTGATGAGCCCACCGATGAGCCAAGTGATGAGCCGACGGACGAACCATCTTATAATCCGGATTTATTTCCGATTGATGTCAGCGATTTTGTCAGTTATGAAGGCTGGCAGAGACGAAACGATTGGAATGCAATGTTAGATGGTGAGATTAACGGTTATGATGCCGTTGGTGTATTATTCGATTTTAATCCTGTAGCAATTGCCGCATATGAAGCATTGGGTTATAAGGTTGAATACGGTTCAGTATTGGCCGTTGGATCTATCAATGGGCAGCCTTATAATTATTCGTCGACTCTTTCAGTTAAAGAAAAGGATGGAAAGCTGATTTCTCTGAATGCATATGCTACTTTAGTGCTTGCGTATTCCTCGGATGAAAATGCAGTACTTGATGATTGTATCGTTGAAAGCGAAAGTGAGCTTGTTCGTGTTAAAGCAATTAAGGAATTTGGCGGTACGATTTACATCGAAGGTGATCAGTCACTTGACAATAAGACTTATGTTGCTGCAGGCTTTGTGCGCTTGACAGATTCCGACGGTGATGTTCGAATCGGCTATGTTCGTGCAAGAGAATGTCTTGAAATAGTGCCTTTGACTTTAGGAGATGTTGGACCTACTGACGAACCAAGCGATGAACCAAGCGATGAGCCGACGGACGAGCCTACGGACGAGCCTACTGACGAGCCTACCGATGAGCCTACAGACGAGCCCACGGAACAACCGAATGTATCTGTGATTGATGTTAGCGATTTTGTCAGTTATGAAGGCTGGCAGACGCGAATTGATTTTAATGCAATGTTAGACGGCAAGATTAATGGCTATGATGCCATTGGCGTATTGTTTGATTTCAATCCTGTAGCAATTGCCGTATATGAAGCGCTGGGCTATAAGGTTGAATACGGTTCCGTATTAGCCGTTGGTTCCTTTGATGGCATTCGTTATAGTTATTCATCAACTCTTTCAGTAGAAGAAGAGGATGGAAAGCTGGTTTCTCCGAATGAATATGCTACTTTAGTGCTTGCGTATTCCTCAGATGAAAATGCAGCACTTGATGATTGTATCGTTGAAAGCGGAAGCGAGCTTGTTCGTGTTAGAGCAATTAAGGAATTTGGCGGTACAATTTACATCGAAGGCGATCAATCTCTTGACAATATGACTTATGTTGCTGCAGGCTTCGTGCGTTTGACCGATGCGGACGGTAATATTCAAATTGGGTATGTTCCGGCAAGAGAATGTCTTGAAATAGTGCCTTTGACAACAGGCGATGTTTGGCCGACCGACGAGCCAAGCGTTGAGCCTATAGACGAATCGAAAGATTTGTTAGTCAATTTTTCGGATTTTTTTCAAGTTAACTGAATAAACAAAGCAATTAAAACAAGAAAGGAATTAAAACCATGAAAAACGAGGAAAAGGAAATGAATGTAGAAAAGGGCGAGAATATAATCGCCGTAAAGGAAGCAGACAAAGTTATGGACGATATTCAAATCGTTGAAGGCGAGGGGGTTTTTACAGGTCTTTTTGTCGAGCGTGAATACTATGAGCGCGACGGTAAGCAATATTTTTGGTGCTTCGTGTCAGGTAAGATTCGCGGTAAAGATGTACGAGTAGGTCTTGTCCCTGTAGACTTTGGCGGTTATGAAGTTGTCGATATCGTTTTTGGCGAAGACAAAAAAGTCGGTCTGTATAAGTATTCTTATGAGATGCGTGATGAGCATACAAAAAGAACAGTCAAGGGCTTTACATATAAGATACAGTCGCAGGACGATGACGGCGTTTATGCAATCAAGCTCAAGCCTGCCCGCGATAGCGATAAGGCCTTGCTTGAAATGTTGCTCAATCAAGTTGAGAAAGGAATGAAGAAATGAAAACAAGTACGATAAAACTGGTTGTGATAGCCGTTGCCGCGACGGCTTTGGTCGCATCTTTGTTTGGTTTTCTTACTACCGGCTTCAGAAGCGATGACCTGACTATCAGCCTTGAAGGTGCGCCTGCCGTCGATATGGATGATGTCATATCGTATGAAGGCTGGCGGCTGCGGTATGATTGGGAAGGCGCTACTCTTGTAGATGGCCAGATGCAGTATGAGGGCTATGATGCGGTTGGCGTCCTGTTCGATGTCAATCATGAAGCAGTTGAGGCATACGAAGAACAGGGTTATAAAGTCGAATACGGCGCCATTATTGGTGTCGGTTCTGAAGACGGTTCTTTTTATAACACTTCTTCAACTCTTGCAGTCAAAAAAGACGGCAACACCTTTGTATCTAAAAACGGTGACGCAACAGTCTTGCTTGCATATTCTTCGGATGAAAATGCAAAGCTTGATGATTGTACCGTTTCGTCCGGAAACGGCCTTGTCCGCATGAGTGCGTATGCGGAATTTGGCGGTACAATTTATATCGAAGGTAATAATGCTCTCGATAATAAGACTTATGTAGCTGCAAGCTTCTTGCGCTTGACCGATTCTATGGGCCGTGTGCAGACTAAGTATACACCGGCAAGAGAAGTTCTTTCTATCGTGCCGCTCATTTTGGGCGACTATGAATAATGAGAGGTGGTGTTAATATGAAAAGAAGCACAAAAAATATCGTGATTATTCTCATTGCTGTTATTCTGACCGGAGCTGTTGTCGGTGCATTTTCATATGTTACTGAAGGCTTCCGAAATTGGAATACAAATGAATGGCTGAACGGCTCTCGAAATACAGAAAATCTTTTGAAGCTGAAAAACTATGTTGAAGACCGTCTGTATTCCGATAACGGCACAAACATTGAGATTCAAGAGGACGGAGCAATTTATTTTGAGCAAAAAACGGCAGATGTCGACGGCATTGATACAAAGTTTGTATTTGCAACTGTGACTTTGAATCCCGGTACATATACCTATACAGGCTCTCCTGAAGGTACATCTTCTACCTATAAATTGATGGCAGAGCATACGAACGATGACGGTGTAACACGCAGTTATTATGCAGATAATACCGGTACCCGCACTTTTATTCTCAATGAGAGGACAGAAGTCACATTCTATCTTTTGATTGCAGACAGTTTTGCTACTGAAAAAACCGTTGCCGTTTATCCGACGCTTGCAAGTGGCGAACATCCTATCGATTTTTATGTCAAATAATTTCTTTTAACCAAAAGAAAAGCGGCGCGGTCTAATTGATCTCGCCGTTTTTTGTCTAAATATACGGCAAGAAGGTGCCGATAGTACGCTATTTTTTGGAGGAAGCGAATGTATCAGAATAAATTACTTAACGAGCTTATCATAGATAATTTTGCAGGCGGAGGCGGTGCTTCCGTTGGCATTGAGCTTGCAACGGGTAGACCTGTTGACATAGCCATAAATCACGATGCGGATGCGATTGCTATGCACTCCGTCAATCACCCTTATACGCAGCACTTCCAGGAGGATGTATTTGCGATAAATCCCGAGGAAGTAACGGGCGGCAGACCTGTCGGCATAGCTTGGTTTTCTCCCGATTGCAAGCACTTCTCCCGGGCAAAAGGCAATAAGCCCGTAGAGCATAAGATCAGAGGGCTTTCCTGGGTTATTATCAAATGGGCTATGTCGAGCGTAGCGCCGAGATGTATCTTTATGGAGAACGTTGAGGAGATACAGACCTGGGGACCGTTGATTTACGTTGAAGGTAAGGAGATCTCCGAATTGGAGAGAATGCCGGGAAGCTGGCGACCTGATCCTGAACGCGCTGGCGAAACGTTCAAGGCTTTCGTGGGTATGCTCTCCGATGGCGTAGCTCCTGATTGCCCTGCGCTTGCAGAAGCCTGCGAGTTTTTGAAAATAGAGCGCGGCAGTGCTGAGGAGAAGCGCCTTATCAAAGGACTTGGATACAAGCTTGAATTTCGCACTATCAGAGCGTGCGACCTGGGCGCTCCTACCATTCGTAAGCGCTTCTATCTCGTAGCAAGGAATGACGGAAAACCCATTATATTCCCGAAGGCTACGCACGGCAAAGGAAAAGGCTTGAAGCCTTACAGGACCGCAGCCGAGTGCATTGATTGGAGCATCCCTTGCCCCTCTATCTTTGAGCGCAAGAAGCCTCTCGTTAAGAACACCCTGCGCCGCGTGGCGAGAGGGCTTGATAAATTCGTTATCAAGAATCCTAAGCCCTATATCTTGGAAATGAATTTTGATAATCCCTTCCAGGAAATAGATAGACCTATGAGCACGCAGACGAGCGCTAATCACTACTACCTTATTACGCCTGAGCTGGTAGAGTGCTCCCACAAGAATGGACCGGGCATACACGGCGTAGATGCGCCTATGAATACGCAGACCGGCAAGGCGTGCTTTGCGGTGGAAGCTCCGTATCTTACGAAGTTTCAGCAGCATAGCCTCGGGCAAGATGCAAAGAAGCCTCTTGATACTGTTATGCCCGGCGCTACGAGATTTGGCGCAGTAACACCGTACTTAACGCCTATCGGTTACGGTGAAAATAAGAATCAAGCTCCCCGCGTAAATAGCGTGAACGAGCCTGTTTCTACGGTTGTATCGTCCTGCAAGCAATATCTCACTGCTCCTGCGCTCCTGCAATACCATTCAGAGCAGAGCAAGGGCGAGGTACGCGGGCAGAAGATAACTGAGCCGATTATGACGGTTGACGGCTCGCCCAGGTACGCGACTATTGCCGCGAACATCGTGCATTACTACGGAGGTGCAGACCACGCTAGCAAGAGTGATGCGCCTATCCCTACTGTAACAACACTTCCCAGGCATTACCTCTGTGCGAGCAACCTTTGCGTGCTGCGCAAGAATATGGACGGTAAGAGCCTTGACGAGCCTATGCCTACCCTCACAACCTCGGCAGGTCATTTTGCGGAAATCAGAACGTATCTGCTCCCGGTGGATAATACGCAGGATCTTTATCATTGGAACGAGGTACGCAAACTCCTAAACGAGTACGCGGATTATTCCATCAAGGAGAATGAGATCCTAATTATCGAGATAGCAGGCACGCCTTATTTCATTGGCGATATTGGTATGCGTATGCTGAAGGCTGAGGAGCTGAAGCTTGCGCAGGGCTTCCCGGTTGATTACATAATCGACATTGAGCGCCATATTGGCAAGAAATACTCTGAGGCAAAGCAGATAGCACGCCTGGGCAACGCAGTATGCCCTCCCGTAGCTACGGCGCTTATCAGAGCGAATTGCGCGGATATGGCATATAAGAAGCCGCTTAGGACGGTTGCAGAGCTTGAGCGAGCTATAAGCGGCGCATAGGAGATAGAAAATGAACGATTACAAAAAGAAAAGGAGAAGATGAAAAATGAAAAGTATATATCAAAAGTTATTTGCTTTTGTCCTTTTGATTGTTACGCTGTTTTCGTTGCTGGTACCGATTGCAGTTTCTGCAGTAGATGTTACCGATGCTTCGGAATGGGTGACAAATCTTGAGACTTCGTCTGTTGATGAAGATTTGTCTCTGATGAAAATGGCAGATAACAAAGGCGAGTTGACAAAGCGATTCAATATTAATGACTATCCGCTGAATACAAA
>JAZRPF010000040.1:0-9287 GCA_045649045.1 Eubacteriales bacterium
TGATAACTTAGTCGGTGTTCTCGCATATCCATTATAACACAAATTTTGAATTCTGCGCTATGATTTTTTTGCTTCTGTTCCTTTTTTGCCATAAAAAATATGCACCTCCAAAAGTGTCTAACTTTTGGGGTGCATATCAAAAAACGGTGCCTCTTTTTTGGATAATAAATTGGATGAGATGTCTTTTATTCAATCACAATTGTTTCCAGCGTTGCGCTTTTCAAAAGACCGATATAGGTCTTGCCTGCCGAAATTACGAGAGGCTTTCCTGCGATATCGGTGAAGGTTAAGGAAGAAGCTTCGCTCGCACGAGACCATCTGATTTCAGCTGCCTTTCCGCCAGAGATATAATAAGCAGTCCCGACATCGTTTAAGGACATGGTCAGCGTTGTATTGCCCGAAGCGTTCGGCTTTGTCACAGAATCGCAAAAGACGAGTATCAGATTTCTGTATTGAAGCTGAGTGAGATTTCCTGCATCAATATGCTCACTGCCATTTTGAGAGCGTAAATACACATTTTTCGCCGAATCATAGGTGAAGACTGTGTTCTGTAATGAAGAAAACGGAAGCTCAACCTTTGAAGCAGGAAGAGTGCGGGAAGTTGCCGTCTTTGATGTATCGGTTGCAATCTGATAGGGAAGTGCATCTCCCGATGTCACGGTGCGATATCCGCAGTCGTCGATGGCAAACGAGAGCAAGCTACCGGATGTCATCAGATTATGCGGTGATTTTCTCTGTGAGTCACGGTAAAATGTTGTCGTCAAATTTTGTGCGATATAGTCAAGAGAATCTCCTACATCATAGCTTGTTTTTTCATCAATATCGCTTGTGCCTGCATAAATCGACATAGCATCAAAGCCGCTTGCCAGAATCTGTAAATAATCTCTTGTGCTTCTGATTGAGCCATAGCAATTCACAGAAGCATAATTTTCAGTCACAGCCATCAGTCTGGTACTGCCGCCCTCAACAGGTGCTTCAATCAGAATATCGGCAAAGGACAGACCGTACTGTGGCAGGCTCGCCGTAGTGTTGCCAACACAAACAGCAATTGGTCTTGCTTGTGATAGCTGTTTTGTGGTGGGGAGACCTGTTAACAGACTGTAATAAGTATGAGTATCAGGCACTTGTACTGCTGATTCGCTCTCACTGTCCGTTTCATTTGTACCGGGACCGAGCAGTGCGTCGCCGTTAATCTGACTTTTTGATTCCTCGCTGTTTTGAGAGCTGTCAACATCAAGCATGGAATGAAACTGACATCCGACAAAACAAGCAGATAGCAAAAGGACGAGTAAAATCGAAGTCACTTGCTTCCTGCTTGTATATGTTTTGAAAATCCTATTCAAAATTTTTACCTCCTTGGCTACTGCCCGAAGGCAGTATCGTTACGCTTTATCTCTATTTGCGCGTTCCAGCCAAGCTGTGCCGAGTTCAAGTGCTTCAGCAAGTCCGTTTGTGACCTTCTGCTTCAAAATATTACTTGGATTTGCCGTTTCGATGATTTGAATCATTACCTTGTCAGGCACGGAAGCATCAAGCTTTTCATTTTTCTTTTCTGACATAATCATCATGAACAGATAGTATTTATCGGACATATCGCCGTAATACAACTCGTTGCCTTCGCGTACCAAGGGCAATCCCTTATATTCCAAGTAGGCCCCTTTAATTCCTTCTGCTTTAATCATTTTCTTAACTCCTTTCCTTGTTTTTTCGGCTTAGCTTGTCTTCTGTTTTCATCATACAATGAAAGCAAGCGAAAGTCAACGCATTCGACAAAACAAGCCAAAAAGATAATTTCGTGAAAAAATGATTCATTTCGTCCTTTTCAGATAAGGAGTTCGTCTGTAAGACAAGCCCCCCTTTTCTACGACAGGCTTTGCAAATAAATAAAGCTCTTCCGCACGGAAATCAAGCTCTGCCTGACGGCACGCGTCATTTGATAGCTTATCATAGTCAGCAGGCTTTGTGAGAAGCTCAATTTGACCTTGCTTTTTGATTTTTTTCAAGAGAGCGCATCCCACCTCGTCCATTGCAAGTATTTGCGTATAGTGTGGCTTTTCTTTAAGTTCGGAGGAGGTAATACCGAACAAGATATAGAAAACCAAACGGCGAATGCGAGCAATGGTGTATTTTTTTGTGCAGGAGAATTGAATCAAATTTTCGATATTCGTAGCGTCCATGGCTTTTTTCAGGACGCGATGGTATAAGCCTCCGTCTTCATCAGCCTTGTATGCTTCTGAATTCGGAAATATATTTCTTAAAAATGCCAATATGACATTTGAAAGACGGTTGATATCCGCAGGCATTTCCTGCGTTAAAAAGGCGCGCTTAAAGACATTCCTTGAAGCCGAGGGGAGAGAACTGAATGCGGTTTCTGAAAATTCAGCAGCAGGCCCGTCCATCCACAGCTTGCGAATTGCGTTTGCACTTGGCAAAACACCTTCGGTTAATTCGGTTTCAAGAAATCCGTTTCCGCGGCGGCGAACTGTATGTGCAATTAATTCGGAATTGTTTTTTTTGATGGAACGCAGATACTCAAGTGCCAGCAAATTGTTCGGCTTTTCAAAAAGCGAAGCATCCTCATTACCAAAAAGCGACTCATAAGCAAGAAGTGCTTGCCTTGGATGACCAAGTGAGGCGTTTTGGGGGTTTTGGGACAATGTTTTCATTGCCAACTGATATTCAGGGGTATTCATACGCTCAGCGGCTCTTGAAAGCAAGCTCAAATCGCCACTTTCACTACCAAAAGAAATAGCATCAACGACGCCCAGAGATGAGGCAATAGAAATACCGGCACTTGCAAAATATTCCGCAGATGAGCAGGAAAAAGGGAAGGGTAATTTGAGTACAAGCTGAACGCCCGCCTCTACCGCCGCCTCTGCACGAATATAAGCATCCGCAATGGCAAGCTCGCCTCTTTGCGTGTAGTTACCGCTCATAATGGCGATAATGGCAGTATCTTCGCCAAATTCCTCGCGAATTTTATCCAAATGATAGGCGTGACCGAGATGAAAGGGGTTATACTCGCTGATAATGGCAACAGTTTTCAAAAAATACACGCCTCCTCTCCGAAAATTGCGGATATCTATTGAAATTTTCCAAAAATTAGTTTATAATAGATAATGTTATCAAAGATAAAAAACGATGGAGGAATCACACTATGAATGTATTGGTAGTCAATGCAGGTAGCAGCTCGCTGAAATATCAGCTGTATGATACCGAAAAAAACGAAATCAAGGCGAAGGGCGTATGTGAACGAATCGGCATCGACGGTCGCATTATTCATAAAATGCTCGGCAGAGAAGATTATATTGCAGACCTTCCCATGCCGACACACTCGGATGCCACCAAAATTCTTGTTGATACGCTGACCTCATCTGAATTTGGCTGCATCTCCGATATGAGCGAAATTGACGCTGTCGGACACCGCGTTGTTCATGGCGGCTCGTATTTCTCGGGCTCCGTGCTTGTAACTGATGAGGTGGTTGAGAAGCTGAAGCTTTGTATTGACCTCGCACCGCTTCATACCGTTCCGCATCTGATGGGCATTCAAGGCTGTAAGGATGCAATGCCGAGCACACCGCAGGTGCTCGTATTCGATACGGCATTCCATCAGACAATGCCCGAGGAAGGGTATTTTTACGGCGTTCCTTATGAGCTCTACGAAAAGTACGGCATTCGTAGTTATGGCTTCCACGGCACCTCACACCGCTTTGTTTCGGGTGAGATGATAAAGTTGCTTGATAAACCCGTCGAGGACACCAAAATCATCACCTGCCATCTCGGCAACGGTTCTTCAATCGCCGCAGTCAAGGGTGGCAAGGTTGTTGATACTACAATGGGCTTCACACCTCTTGACGGCTTGATGATGGGAACTCGCTGCGGTTCAATTGACCCCGCACTTGTTCCGTTCATTATGGAAAAAGAGAATCTTTCGGTATCTGAAATCAACAGTTATCTCAACAAAAAATCGGGATTCCTCGGCATTTCAGGCGTTTCCTCCGATTGCCGCGACCTTTGTGCCGCAATTGATGCAGGCAACCGCCGTGCAAAGCTGGCACTCGATATATTCTGCTATCAAATCAAGAAATACATTGGCGCATATTCAGCGGCCATGGGCGGTCTTGACGCCATCGTCTTTACCGCAGGCATCGGTGAAAACACCGAAATTGTCAGAAAGCTCGCTTGTGAGGGGCTTGAATATCTTGGTGTTGAGCTTGATGAAAACATCAATGATCATGTTTCCCGCCCTGTTTCCACAACCTGTCTTTCAAAAGACACATCGCGTGTGAAAATTTACCTGATTCCTACCAATGAGGAATATGTTATCGCAAGCGATACAGCGGAAATTGTCAGCAAATTAAAGGGTTAAAATTGAATGAATATGCTGTTTCTGCCTTTGAAGGCGAAACAGCATATTTTTTAGATCAGACCAGCTCTGCGGTGATTTTTTCGCACCAAGCCATAGCACCGGCTTCTTCTTCGGGCTTCAATTTACCGCCGAAAAACGGAAGAGGACTTCCGCCGTCGATGTAGAGAACATCCTCAATCAAATTGGTCGTGCTGTTTCTGACCGAATCAAGAATGGGCATCATAAGCTCCTTCGAACCGTCAGCCACAAATGCAATGTTCTGTACCTTATCGCGACTCAAATCCTGAATAAAGCGACGGAAATCGTCGGACATATTTTTGGCAGCAGTTAAAACTACAATCACCAAGCGTTCTCGATCACAAGTGTATGCGGGCGGAATGATGTCAACTGCCTTATAGCATTCAGCCTTTGTGCTGATTTTTTCAGCAAGATTTTTCAACTTGGATTTTTTCGTAACCGTTAATACGCGAATTTTCATTGCCATATTGGTCGATTCCTTTCTTTATATCTTTTGGAGATATTACATTTCATTATATCATATTTTAAAAAGAAAGTAAAGATATCTACAGAAAAAATATTCCATTAAAGCAAAAAGCGGTCAAGCTATATCTCAACCGCTTTTTGCTCATATTCAAAACAGCTTCTGTGTTTTTCGCGCCATTCGCACCGTCACTTTGGCTTTTGTTCGCAATCTCTTCCCTAAATTATACAAAATTTGCATTTTGTATAATTGCTTGTAAAGTTTTCAGTGAGAATGCTATGCTTTTAATATATCTGCTCTCCTATTGCTTTTTTCGAAACTCTTTGCTATAATATTCTTATCATAATGATTCGGCGCAATCGCTTGTGCGCTGACTGTACTTGCGCTTGGTTGCTTCACCGCCACGCAAATGCCTTTCCGATTTGTTTGTTTCAAGTATGACCTTCGCCTGCTCATAAAGATTTTTGTCTATTCCGCGCAGTCGTACAGAAACATCCTTATGTACCGTGCTTTTGCTTACCGAGAAATGTGATGCTGTTTGACGGATGGTGCTACGATGCTCGATGAGGTATTCCGCAAGAAGCACGCACCGTTCGCGAGTTGTCTGACATATCATGAATAAATGCCTCCTACACCGATTTTACTAATACATATGAAGGATATGGTCTTTACATGCAAAAAGAAAGTGAAAAATTCACAGAATCTTCGATTTTGGAAGGAATGACCTCGATTCGCGCCCTTCTCCGCGCAATCAATGAAAAAAATCCGACAAATGACCGTCGGATTCAAAAGATTTTGTATAATTGTGACAAGCTATCGCTGAAAGAGCCACAAATGCGTTTTTTATCACATCAAGCGAAGGCGTCAGGCTTCTGTCTTGAAGGCGTTTCGGGCGAAGTCATTGATTCTATGACTGTCGGTGACTCTCACGGTGGCATTATTGCCCTCTGTTCTACGCGAACAATTCCGAAATTAAGCGTCGACTCTATTCAAAAAAATAGCCTTTATTGCATGATTCAAGGCATTGAGGACCCCTACAACTTCGGCTATGCCCTGCGTTCTCTTTATGCGGCAGGCGCGCAAGGAATCATTTTATCCGAACGCAACTGGATGAGTGCCGCAGGGGTTGTCGCGCGCTCATCTGCCGGTGCATCGGAGCTGTTTGAGATTTATACATGCGAGCCGCTTGCCTGTGCCGATATCTTCCACGAGGCTGGCTATCGCGTCGTTTGTGCCGACTTGCGTACGGAAAATGTTGTGTACAAAACCGATTTATCCTTGCCGATTCTTTTGCTGATAGGTGGCGAAAGACGCGGTATTTCGCGCGCTTTGCTTGAAAAAGCAGACCTTCGCGTGAAAATTGATTACGGTCGCGAATTCAGCGCTTCTCTATCTGCCGCCTCCTCCGCAACTATACTCGGTTATGAAATTTTCAGGCAAAACCGCTCAAAACAATAAAAAAAGAAAGAGGTTTTGATTATAAAACCTCTTTTTCATCTTCACACATACTGATAAATCGGGGGAAATACCATGAAAATGACCACTCTCTGTTATATTGAAAAGGACGGCGCCTATCTGATGCTCCACCGTATTAAAAAGAAATGCGATGAAAATGCAGATAAATGGGTAGGAATCGGCGGAAAATTTGAAGCAGAAGAAAGTCCCGAAGACTGTGTTCTTCGCGAAATCAAAGAGGAAACAGGGTTGACACCAAAGAATCTAATCTATCGCGGAATCATTACTTTTGTCTCGGATATTTACGGTACGGAATATATGCATCTTTTCAAAGCCTTCGATTGCCTTGGAGAAATCAAACAAGAATGCGATGAAGGTGTATTGGAATGGGTGCCAAAAAGTCAAGTAGCGTCACTTCCCTTATGGGAGGGCGACCATCTCTTTTTGCGTCTTCTTGAGCATGATTGCCCGTTTTTTTCACTCAAACTTTGCTATCAGGGCGACCGCTTGATCCGCGCTGTACTCAACCGCGAGGAGCTGACACTCTGAATCAGCTGCAAGAACGGATACCAAGCTCGTCAAGGACATGAAAAACATCGCCTGCGCCCATGATAATCACCAAATCGCCCGACTTGGCGTTTTCTCTGATATAGTCGGCGGCATCCGAAAAGCTTGCGACATAATCTGCAGGACATGAAAGCGCGCTGGCGAGCTTTTTGCCGCTAACGCCACGCGTATCCGTCTCTCTTGCTGCATAAATCGGCAAAAGCAAGGTATGGTCGGCAAGCGAAAGCGCATCTGCAAAGTCCTCAAAAAGCTCCGCTGTCCGAGAATATGTATGCGACTGAAAAACGCACCATACATCGCCTTTTGTCATTTCCTTTGCCGTCAGCAAGGTCGCCCGGATTTCTGTCGGGTGATGCGCATAGTCCTCATAGATGTCGACACAGTCAAGAGTCGCATGGTATTCCATACGACGCCGTGCGCCCTTAAAGGACAATAGACCTTCTGCCAATTCTTCAAAGGAAACACCGCTTGCAAGCGCGGCTGTGGCAGTTGCGAGCGCATTATAAACATGATGCCTTCCTTCAATGCCAAGCGAAATCCTGCCCAGATTTTTGCCTTGATAAATCAACGAAAACGAAAAAATCCCCTTCTTTTGCGATAGCTCTGTTGCGCGCACATCAGCCGCTTCTGATAGTCCAAATGTTATTTGCTTTTTATCCTTGACCATTTCAGCAATACGCATGACATTTTCATCGTCGCCATTGAGTACGGCAATACCGTCAGGCGATAACCGTTTGAGCGCCAGCGCAAAGGAATGGCAAACCGCATCTAAGCTCGCGAAATAATCGGTATGGTCAAGCTCTACATTCAGAATGACGGCGATTGTCGGGTAAAACGAAAGAAAGGAATCCATATATTCACAGGCTTCATAGATAAAATGGTCGGTGTCTCCCTTTCGGTAACACCCCTCTGAATGCGAAAGTGCCGCGCCCGATACGACAGTCGGGCGTTTTTTTGCAGCCTCAAAGACTGCGGCAAGCATCGCGGTGGTTGTACTTTTGCCATGCATTCCAGACACACCGATGCGATTTTGATAGCCACCCATCAGATAGCCGAGAAAATCGGCGCGGGAAATGCATGGGATTCCTTTTTTGATTGCCGCCTGATATTCTTCGTTTTCAATATCGATGGCAAGCGTATAGACAACTGCCCCGTATCCCTCAATTTGCGATGCACGATGCCCGTAATAGACGGTGATTCCCTTATTTTCAAGCATATGTGTCAGCTCTGAAGGAGTACGGTCAGAGCCTCCAACTCGCAGTCCGCGCTCCAGAGACATTTCAGCAAGGCAGGACATACTGACTCCGCCAATGCCGATAAAGTACACACTTCCTGTGTTTTTCAAAGCGTTTTCTATGTTTTGATTGCCGATATGTGTATTTGTAAGTGCCATAATGATGCGCTTTCATTATACGAAAGCATCCTTTCTCCAAAAATGACTGTTCTATAAAAAATCACAAAAGATTCTTAAATATCTTTTTCCTTTCGTGCATAATTTTCACATTTTTTATGTAAACTATTGACAGGTAGAAAATGAGAGTTTCTTCTCGAAAGACGAAAGGATGAAAAACAATGCAAATTACAGACATTAAAATTCGCAAATTTTTTGACGAAGGTCCGATGAAGGCAGTCGTATCTGTAACACTTGACGATGCCATTGCCATTCATGATATCAAGGTGATTTATGCGCGGGAACGCTTTTTCATTGTTATGCCATCCCGCAAGAATCCTGACGGAACCTTCCGTGACATCGTTCACCCCATCAATGCCAGATTCAGAAGCGAGCTTGAAAACGCAGTTATTGACGCTTATCATGTGCAATTAGTCGCGATGGAAGAGATGGAAGTCGAGGCAAATCAAGAAGAAATTCCCGTTTAAGTTCGCCCCAATAACAGCAACCGAGAATGTCGCAATGAGAAGAAGGCAGCACCTGCACTTCGCTAATGCGGCATTCTTTTTATTTTATATAAAAGGATAAAAGGAGAAAGTTCTTGCATATACTCATGGTCGCAAACGGCATGGATATCGGCGGTGCCGAAACCCACATCCTTGAATTAAGCACCGCCCTTCGCGAGCGCGGACACTATGTCACCGTTGCCGCACCGTACGGAATTTATACGGATGTACTGAAAAAGCGCGGCATTGGCGTGCAAACGCTCCCTCGCTTTGATGGAAGTCTGATTTCTTTTTTAAGGCAAGCAAAAACCTTATTGAACATTGCCCGTCTTGAAAAGCCTCATGTTATGCACGGTCATGCGCGCCCCTCCTGCCTTTCCGCTGTGATTGTCGGGTATGTACTGCATATCCCTGTCGTCAGTACGGCGCATTTGCCGTTTGAAAGGCATGGATTTTTTCAGATGTGGACAAGATGGGGGAAGCATGTACTCGCCGTCAGTCCCGATATCGCCCGACATC
>JAZRPF010000041.1:0-15919 GCA_045649045.1 Eubacteriales bacterium
AACTATAAGCCTCACTTTTTTTCTCTTTTCTCCTTTCGTTGTTTTTTTTGAAAAATGCGAATGTTTCAAAGCGCGATTAAATGACAATCATTAAGCACCACCCCTTAAAATCTTCTTTCGCATTTTATTTTACAATTAAAAAAACACAATATTTTTCAAAAAAAGTATTGACAGAGGATAGTGATTATGATATAATAATTTGACGCATGCCTGTTGGTTTAAGAACGCGGACTTGATTCGTGTCGCCTGCGGCAGCGACTTTGAATGAAAGAGAGGTGCTTTTCATGTTTGCAGTCATCGAAACTGGTGGAAAGCAGTACAAGGTCAGCGAAGGCGACATTATCTTCGTTGAAAAACTCGGCGCTGAGGAAGGCGCAACCGTTACTTTTGACAAGGTTCTTGCCGTTGCAGGCGATAGCTTTGTTGCAGGAACACCCTTTGTTTCGGGTTCTTCTGTTACTGCCAAGGTTCTGAAGAACGGCAAGGCGAAGAAGATTGTTGTCTTCAAGTACAAGTCCAAGAAGAACGAGAAGAAAAAGCAAGGTCACAGACAGGCATACACCAAGGTAATGATTGAAAAAATCGAGGGCTGATTTCTTTCTATGACGAAAGTAGTTTTTTATAAGACCGAGGGCGTCTTTTATGCCTTTGAAGAGGTCGGTCATACAGGATATGCCGAGTCGGGAGAGGATCCTCTCTGTGCCGCACTCTCTGCTATGACGATGTTGATTGTCAACGCAATCGAGGTATCTTATGCGTCGAATGTTGATTGGCTGGTTGAAGAAAAAACGACGGATATCAAGGTTGTCGCCAAGGGCGCGCTTGCCGCTTACGAGGACGATGAAAAGAAGCGTTATGCGGTCGGCGGTCTTATACAGGCCTATTATTATCAACTCATGGACCTGACCGAAGAATATTATGAATTTCTTGTGGTTGAGGTTAAGGACGAGTTGATTCTTTAAGCAAAAATGTTGACCTTCAAGGTCACTATCCAAATTTATGGAGGTAATAATCATGTTACGCATCAGTTTGCAATTCTTTGCTCATAAAAAGGGTGTCGGCTCCACGAAGAACGGTCGTGATAGCGAATCCAAGCGTCTTGGTGTCAAGAGAGCTGACGGTCAGGCAGTGACCGCCGGTAATATTCTTGTCAGACAGCGCGGCACCAAAATTCATCCCGGCGCAAATGTCGGTCATGGCTCTGACGATACGCTTTTCGCTTTGATTGATGGCGTTGTCAAGTTTGAGTATATGGCAAAAGACAAGAAGTGCGTCAGCGTTTACGCAAAATAATGAATGAAGTGTAAAGAAGGGTGGAGAAGTCTGCTCTTCTTTACTTGTCATTACACCAAAAATTCAAAAAGGAGAATGCGGCTTTTGCCGTGAAAAATTATGACACTTATTGTTTTAGCAGCAGGAATGGGCTCCCGCTACGGCGGTCTTAAGCAGATGGACCCTGTCACCGAGCACGGCGAATTTATCATTGATTTTTCGATTTATGATGCCATTCGCGCAGGCTATGACCGCGTCATTTTCATCATCAAGCGCGAGAACTATGATGCTTTCCGCGAAACCATCGGTCGCAGAATCGAGCCGTTTATTCGCGTTGAATATGCTTTCCAGGAAATGACCTTGCCCGAGGGCTTTGAGATTCCCCCCGCAAGAGTCAAGCCCTTCGGCACTGCTCATGCACTCCTTACCTGCAAGGATATGGTTGACGGCGACTTCGCTGTTATCAATTCCGATGACTACTACGGTGTTGAGCCTTACCGTATGGCTTACGATTATATGCGTGAGGCAAAGGATCAGGACGGCGTTGCCCGTTACTGCATGGTCGGCTATCGCCTCGGCAATACCTTGACTGAGAACGGCACTGTTTCCCGCGGTATCTGCACCGCAGACGAAAACGGCTTCCTCACCTCTATCACCGAGCGCACCAAGATTCGCCCCGAGGGCAATGATGCCGCTTATCTTGACGGTGAGAAATGGATACCCGTTTCCGCAGATACGACAGTTTCTATGAACTTCTTTGCATTCAGACCTTCCTTCATGAATTATGTTGAAGAGGGCTTACATCTTTTTGCTTCTTCCCCCGAAACCAATCTTGAAAAGGACGAATATCTCTTGCCCTTCGTTGCAGGCGATACCGTTAAGGCGGGTGCCGCAACGCTCAAGGTTCTTGCAACCGACGCCAAGTGGTGCGGCGTGACCTATCCGCAGGATAAGGCAAAGGTTGTCGCTACCCTGAAGGGCCTTGTGGATGCAGGTGTCTATCCCGACGGTCTTTGGAAGAATCAGAAATAATCGAGGGGCACGGACAGAAAGGAATACGCATATGGCAATCTTAGTGACAGGCGGTACCGGCTATATCGGTTCGCATACAGTCGTTGAGCTTTTGAATACAAATCAAGAGGTCGTCATCGTTGATAACCTCAGCAACAGTAAAAAATGCGTTTTGGACCGCATTGAGAGGATTACCGGCAAGCGTCCGACCTTCTATCAGGTGGATTTACTTGACAAGGATGCACTTGAAAAGGTCTTTATGGCACATTCAATTGACGCGGTCATTCATTTTGCAGGTCTGAAAGCTGTCGGTGAATCGGTTGAACAGCCGCTTCGCTACTATCATAACAATCTGACAGGCACATTCATTCTCTGTGAGCTGATGAAGAAATACGGCACGCGCCGCATGGTTTTCAGCTCCTCCGCAACGGTTTACGGCGTTCCCAAAACTGTGCCGATTACCGAGGACTTCCCCCTGTCTACCACCAACCCCTATGGTGAAACCAAGCTGATGATTGAGCGTATTCTTGCTGACCTTGTGAAAGCAGAGCCTGATTTCAGCGTCACTATCCTGCGCTACTTCAATCCTATCGGCGCGCATGAAAGCGGCTTGATTGGTGAGGACCCGAAGGGTATCCCGAACAACCTCCTTCCTTATGCAACTCAGGTTGCAATTGGCCGTCTTGCTTGTCTCAGCGTCTACGGCAACGATTATCCGACCGTTGACGGTACGGGTGTTCGCGACTATATCCATGTTGTTGACCTTGCGCTCGCACACTTGAAGGCACTCGAACGCTCAAAGTGTGTGACGGGCATTGAATACTACAATGTCGGTACAGGCAACGGCTATTCGGTCCTTCAAATTGTCAAGGCCGT
Source organism: Eubacteriales bacterium (assembly GCA_045649045.1). Classification (GTDB taxonomy): domain Bacteria; phylum Bacillota; class Clostridia; order Oscillospirales; family CAG-272; genus UBA1740. The sequence goes on from JAZRPF010000041.1 coordinate 3,160, forward strand.
TGAAGAGGCATTTGGCTGTAAAGTCAATTACCGTATTGCACCGCGCCGTCCCGGCGATGTTGCAGAATGCTACGCAAATCCCGCCAAGGCACTTGAATACCTCGGCTGGAAGGCAGAGCGCGACCTTGCCAAAATGTGTGAGGATGCGGCTCGTTGGCAGAAGGGAAATCCCGAGGGCTATCCCGATGAAGAATAATGATGAGGGGCAGTCTCTTGGACTGCCCCCCTTGCATTTTATGAATCAAAGAAAGGAAAAGCTATGACGCCAAGCGAAGAATTCCTTGACCTCTATAAGAATATTGAAGAAACCTTGCAGCTTCGCTATCAGTCTAAAGCCAATAAGCGAGTGGGAAACCCCATTATGCGCTTTATGGACACGCCCGAAGGCAAGCGATTCAAGGAAGAGCTGAATTTGTGCCGAGAGGTACGCAATCTGCTTTCCCACCATGCACGCTTTGACGGTGAGGATGCTGTGCAGCCATCACAGAAATTGATTGACTTTCTTGCACGGCTTCTGCGCTATCTTGAAAATCCGCCCAATGCCGCCACAATCGCCACACCGCTTCACGCACTCTTGCGCGCAAGAAAGGACGATTCACTCGTCTCACTTCTCAATCGCATGGAGGAACGCGGCTTTTCCCATGTCCCTGTGCTTGAGGATAACCGCTTGTATGGTGTTTTGAGTGTTGGCACTATGTTTTCCTATGTCAAGAAGAATCCCGATGAGCCACTCGGTCATGATGCAACGGTCGGTCGGCTTTGGGAGCTTTTGCCTGTCGAGCAGCATATCAATGAAAGGTTTGCCTTTGTGTCGCCTGATTGCCCCTATGAATCTCTGCGCGCTTATTTCAACGAAGGCGGGCCCAAGAAGAAGCGCCTTGCCGCCCTTTTTGTCACCAAAAACGGTCAGAGCGATTCGGCTCTTATCGGCATGATGACACCGTGGGACCTTTTGCGCGTCAATCTTGATAATTGAGAGTCCGATTTTTTCGGATTCTCTTTTTTATTTGAAGTCATAATTTGAGTTTCCCTTGCATAGATATGTAGCAAAAAACCATGGAGGTATTTATGGAAGGTATCTTTGATGAGGTAAGAGCAATGCGGTATCATAAGGGCGAAACGGTCTTTTGCGAGAGTGTCGGCGAATACACTCTGCCCGATTATTTACCTGAAATTCGTAAGCTTCTGCGTATTGAAACCAAGCTTTTGCCTGTGGGGCAGTTTGTCGGCAACAACAAAGCCGAGTTTTCGGGCATGGCTGTTCATACCGTGCTTTATAGCGATGATAGCGGAAAGCTCGCTTCAACCGTTCTTGACGGCGACTATCGCTTTGTCGCACCTATATCGGCGGACGGTGAGGTACAAGCGATGGCAGACAGTCGCGTTGACCGCGTCACCTATCGTCTGAGTGGCCCGCGCCGTTTGAGCATTCGCGCAAGCATTGCATCGGATGTGCGCTTGCCATCCGAGGAAAGTGTTGTGAGCGAGGGCTTGCAGGAGCATGACGGCACATTTGAAAAGCTCATCGGTCATGAGGTCATATCCGAGACAATGCGCATCCATCGCGACGATTTGACATATAGCGATAGCTACCGTTTTGATTCCTTGCGTGCCGACGAGGTAAGGCCAATTGCTTCCTCGGCATCTGTCTTTGTCAAGGAAGCAAAGCCGCAGGCAGACGGCGTTTACTGCATGGGCGAAATATGGGTGAAGCTTCTTTATGCAGTAGGGGGAGAGAATAGTGAAATCCCCGAGGTTCTTTGGAGAAAAGTCCCCTTTGATACAGTGATTGAGGCAAATACCCCATTTGATTTTGTAACAATAAAGGGCATTTGCACCGCACTTGATGCAGCAGTCGAGGATGACGGGCTCGGCGCGTGTGAGCTGACGCTTTCCATGCAAATCGCATTGGAGGGCGAGGGTGTGTCAAGTCGCGAAATGCACTATGTCAAGGATATGTATGCCAAGGGGCAGGATGCGCACATCGCATATAGGCAGATGCCGCTCTTCCGCACGCTCGGCTCGGTCACGCAGAATTTCACCGTCAGCGGAAGCGCGCCTCTTGAAAATAACTATCCGGGTGCGCGTGCAGTCGATTGCGCCGTAACGCTCGGCACAATGACGGTTGAGCGCGTGGACGATAAAATCCGTGTGAGCGGCGAATGCAAGGGGGATGGTATCATGCTTATCCCCGCGACAGGTGAAGAGGCACTGCAATATGAGCGTGTGGAGCTTGCATTCCCTGTACGCATGGAGCTTGACGGAAAGGGAATCAGCAGTGATGCGACAGCTTATCATCTCACGGCAGAATTTCTCGGCGGTCAGATGCGTATTGACGGAGAGAATATCCGCGTGGACGGTGAGATGGCAGTCACTCTGTCCGCTACTGAGCCGAAAACTATCAGCGTCGCTGAAAGTGCCGAGCTTTTGCCCGACACTGCAATAGAAAAACCGCAAGGGCTGGTCATTGTTGCCTATCCTGAATCGGGAGAAACACTTTGGAGCATGGCAAAGCGCTATAAGGCAGACATTTCATCGCTTGCTCATTGCAATCAGATTCCCGAACGCTACCTTGCCGAGCCTGACGCTCCCGGTAGCATCGACGGCATGACAAGCCTGATTATTGCATAAGTAAAATACGGTTATCGCAAAAAAGAAAAGCAGGAAATTCCTGCTTTTCTTTTTGCAATTATCCAAATTTGAATGTCATGCCGTTGGCTTTATATCGTCAGATGATTTCAAAGCCGGCATCATTCATCCGTTCAATAGCTCCGTTTTCTTTGGTAAAGGACGAAAGATTCGGTACAGCATTGAAGGAATAGCATTCTACATGAGCATCTTCCTTTCCTTCAACGGGAACATAGCGGAAGCTCACAATGGTGGAATCAGGGTTGGGGTTCTCATATTGGGTTTCGTAAACGAACTTTCCGTTTGCTTTGTAGGGGTAGGTGCTGTAGGAGACTTCCTTCAGCAAAGGATTGCGGAGAGGATTCTCCATTTGAGAAGAGGAAATATTGGTGCCGAATTTGACGGGAAGCTTTGCAGTCTTTCCGTCTGCATAGGTGATTTCATAGTGACCGAGGATGTATTTTTCGTCAACAATGAAGATGCCGTCAAAGAAGGCTTTGTAGGGGCAGGTGAAGTCGGTTGTGTGGATGACACGAATCGGATTCTTGATTTTTGCAGACTTCAGGCGGTACAGCTCCTTCAAAACCATTTCAAGCTGCCTCTCGACACCGAGTGCTTCAAAGTCCTCGAGCCAGAAGCCGAGAGCCGCGCCGACAATGTCAAGATACTGGCGGTTTCTTTGCATATATTCTTCCTTGGAGGAGCCCCAGTTGGAGATAAAGCCGCCCTTTGCACCCCAGTCGCGTCTTAAAGACCAATGCTCAAGGGTAAGTGCGCTGAGGTTGCCGTAGAGCATACGGATGCCTCTGTCATGGAAGACTCGGTCATACTTGTAATTGAATCTCCAGTACCAATGCAGAACGGTGATATCCTTGGGGAGAATGTCACGGCAGGGGAAGAGTGCAGGCACCTTCCATGTGCCCTCTCCGTGTCCCGAGCCGCCAATCGGCTTGCCGGTATCGTCTGCTGCCTTCAAGAGCTTTTCGCCCCAGATAATGCAGGCAACATTTTTCTGTGCAAGGAAGTCGTGAATCTTCCAAATATCTCTTGCATAAAGCTTATAGGGAGGAATTTTCTTGCACTTTTCGCAAAGGCCGATAGAATACATTTCGTCGTGACCGATATTGATTTGCTTCGGCTCGAAAACATCAATGACCTCTTCAAGAATGTCAAAAACAATTTCGTAGCTTTTCGGGTTGCTTCCGCAATAGGTATCGGGATACAGGTCGTCCGGACGCTCTGCAATTTCGGGATGCGCCGCAACAATATAATCGCAATGGCTGTAGGTCGGACATTCGGGAATCACCTCAAGACCTCTTGAGCGGCAGTATGCGGCAAGCTCACGGCATTCCTCGTGCGTCAGAATTTGACCCTCGGCATTGTTGCAGTGAATACTGTTCTTGTGCCAAGGGTGTGTCCTGAACTGAATTTCTTGCGTTTTGCCTGAACAGGCAAGTGTTTCCTTGCAGAATTCTTGCCAGTGCTCATTGATTTCAGGGTGACGCTTGTATTCCATCGCGCCGCCGATTTCAATCATAATGGCATTGTACTTGTAGTACGCAAGCATATCGACAATCTGACGGAATGAACCGAAGTCCTCTCTTGCAGGCAGGAAAAGCTTGTAGCCGCGCGTTTCAAATTGCGGATAATCGTAGAGAAGTCCGCCCTCAAGCTCACCAAAATCAGCAAGCTGTGCCAAGGTCGACACGGCGTAGATAAAGCCCTCTTCCTTCAAAGCATAAATTTCTGTTTTCTGACCAATCTTGACGGCATACGCCTCGGGGTTGTTTTCAAATTTGACCTCTGCCTTGATTTTGCTTTTCAAAGCGGTCGGGAAGCCAAGCTTGAAAACAACAGAACTACAAGTGGCACCGACGCTTCTGCCAATGATTTTCTCCTTAAAAGTTGTTTGGATGTAGTCGGCATAGGCTCTGCCTTCGGTGTCAATCGTGCAAGAATTTACGAAAGAAACACCCTTACCACTCCTTTTGTAGAGTTGTGGCTTGAAAAACATGATGCTTTCCTCCTGAAAATTCTTTTTCTATGGCTATTGTAGCATATAGAATCGAATTTTGCAAGCAATTTCTCATAGTTTCTCTTCAAAATTTTTACATATTTTAAGGGGTGGGACAAAGGTCGATATTGACCTTTGTCCCACCCCTTCGGATAGGCTTCAAGCATTTTTTGATTCTTGTACGGAAAAGACGACCTTGCCGTCCTCGGCGCGTGCAATGACATTGTTGGCGGCCGCTATTTTGCCGTCAAGCATCGCACCCGAAAGCGCATCCTCAACCAAGTGAACAATTGCGCGGCGCAAGGGACGCGCACCGTACACAGGGTCAAAGCCCTCCTTGGCAACGAGTGCAGTCACCGAGTCTTCAATTGTCAGCTTGATGTCAAGTGCCTCGGCGCGCTTGCAAACCGATGCAAGCATGAGGTCGGCAATGCGGCGAATGTGCGTGTCGCTTAACTTGCCAAAGATGATGATTTCGTCAAGGCGGTTCAGAAATTCAGGCTTAAAGGTGCTTTTCAGCGCACTCATGACATTCTCTCTTGATTTCTTGTCCTCGTCAAGTGCGCTTGTTTCAACGGCAAAGCCAAGTCGCTTCGGCTCGACAATACTACCCGCACCGACATTGGAGGTCATGATAATGACGGTGTTTTTGAAGTCCACATGCCGCCCGCGCGAGTCGGTCAGAATACCGTCTTCAAGAATCTGCAACAGAATATTAAAGACATCGGGGTGCGCCTTTTCAATTTCGTCAAAGAGAATAACGGAATAAGGCTTACGGCGAATCTGCTCGGTCAGATAGCCACCCTCATCATAGCCAACATAGCCGGGAGGGGAGCCAATGAGCTTGGAAACGCTGTGCTTTTCCATGTATTCCGACATATCCACGCGTACCATTGCGTTTTCACTGCCAAACATGACATCGGCAAGCACCTTTGTCAGCTCGGTTTTACCGACACCCGTCGGGCCGAGGAACATAAACGAGCCAATCGGACGCTTGGGGTCCTTCATGCCCATTCGACCGCGCTTGATGGCGCGCGCAACGGCATCGACTGCCTCGTCCTGCCCAATGACACGGGCTTTGAGCACATCTTCAAGATGCGCCAGCTTTGTGCTTTCTTCCTCTGCCAAACGCTTGACGGGAATGTGTGTCCATGCGGTCACAACATCCGCAACATCATCTGCGTTGACTGCTACCGCTTTGCCGTCATGGCGCTCCTTCCATGCATCGCGCTGGGCATTCAGCGACTCCTCGGCTTCTTTGATTTGGTCACGAAGAATAATAGCCTTTTCAAAGTTCTGCTCCTTGACCGCCTCCTCCTTATTGCGCTTCAGGTCTTTGATTTTTTCCTCTGCCTCGCGCAAATCAAGCGGGGAAGTGTTGGTGGCAATTCTAAGTTTGGATGCCGCCTCGTCAATCAGGTCAATCGCCTTATCGGGCAGAAATCTGTCATTGATATAGCGTACCGAAAGCCTGACAGCCGCCTCGATGGCTTCATCCGAAATTTTTAGTTTGTGGTGTGCCTCGTATTTGTCACGAAGTCCGCGGAGAATCAAAATGGCTTCCTCCTCACTCGGCTCACCGACTGTCACCGATTGAAAGCGTCGTTCAAGCGCACTGTCCTTTTCAATATGCTTACGGTATTCATCAATGGTCGTCGCGCCAATCAGCTGCATTTCGCCACGCGCAAGTGCGGGCTTCAATATATTGGCAGCATCCACCGCGCCCTCGGCGGCACCTGCGCCGACAATGGTGTGAATTTCATCAATGAAGAGAATGACCGAAGGATTCTTCAGAATTTCCTCCATCACGCCCTTTAACCGTTCCTCAAATTCACCGCGGTATTTTGCACCTGCAATCATCGACGAAATGTCCAGCGTCACAACCAGCTTGTCACGAAGAAGCTCGGGAACATTGCCCTCTGCAATACGCTGTGCAAGCCCCTCGACAACGGCGGTTTTGCCGACACCCGGCTCGCCGATCAGACAGGGATTGTTCTTTTGGCGGCGCGAAAGTATCTGAATCACGCGCGAGGTTTCTTCATCACGGCCGATGATGGGGTCCAGCTTGCCCTTCTTGGCGAGCTCGGTCAGGTCGCGCCCATAGGAAGCAAGAGTCGGCATGGAGGCAAGCGAGGCTTGCTCGCTTTTTTTGCTTGCGCCTCCTGCATCACTTCGCACCTCACGCGTGTCCCCACTCTTTTCAAGCAGTGCCATCGTATCACTCCGAAGCTCGTTGCACGAGACACCGAAGGATTGCAAAAGGCGCACAGCAACACTGTCTGCTTCTCCTATGAGCGAGAGCAGAAGATGCTCGGTTCCGATATAGCCTGCGCCACAAGCCGCCGATTCGCGTGCCGAGCGCTCAATGATTCGTTTGGTACGGGGTGTCATGTCGGCGGGTGAAATATTTGTTTTTGTGCCGACGCCCGCAAATTCAGCGACAGCCTCCTTTGTCTTTTCATAGCTGATGCCTCCGGAGGTCAGAACATGACCTGCAATGCTGTCCTTATCAGATAGAAGTCCCAGTAAAAGATGCTCGCTGCCGATATAGGTGTGACCAAGGTCACTTGCAATCGTCAGCGCTTCATTCAAAGCCCGTTGCGCTTTGTCTGTAAAACGGTTGACCATTTGTCAGTTCCTCCTTGTCCTTGATTTCAGGCGTTTTCATTCGCCTTTTTGTTTTTTCTTGCCACGCTCCTGTCGCGTGCGGCAATGGCTTTTTGAATCAGAACGGCACGGTTTTTGTCACGCTGCATTTCCTTCGGTAAGCTGCTTTCCGCATCTCTGTAGCCTGCGAGTGCCATGGTTGCAGGCATGACGGCAAAGAGAAGTCTGTCAAGCAGGTCACAGGAAAGAGCAGAGGTGTTGCCAATTGTACAGCCGAGCCGCGCAGAATTGTAAAGTGTGAGAAATTCAGATGAGGAAATCATACGGGCAGAGCGCAAAATCCCTTCCGCCCGCTGTGCGCTGTCAAGCAGCTTTTCCTTTGTCTCTTCATTGAAGGATACGCGCGCGGCACGCTCGCGTTCGGAGATCTGCGTGACAATTTCCTTCATTTTTTGCAGAGTTTCCGCCTCGGTAATGCCCATTGTCACTTGATTTGAAATCTGGTAAAGGGCGGCATCGGCGCGCGAGCCTTCACCTTGCATACCGCGTACAGCCACACCAAGCTTTTGCAGCTGCTGACGCAAAACATCCATGTGTCCCAGCATCGTCAAGGCGGGCAGATGTATCATCACCGAGATACGCATACCTGTGCCGAGATTGGTCGGGCAATGTGTCAGATAGCCGAGAGACTCATGATAGGCAAATGAAAGCTGACTGTCGAGAAATTTCTCCTGATTCATTGTTTCTTCAAATGCTTCATCAAGCGCCAGACCGTTTTTCAGGCATTGAATGCGGAGATGGTCCTCCTCACCCCCCATGATGGCAATATTCTTCTTTTCCTCTGTAATCAGGAGACGGGGGGCTGTGCTTTGTGCAAACTCACGGCTGATATAGTGACGCTCGCAAAGCGATTCTGCTTCGATGCGGCTGATGTCTCTCATATCGGTCAATGAATAGCCCTCTTTATCCTTGTATAAGAGCGAAAGCTTACTGACAATTTCGCTTGCTTTTTCTTCGGATAAACGTGCCGCAAAAGGATACTCGCGCAAATTACGCGCCAAGCGGACACGCGTACTGACAACGACATCCTTGTTTTCTGCTTTTTGTTCGTACCAAAACATCGTCATTCTCCTTATCCCTCGTTTTCAATTTTGCGAATTTCATCGCGTAGCTTTGCCGCTTCCTCGTAGGCCTGTATCTCGACCGCGCGATTCAGCTCGGCACGGAGTGCCTCAAGCCGTTTTTTTCGTTGCGTTTCGCTTTTCAGTGAGGCAGGCGCGCGCCCTGTATGCTTTTGCGTGCCGTGGATCGAACGCAGAGTGGGTGCAAGCTCCTCTTCAAAGGTCTCGTAGCAGGTGGCACAGCCCACCTTGCCACTCCGCTTAAGCTCTGCAAAGCTCGCACCGCACAGAGGGCATTTTTTGCTTGTGTAGGAAATTGCGGTATTCGGTGCAAAAAGCGATCCGAAAAGCGCGTCAAGCCCTGAAAAAGGGGACATATCTGCCACGGCAAATAAAGGCTCCTCGTGCAGCTTGTGCGCACGCTTCCACTCTGCCGCACAGTCGGTGCAAAGTGCGTATTCGGTTTTTTGGCCGTTTATCGTCTGCTCGTAATAAAAAACGGCAGGCTTGCTTTTACATTTTTGGCAAAGGTCTTTCATCGTTTTTTTCCTTTCATTTATATGAATTTGCACTTGTGTTATGAATCTATTGCATCAGCGACAGAATCATCTGACGCAGAATCGAGGCACGGAGCGCAGCTTGCATCGTCCTTGACGGAGCAGGCGAGAGCGATGCCTGGGAAAGTGCCGCCGACAGCAGTGTGATATCCTGTGAGGAAATGGCATCATGAGATGCGAGTGCTTGTAAAAGGGAAGCGCACTCCGCTTCCTCGAGCGTGTCGCCAATGCTATGCAGTACGCGGACAAGAAGGTCATTGCGAGGAAGAGCCTTTCGCACAATACGGATGTAACCGCCGCCACCTCGCTTGCTTTCAATTATATAGCCGCGCTCGGGCGTGAATCTTGACATGATGACATAATTGATTTGGCTCGGCGCACAGCCAAGCTGTTCAGCCATGACATTGCGCTTCAACTCAATTGTTCCGCCACTCTCTTCAATCAGCGCTTCTATCATGCGTGCAATATTGTCGGATATAATCATTGCAGTTGCCCTCTCTTTCTTTACGCTTATAGTTTACACTAAAAGTCAAAGAAAGTCAAAGTCAAATAAGGTCAATAAAAAACGGGTAAAACCGTTGCGAACTGATTATACCCGTTTTTGATTCAAAATTTCACTCAATCTCTTCTTTTTGCTTTTTTTCTCGGTTTTTTGAAAAGAAGGTGAAGGTTTTACGGCATATCGCTGTCCTTTGTGTGCTGTGAGACACGCCGTCGCTCTTTTTCATTATATTCGAATGCATCCATATAGGCATCGAAAAGAGCTTGCCATGTTTCAAAATCCGTGCGGCCTGTTTCCGTGATGCCCTTTTTTCGCTGAAAAATTCGGATAGCGCGTCGTGTGCGCTCTCCGTAGATGCCGTCAACCGAAACATGAGGAATATCGTCATCCGTATAAGAGATTTCAAGCAGGAAGGTTTGTGTCATGCGGATGGCATCCTCTTTCTTTTGAATGTCGTACATGATGTCACTCCTTTCTTATTGGACGGTATAGCCGGGGAATTGCCCCTCGGATGCACGGTTACCGTAATAAAGGTCCTCGTAGACATCGGTGATATTGCCCCAAAGCGATGCGCCGACAACACCTGACGGCCCCGAAAGACCGAATCGCGTCTGAAAAGCACGAACGGCATTTTCGGTTGCAGGGCCAAACACGCCGTCTACCGTAAGAGAGGGAATTTCAGGATAGGTTCTGCCGATATAGTTCAGGTATTCTTGTAGCAGTACAACATCCTCTCCGCGCGAGCCCTCGAGAAGCGTTGTACCGGGGAAGGGGACAATTCGTCCTTCACGGTATTCGAGAGGAACTGATGAAACAAGAGAGAGATAAATGTTATAAACGGCATCCCATGTATCCTCGTTCACAATTCCTGTAACGGGCAAGCCGTATTCTGTCTGAAATGCCCGCACCGCCTCTTCTGTGGCAGGGCCAAAGATACTGTCGGGCGTGACGGATGGAATTGCGGGATTGAACTGTGAAATGTAGCTCAAATAATATTGCAGAACACGGACACCGATTTGGCGTGTGCCGAGCGACAGCTCCTCGGGAAATTGCGTTGCGCGCTCGGCAAGTGTCAAGCCCTCGGAATCAAGGGCGGCAAGTCGCTTGACTGCCGTATAAATGCGCTGTATGCGGTACCAGGTACCGGGGCCCACAATGCCGTCGTCTGTGAGAGAAAAGGTCCTTTGAAATTCACGGACTGCATTTTCCGTGCTTTCGCCGAATACGCCGTCAACGGGATAAATTTTCGGGATAGCGGGATAGTTTGCGGAAATGCGGTTGAGCTGAACCTGAATGCGCTGGACAAGAGGCCCGATGCTTCCGAAGCGAAGCGGTGTGTTCGGTACGCTTTCATCAATATTACCGACAGGCACATCGGTGACAATATCAATATTATTGCCGTAATAATTGGTGAGAATTCCATAAGGGGTGTTACCTTGCTCGGCAAGACGGACGCTCCCCCACTGCGAAAGTCCCTCGCAGGTCACCTCAATTCCGTCGCAATAAGCAGCAAAGAGCGGTTCTATGTTTCCTTGTCGGCGCAGATAGCTATTGAATATGTCATCAACGATTTCCGAAATGTTTTCAAAAATATCGCGTCCGTATACGAAGGACTGGTCAATAGCGGTTGAATTGGTAATATCAAAGGGATAACCTTGACTGCGGTAAAATTCTGTGTAAACACGGTTCAGGGCATAGGAAATTTGCGCATAAATGTTGGCGCGGATGGCTTCCTCGGGCCATGTGGGATAGATTTCACTTGACGCAACATTTTTGATGTAATCGGCAAAGGGCACAGTGACATTTGCTGCATCGGATGACGGCGGGCCAAGGTGGACCACAATGTTTTCGGGTATAATCGGTAAAATCGAAAGCATATCGTTTCTCCTTATCTTCTGTTTTGTGCATTGCTCCACAGACTTTGGCTTTCTCTTATCGTTGTCGCCTCATTGGGTCGGCGTTCACCCGGCTCATATCTTGAAATTGGCACCATATTGACCGGTTGTACCGATACAATCCCTGCAAAGACAGGAACGGACATGGCGGTAAAGGGATAGAAATCAGGGTGCGTCACGCGCAGATTGTAGACGGCATATGGCCGAATATCCGACGGGGCATTTGAAAGCGAGGCAGGTGGGGTAGGTAAAGCGATAATTTCCGTCCTTCCCGAGCGGTCGGTGACTCTTACAACATCCTCGGTAAGCGTTCCGTCACCGCCGTCACTCACGGTAAGCGTAGCACCTTCAACAGGTAAAGCCTCGCCTGCCGTATAGGCTCTGACGGTCAGATAGCCAACACTGTCATTGGGGGCTTGAGGGGTGGCTTCAGGTGTTTGATTCATCATTTCGGTTCCTTTCTGTCAAATGCGACTGCTACAGTATATGTTTATTGTCAAAGAGTTGCGAATCATGTCGAAAATATGAGTTTTCTTCTGTTTTTTTGTCCATTATGCAGAAGTTTGAGAAAAAAGTCAAATTAGCAGATTTTTGGCTTGACTTTTGCCATATAAATTTGCTATAATAAAAGTGGAAAAAGATTGGTATTTCTCTTTTGATACCGAAAAGAAAATTGAAGGATGAGGAAAACAGCATGAAGGATTCATTGTATGGCGATTTGAGTGTCGTCGGTATGCGTGGATGTGAAGAGTTCGTCACGCAGGTTGACAATTATTTGAAGGAGTGGCGCCGTCATGACGGAGAGGGAACATTTCTTGTCGAGGCATCCTGCCCGCGCTTCGGTAGCGGAGAGGCAAAGGGACTTCTTCATCAGTCTTTAAGAGGAAACGATGTTTATATTATTTCTGATGTTTTCAATCATGGCGTTACCTACAAGATGTACGGTCAGACAGTTCCCATGAGTCCCGATGATCATTTTCAGGATTTGAAGAGAATTATCGGTGCGATTGGCGGTAAGGCACGCAGAATTTCCGTCTTGATGCCCATGCTTTACGAGGGCAGACAGCACAAGCGCTCCTCTCGCGAATCTCTTGACTGTGCGATTGCACTCCAGGAATTGATGGCAATGGGCGTTTCCAACTTTATTACCTTCGATGCACATGACCCCCGTGTTCAGAATGCAATTCCTCTGGACGGCTTTGACAATGTCCGTTCCAGCTATCAAATGATTAAGGCCTTGGTGCATACCTATCCTGACATTACCTTTGATAAGGACCAGATTATGATTGTCTCGCCCGATGAAGGCGGTATGGCAAAATGTATGTACTATTCCTCCATTCTCAGCATTGACCTTGGTATGTTCTATAAGCGCCGTAACTATTCTGTCATTGTTGACGGTAAGAATCCCATTGAAGCGCATGAATACCTCGGTCGCG
>JAZRPF010000042.1:0-29175 GCA_045649045.1 Eubacteriales bacterium
CTCACAGACACGACATGGCTACGATCCGACTTAGAAATTCTTGCAGTCGGCGTTCTTATTTTATCCTTTAATTTATTCAGTGCGCAATGCCACTACGGGATCCTTCTTCGCTGCACTTCTTGACGGAATAATGCCTGCGAAGAGAGTGAGTGCCATGCTGATCAGCACGAGAATGACGGCCGCGCCAAACGGCAGGGATGCCTTCAACGCCGCAATGCCTGTCAAGGAATAGAGAATCATATTGATGGGAATGCAGAGAATATAAGTCACAAGCACACCGAACAAGCCCGATGCCACACCGATAATCAGGGTTTCCGCATTGAACATACTCGAAACATCGCGCTTGGATGCGCCAATAGCACGCAGAATACCGATTTCCTTGGTGCGCTCCTGCACCGAAATCAGCGTAATGACGCCAATCATGATTGACGAAACCACAAGTGAAATGGAAACGAATGCAATCAGAACATAGCTAATTGCATCAATAATCAAAGTAACCGAGGACATCAGGAGACCTATCATGTCGGTCGGCTCAATTTGCTTGGATTCATCATCCTTCATAAGAAGGTTATAGTCATCAATCGCTTCCATCATCAAGTCCTTCTTTTCAAAGGTGGTCGTGTAAAGATTGATGGTTGCAGGAGAATCAAGATTGACATCGCCGAGCAGTAAAAGATTCTGCTCATAGCTTGATTCCGAGAAGGTCATGAGGCCGTCGTAATACTCGCCGCATTGCTCATCGGTTGCCGTTTCAAGCAGAGTCCTTAACCGCGCAACTCTTTCTTCGGCGGAAAGCATGGAAATCTCGGCAAATTTTTCAGCCGCATACTGCCCCTTGATTTGCTCGGCAATCGCAGGGCGCATCATCTCATCAATCTGTGCATCGGTCATCTTGTCAAAGTATGCGTCAAGCTTATCCTCGTCGATGCCCATGCCTGCCATGCCCTGCTTGAGTGCGGCAATCTTATCTGCACGGGTCATGGAAGCGAGTGTCGCATCGGTTGCACCTTCAAGCGCTGCCGTCGGCATCAAGGTATAAATGCCGATATACAGCATTGCCTGACGCTCATTGTCCAGCGCATTCACATACTTCTTGAATTCAGCCGCCTTTTGCGCGCTTGTCAGCGTACCGGCATTTTCCTTAAAGGGACGGCCTGTCAGAATATCAATGGTCGGACTTGCAAGCTGGGCAGCAAGTGCTTCCGACTTTGCCGACTCACGAATCACATGCTCGGTCAGCTTGCTTGTGTAAGCAATAGAGCCCTTCAGCATAGGCGCGTCGGTATCTTCCCTCGGACGAATGATGCCCACTACCTTGAGTGGAATTGCATCCTCGCTCTCGTAGAGGTATTTTAAGCCGCCCTCCTGCTCGCGTCTGTCAACATAAAGACCTGTTGCCGCATCGCGATAATAGCAGAAGGCGGGGAGTATAGTTCTGTACTCTCTTGCTCGAATTTCCTCGTACGACCACTTTTGCTCCTCGTATTCAAGAGGCTCGCCCTTGAAATAAGCATCGAAAATTTCAGCAATTTCGTCCTTGCTAATCAAGCCAAGCGCATAGAGCGCGAGGTCATTTAATTCATTGTTTTCGCCGAGAACCAGCACGATTTCATCGTGTGCCTCCGGCCATCTGCCGCCTTCATCCACAATTTCATACTGCTTTTTCAAAATATCATTGACGCTCTCACCGTTTTTACCCGGCAAAAGCTCCTGCCAAAGTCCCGTTGAGGAAGACGCAGAGGACATCGCACCGAGCGGAGAGCCTTCCATCGAAGAAGTCATGCCCGACATATCCATTTGCATATATTCGGCAAGCATATCCATCATCAATGTCTCGGTATCCGAGCGCAGAACGGTACCGTCTACATTTTCGGTATAAATTTGCAAATCAAGATTATAGGTGTACTGAATGCCCGCGACCGACTGCGAAAACTTGGATTGCTCATTCTGCATCTCATCTTCAAGATATTTCTTGAACGAGATTAAATCGTTCACATTTGTTTCCAAATTGGTCAGGGCATCAATGATGCTGTAAATGGTGGGGTCCTTATAAACCGCATCATTCGGATGCTCTTCCTTGTTGTTATCAATATTCATAAAGGTTGACATTAAGGACATGAGGTCAACCTGCTCTGCCTCGATTGTCAGAGGGTAGGAAGAGAGTGTGCTTTCCTGCACATGATTGATATAGCCCGTCATGCCCTGCGAAACCGCCAATATGAGCGCAATTCCAATGATGCCGATACTGCCCGCAAAGGAGGTCAGAATAGTTCTGCCCTTCTTGGTAAAGAGGTTTTTTAGTGAAAGACCGAAGGCTGTCATAAAGGACATCGACGGTTTTTTTGCGACAGGCGCTTCCCTCTTTGTGCGGTCGAGCGCCACCTCCTGCTTGTATTCCTCCTCTGCAAGCGGTGCGGAATCGTCAGTGATTTTTCCGTCAAGCATACGGATGATACGCGAGGAATAACGCTCGGCAAGCTCGGGATTGTGCGTGACCATGATAATCAGATGCTTTTTGGAAATTTCCTTCAGCATCTCCATGACCTGAATGCCCGTCTCGGTATCAAGTGCGCCTGTCGGCTCATCTGCAAGGATGATTTCGGGGTTGTTGACAAGTGCGCGTGCAATCGCCACACGCTGCATCTGTCCGCCCGACATTTCGTTTGGCTTTTTTGAAAGCTGGTCACCGAGTCCGACATCAACGAGCGCCTGCTTCGCACGCTCTCTGCGCTCCTTCTTTGAGACACCCGATAATGTCAGGGCAAGCTCAACATTACGCAAAACCGTCTGGTGCGGAATCAGGTGGTAGCTTTGAAAGACAAATCCGATTGAATGATTGCGGTAGGTATCCCAATCCCTGTCCTTGAAGCGCTTGGTCGATGTGCCGTTAATCAGAAGGTCTCCGCTTGTGTATTGGTCCAATCCGCCGATGATATTGAGAAGCGTGGTTTTTCCGCAGCCCGACGGGCCGAGAATTGACACGAACTCATTGCGGCGGAATCTAAGGTCAATGCCCTTCAGGGCACGCACCTCGCCGTCACCCGCAGGATAAACCTTGGTAATCGCTTTAAGCTCTAACATAATGACTGTGCATTTCCTTCCTCAAATTAAGAATCAAAACATATGTATTATGATATACCCTTCTCTTGTTTTTGTCAATGACGAATATGTGAATTTTTGGAAGAAGTTTTCTCTCTTTTTCTTCATTTTCAGCCATGACTATACTATTTTACCCTTATTTCCTGTGTTTACCTTTACTTTTGCTTTGAAAAATATTGCGATATTGTTAATTTTTCCTATTTTTCAAAAAAACATAAAAAAGATATAGATATTTTGAAATGAATATGGTATAATGTGAGATGCGAGTTCTGTGCAAGTAAGCTTGGATCCCGCTGAAACAAAGGAAAAACAAAAATATAAATAAGTTTGGAGGAACACAAAAGATGAGCAAAAAGTATGTTTATCTGTTCACCGAAGGCAACGGCACCATGCGTGAGTTGCTCGGCGGTAAGGGCGCAAATCTTGCCGAAATGACCAATCTCGGTCTTCCCGTACCTCAGGGCTTCACTATTTCTACCGAAGCCTGCACCCAGTACTATGAGGACGGCAAGAAGATCAATGACGAGATTCAGGCACAAATCATGGAGTACATCGCAAAGATGGAAGAAATCACCGGCAAGAAGTTCGGTGACAAGGAGAATCCCCTTCTCGTTTCCGTCCGTAGCGGTGCGCGTGCATCCATGCCCGGTATGATGGATACTATTCTGAACCTTGGTTTGAATGAAGAGGTTGTCAATGTTATCGCAACCAAATCCGGCAATCCCCGTTGGGCTTGGGACTGCTACAGAAGATTTATCCAGATGTATTCCGATGTCGTTATGGAGGTCGGTAAGAAGTACTTTGAGCAGCTCATCGACAAGATGAAGGAAGAAAAGGGCGTTCAGTTCGATGTTGAGTTGACAGCTGACGACCTTAAGACTCTTGCTAATCAGTTCAAGGAAGAATACAAATCCAAAATCGGTGCAGAGTTCCCGACCGACCCGAAGGAACAGCTCATGGGCGCTGTCAAGGCGGTCTTCCGTTCTTGGGACAACCCCCGTGCAAATGTCTATCGCCGTGACAATGATATTCCCTACTCTTGGGGTACCGCTGTCAATGTACAGATGATGGCATTCGGTAATATGGGTGACGATTGCGGCACAGGTGTTGCATTTACCCGTGACCCCGCTACCGGTGAAAAGAAGCTGATGGGCGAGTTCCTTATCAACGCACAGGGCGAGGATGTCGTTGCAGGTGTCCGTACGCCTATGCCCATCGCAAAGATGGAAAAGGAATTCCCTGAAGCATTCGCACAGTTCACCAAGGTTTGCGAAAAGCTTGAAAAGCACTACCGCGATATGCAGGATATGGAATTTACCATTGAAAATGGCAAGCTCTATATGCTCCAGACCCGTAACGGTAAGCGTACAGCACAGGCTGCTCTCCAGATCGCGTGCGACCTCGTCGATGAGGGTATGCGTACAGAGCAGGAAGCTGTCCTCATGATTGACCCCCGTAACCTTGATACACTTCTTCACCCGCAGTTCGACTCCAAGGCATTGAAGGCTGCTACCCCGATGGGCAAGGGCTTGGGCGCATCGCCCGGCGCTGCTTGCGGTCAGGTTGTATTCACAGCTGACGATGCAGAGGCTTGGAAGAATGCAGGCAAGAAGGTTGTTCTTGTTCGCCTTGAGACCTCTCCCGAGGATATCACAGGCATGAAGGCAGCTCAGGGTATCCTGACTGTTCGCGGTGGTATGACCTCTCACGCAGCCGTTGTTGCTCGCGGTATGGGTACCTGTTGCGTTTCCGGTTGCGGCGACATCAATATGGATGAAGACAACAAGCAGTTCACCCTGAATGGCAAGACCTTCCACGAAGGCGACTTCATCTCCATTGACGGTTCCACCGGTAACATTTATGACGGCATTATCCCGACTGTTGACGCCACCATCGACGGCAATTTCGGTCGCATCATGGGCTGGGCTGACAAGTACAGAACCCTTCAGGTTCGTACCAATGCCGATACACCCCGCGATGCAAAGAAGGCACGCGAGCTTGGTGCTGAGGGTATCGGTCTTTGCCGTACCGAGCATATGTTCTTTGAGCCTTCCCGTATTGCTGCTTTCCGTGAAATGATTTGCGCTGATACTGTTGCAGAGCGCGAGGCTGCTCTTGACAAGATCATGCCCATGCAGCAGGCTGACTTTGAGGCTATTTATGAGGCTCTTGAAGGTTGCCCTGTAACCATTCGTTTCCTTGATCCCCCGCTTCACGAGTTCGTTCCTACTGAGGAAGCTGAAATCGCAGCACTCGCAAAGGCACAGAACAAGACTGTTGCCGATATCAAGGCAATCATCTCCTCCTTGCATGAGGCTAACCCGATGATGGGCCACCGTGGTTGCCGTCTGACCGTCACCTACCCTGAAATCGCTGTCATGCAGACAAAGGCTGTCATCCGCGCTGCTATCAATGTCCAGAAGAAGCACGCTGAATGGACCATGCGTCCCGAAATCATGATTCCTCTCGTTGGCGATGTCAAGGAATTGAAGTTCGTCAAGGATATCGTTGTCAAGACTGCTGATGCAGAGATTGCCGCTGCCGGCATTAAGCTTGACTACGAGGTTGGTACAATGATCGAGATTCCTCGTGCTTGCCTGACTGCTGATGCAATCGCAAAGGAAGCTGAATTCTTCTGCTTCGGTACAAATGACCTGACACAGATGACCTTCGGCTTCAGCCGCGATGACGCAGGCAAGTTCCTCCCCGCTTACTATGACACCAAAATCTATGAGAACGATCCCTTCGCAAAGCTCGACCAGACAGGTGTCGGTCTGCTCATGGATATGGCTGTTACCAAGGGTAAGGCTGTTCGTCCCGAAATGCACTGCGGTATCTGCGGTGAGCACGGCGGTGACCCGACATCTGTTGAGTTCTGCCACAAGATTGGCTTGACCTATGTCTCCTGCTCTCCCTTCCGTGTGCCGATTGCCCGCCTTGCTGCTGCACAGGCTGCAATCAACGACAAGAAATAATTGTCAATTGCTTCGAGGCTGTCTCATTTGAGACAGCCTCTTTTATGTTCTCCGAATTTCGACACAGTTTGCCTCAAACATCTTGACATTTGAGGCTTGTCATGCTATAATAATAACTGTTCAAATCGGCGTTTGCTCTCGTTTGCCAAACGGCAAAAGCAATCGCTTTGTTTCGGTGATGAAATTTGATAGCCTTGTAAAAAGGGAGTAGCTTAGAAGAATTTTCTTCTTGATGACGGCGACAGTACGGCATTTATGCCCGCTTTCATATGAAAAAGCAAGACTTTTTACCGCAAAATGCTTTTGTGGTTGAAAGTCTTATTTTTTCGTGCAAAGGCTATGCTCTCATATTCATCGAAACCAATGACAGACAATGAAGAAAGGTGGTCCTCGCATATGCTCGAATCCATTTTAGAAAACATCACCGCGATTACAGTCAAGGACATCATGATGTTTTTGATTGGCGGTCTTTTGATTTATCTCGCCATCGCAAAAAAGATGGAACCGACTCTCCTTCTCCCAATGGGCTTCGGTGCCATTCTTGTCAATCTGCCCTTCTCGGGCGCACTCAATCAAGGGGGTGAGCACGGCTTTATCGAATACCTGTTCAATGTCGGTATCGGTGAGGTAGAGCTTTTCCCGCTTCTGCTTTTCATCGGCATTGGTGCGATGATTGACTTCGGCCCTGTTCTTTCAAACCCCAAGCTGATGATTTTCGGTGCGGCGGCGCAGTTCGGTATCTTCTTTACACTGGCACTCGCTTCACTCTTCTTTGATGACCAGCTTGCAGCATCCATCGCCGTCATCGGTGCGGCAGACGGCCCGACAACCATTGTCATTGCCAACAAATTGCTCGCAGAAGGCTCGAAATACATTGGAGCAATTACAGTTGCCGCCTATTCCTATATGGCGCTTGTACCGATTGTACAACCCCCTGTCATTCGTCTTGTCACGACAAAAAAGGAACGCGCCATCCGCATGGAATACGCACAAAGCTCTGTTTCGCGTCTGACGCGCATTCTCTTCCCCATCATCATCACCATGATTGCAGGTATTGCCGCCCCCTCCAGCGTCGGTCTTATCGGATGCCTGATGTTCGGTAACCTGATTCGTGAGTGTGGCGTTCTCGGCGGTCTGAGCGAAACGGCAGAGCGCGTGCTTGCCAACCTCATCACACTCTTCCTCGGCATCAGTATCGCCTTCCAGATGCAGTCCGACAAATTCTTGAGTGGCACTACCCTCCTGATTCTCGGACTTGGCCTTGTCGCCTTTATTGTCGATACCGCAGGCGGCGTTCTCTTCGCTAAGGTTATCAATCTTTTCTCCCGCAAGAAAATCAATCCGATGATTGGCGCGGCAGGTATCTCGGCATTCCCAATGTCTGCACGCGTTGTGCACCGCATGGGACTTGAAGAAGACAATCAGAACTTCCTTCTGATGCACGCAGTAGGCGCAAATGTCTCGGGACAAATTGCATCGGTCATTGCAGGTAGTATTCTTCTCACCATGTTCAGCTAAAACGACAAAGCGTGTCAATCAGAAAGGATTTAATAACATGAAACATTCAATTCGTATTCTTTGTGCATTGCTTGTCGCGCTTCTCTGCTTCTCCACCCTCTCGTTTGCAGTTGTGGGCGCAGCCGAAAGCAATATCGAAACACAGTCCGACTCCGAGACAGATTCTGTACCTACAACCGAATCAAACAGCGAGAAATCAGAAATCGATTTCTCAACCGAACGCCTTTCCAAGATTATTCCCAAGGCACTGGAAGGCTACGGCGTCACCATTCTCATTATGTGCATCATTTTGATTTGCGTTGTCATCATCAACCGCGTCATCTCGCGCTTTTCAGGTACGAAAAACACTGATGCAAATCATCAAGAGTAATATCAAAAAGCCTTGTCGGGAAAACCGACAAGGCTTTTTGATTATCCACTGCCAGAGAATATACTCACAAGATAGCTTACTCGTCACAAAGCTCAACCTGATAAGCCTCGCAAAAGACATCAAATTGCAAGAGCCACGCGAGAAGCTGTGGTGTTGACATGAGCTGACCGTACCATGTTGCCGATTCCTGCTCACAAAGCGCTGTGAGCGCGGCGCGGTTAAGAACGCGGTGCAGGATAGAGTCCTCGGATTCCATGCGCTCGGCAAGCATCGCGCGCACGCAACGCTCATATGCGTGGCTGTGCGTTTTGGGATAAGGGCTTTTCTTGCGCCAAAGTATTTTTTTAGGCAGATAGCCTGCCATTGCATGACGAAGAAGCGCCTTTTCCACCCCGTTTTCAAACTTGATTTCCCACGGTACATTATAGACAAATTCCAAAATGCGATGGTCGGAAAAGGGTACTCGCACCTCAAGGCCGTGTGCCATGCTCATACGGTCCTTGCGTTCAAGCAGGTTGGTCATAAAATAATTGACCGACAGGCAGGTGGCGCGTCGCGAAAGCCTCATTGCGTCATTGTCGCTATCCAGACAAGGAACAGCTTGCAAGGACGCGCGGTACGCATCCTTCATAAAGGCAAGCCCATCCGCCTCATGTGCGACTTCCGGTCGTAGCAAACGAATGCGCGCGCACGGATTGTGAATCCAAGGGAAGAAATCGCGATTCAGCATTTCGGGGCGATAAAACCAAGGATAGCCACCGAAAATTTCATCGGCGCACTCACCCGAAAGCGCGACGGTATGCCTTTCCTTCACCCGACTGCAAAAGTAGTAGAGCGACGAATCAATGTCCGCCTGACCGGGCATATCGCGTGCAAGTGCCGCCGCACCAAGAAGTCCTGCCACGCGCTCTGTCGGTGCCGTCAGGACAGTATGTGCGCACGAAAGCTCATTTGCAAGCCATGTGGCATAATCGTCGTCACGGTTTGGCTGAAATAGAGTGGCATGAAAGCTGTCCATATCCTCATAGGTAAAGGAATAGGTGGAAAGCGTCTGTCCTTCCCTCTGGTATGCCCTTGAAGCAATGGCTGTGATTGCCGAGGAATCAAGACCGCCCGACAGAAAGCAGGCAAGCGGCACATCACTCACAAGCTGACGCTCAACCGTATCAACCATGAGCGCGCGGGTATGGTCGATAATTTCATCGCGTGTCATCGTACACGGCTCTGCACGAAGCTGCCAATAGTGCTGACGATGGAATCCCTCTTTTGAAAGCATAGCGCACTCGGCAGGCTTCAATTCAAAGATTCCCTTTAATACACCGCTTCCGTTTAAGGATGCAGGTGATAGGAAAAAGAGCTGCCAAAGACCTTCTCTGTCAAGCCTTGCTTTCTGCCCGACAAGCAAAGCCTTGACCTCGGAGGCAAATCGGAATTCGCCGTCTCTTTCGGTGAAGAAAAGCGGCTTGATACCAAATCTATCACGCGCAAGGAAGAGCGTTTCATTTTCCTCGTTATAGACAGCAAATGCAAAAATGCCATTCAGATGGTTCGGACAATCCATCCCCCAGACCGCATAGGCAAATGCCACAACCTCGGTATCGGAATTTGTCCTGAATGTCGCGCCCCTCGCCTCAAGCTCCAAACGAAGCTCCTTCGCATTGTAGATTTCGCCGTTATAGGCAATCACATAGTGATGACCTTCGTATGTAATAGGCATGGGCTGTGCGCCACCCGCAAGGTCGACCACTGCAAGACGGTTATGTGCAAGCCCGCCCCTTGAAAAAGCATAGATTGCCGAATCGTCGGGGCCGCGGTGCTTCTGTATTCTGTTCATTTCATGAAGCAGCTCAACATCGTCCGTCGCCACATCAGTCGCGCCTGTACGGTAAATACCCGCTATTGAACACATATTCTTTCCTCCTTTTCTTCTTGACGGCAATATAGCCATCTTTCCACTTACTATGATATGCAAAAGGAAGGAAAAAAGTGAAGAATCCCGAAACTTTCGTTTCGGGATTCTTTGCTCTTTTCATGAAATTAAATGATTTTACCACCCATTTTTTCTGTAAAATACAAAATAGCAAAGGCGGCAAGCAATAAGCCAAGCGCAAAAACCGCCACGCTGACAGGCGTCAGGCGGAAGCCCTTGTTGTCCTCGCTTGCGACACCGTGCACACCTGCTCGGCGCAGAGCCACAGAAACGGGCTTATAAAGCACAAGCACGATTCCTGCGTTCAGGGTTGATTTAACGAGGTTGAAGGGCAAGAGCAGTGTCGGAATAAGGGCAACCACCTCTCCGCGCGACACGCCCATATAGAGAGGCGTTATGAGGGTATTGGCAAGCATCATGAGCGATGTTGTCAGAGCAATGCTTGTAAAAAGTCCCACAAGTGCGGACACAATATTTTTGCGGTAGCGATATAGAAGAGAGACAGGCAAAACGAAGGTGGCGCTTGAAATCAAATTCATAAGCCAACCGTAAAAGCCTGTATCGCTGACCGTAATTACCTCAAGTAAAGTTGTCAGGAGTGCCATAAAGAAGCCTGCGACAGGGCCAAGCAGTAAGCCTCCGATGGTCATGACAGCATCCTTGGCATCAAAGGTTAAAAATGCGACTTTGATTCTGAAAATAAAGACGCACAGATAGGAGAAAGCGCAAAACAGCGCAATCAAAGCCATTTTTTGTGTAGAAATTTTTTGTTTCATATGTTCATCTCCAAGCAAGGCCACAGTAGCGGCTATTTTGCGGAAGACAAAACCGTTAGGCGTTGAAAATAAAAATGCCCCTCGAAATAATCGAAGGGGTTTCGTACGCAATAGAGCGATTTCGTCTTTTCTCATCCGGACTTTACCGTCGGTATGGGAATTTCACCCATTCGGCTTCCAAGGAAGTTCGCGGACTATACCGCCGGTATGGAATTGCACCAAACCCCAAAGACATCCACATAAGCTGTTTTCAGTTTATGCGGTGATGACTATTCAGTTGCAAATATTTTGCAGGAGAGGGCAAATGCCCACTCCTGCAAACAGTAGATAAAACTTACGCCTCGATTTCGGAAACAACGCCCGAACCGACAGTTCTACCACCCTCGCGGATAGCAAAACGGAGACCCTTCTCGATAGCGATCGGGGTGATAAGCTCAACATTCATGTTGACATTATCGCCGGGACGGCACATTTCAACATCAGCAGGAAGGTTGATGATACCGGTAACGTCGGTGGTTCTGAAATAGAACTGAGGACGGTAGCCGGAGAAGAAGGGCTTTTGACGGCCGCCTTCTTTTTCAGTCAAAACATAAACCTGACCAACGAACTTGGTGTGAGGCTGAATGGAGCCGGGCTTGCAGAGAACCTGACCGCGCTCGATCTCGTTCTTCTGAATACCACGGAGCAGAACACCGATGTTATCACCAGCCTGAGCATCGTCCATGAGCTTATGGAACATCTCGATACCGGTAACAACGGTCTGCTTCTTCTCTTCAGACAAACCAACAATTTCGATGGTATCAGCCATCTTAATAACACCACGCTCAACACGACCGGTAGCAACAGTACCACGGCCGGAGATGGAGAAGACGTCCTCGACAGGCATCAAGAAGGGCAGGTCGCTCATTCTGTCAGGTGTCGGGATATAGGAGTCAACAGCTTCCATAAGCTCAACGATAGGAGCGTATACGGGGTTGTTGATGTCCTTGTCTGCGCACTCAAGAGCTTCTCTTGCAGAACCTCTGATAATCGGCACATCGTCGCCGGGGAAGTCATACTCGGAAAGCAGGTCGCGAATTTCCATCTCAACGAGGTCGAGAAGCTCGGCGTCGTCAACGATATCGCACTTGTTCATGAATACAACGATTGCGGGAACGCCAACCTGACGAGCAAGAAGAACGTGCTCGCGGGTCTGCTGAAGAGGACCGTCAGTACCTGCAACAACGAGGATTGCACCGTCCATCTGAGCCGCACCGGTAATCATGTTTTTAACATAGTCGGCGTGGCCGGGGCAGTCCACGTGAGGATAGTAACGATTTGCAGTCTGATACTCAACGTGACGGGTGTTGATTGTGATACCTCTTGCCTTCTCTTCGGGTGCGTTATCGATTTGGTCATAAGCCAAGAAATCGATGCTCGCGTCGTTCAAGGACAGAGTCTTGGTGATTGCTGCGGTCAAAGTGGTCTTACCATGGTCAACGTGACCAATGGTACCGATATTGACATGGGGTTTGCTTCTTTCGAATTTAGCCTTTGCCATTGTTATATCCTCCTAAAAAATATTTTTTGTTTTATGAGCAGAGTAAGACGATTAGTCAGCCTTACTGCGACTCTTAACGATTTCGTCCTGAATGGACTTCGGAACCTCAGCAAAGTGGCTGGGCTCCATGGTGTAAACGCCACGGCCCTGAGTACGGGAGCGGAGCGAGGTTGCATATCCGAACATTTCGGAAAGCGGTACGGACGAATTGATCTGCTGACCGCCCGATACAGGCTCCATGCTCTCAATCTGTCCACGACGGGAATTCAGGTCACCGATAACATCACCCATGTAATCATCGGGTGTTGTGACCGATACCTTCATGACAGGCTCTGTCAAAACAGGGTTTGCCTTCCTCATAGCTTCCTTAAATGCCATAGAACCGGCAATCTTAAATGCCATTTCGGAAGAGTCGACCTCGTGATACGAGCCGTCATACAGGGTAACCTTCACGTCAACAACGTTATAGCCTGCAAGCACACCTGCCTGCATTGCACCCTGAATACCTGCGTCAACTGCAGGGATATATTCCTTCGGCACAACACCACCTGTGATGGCGTTGATGAATTCATATCCCTTACCGGGCTCGTTCGGCTCAAGCTTGATCTTAACATGACCGTACTGACCCTTACCGCCGGACTGACGCGCATACTTGGTTTCCTGCTCGACAGCCTTGCGGATAGTTTCCTTGTAGGCAACCTGCGGGTTACCGACATTTGCCTCTACCTTGAATTCGCGCAGAAGTCTGTCAACGATAATTTCAAGGTGAAGCTCACCCATACCGGCGATGATGGTTTGTCCCGTTTCCTCATCCGTGTAGGTACGGAAGGTCGGGTCCTCTTCTGCCAGCTTGGACAGTGCAATGCCCATCTTCTCCTGACCTGCCTTGGTCTTCGGTTCGATTGCGACACGAATAACAGGCTCGGGGAATTCCATCGACTCAAGGATGATGGGATGCTTCTCATCGCAGAAGGTATCACCTGTTGTTGTGTTACGAACACCGACAACGGCAGCAATATCACCTGCATAGCAAACATCAATATCCTTACGGTCATTGGCGTGCATCTGCAAAATACGGCCAAAGCGCTCTTCCTTATCCTTGCTGGAATTGTATACCGCGCTACCCTTTTCGATCACACCGGAATATACGCGGAAGAAGCAAAGCTTGCCCACGAACGGGTCTGTCATGATCTTGAACGCCAAAGCCGAGAACGGCTCGTCGTCCGATGCATGACGGCAATCCTCCTCTTCGGTATCGGGATTGATACCTGAAATCGGGGGAATGTCAATGGGGGCAGGCATGTAGTCAATGACTGCATCCAAAAGCTTCTGCACACCCTTGTTTTTGTAAGATGTTCCGCAAACGACAGGAACAATCTTGTTATCGATAGTTGCCTTACGAAGAGCAGCCTTCAGCTCCTCAATAGTGATATCCTCACCATTGCAGTACTTTTCGAAAAGCTCTTCATCTGTCTCGGCAATAGATTCAATCATAGCGGCGCGGTATTCCTCGGCCATGTCCTTCATGTCCTCGGGAATTGCCTCAACACGCATATCCTTGCCAAGGTCGTCATAATAGACATCGGCTTCCATCGTCATCAGGTCCACGATACCGCGGAAATCGCTTTCCACGCCAATCGGGAGCTGAATCGGCACTGCATTTGCATGCAGTCTGTCCTTCATCATCTTGACAACACGGTAAAAGTTCGCACCCGTAATGTCCATTTTATTGATATACGCCATTCTCGGAACACCATACTTGTCCGCCTGACGCCATACCGTCTCCGACTGGGGCTCAACGCCACCCTTTGCGCAGAAAACGGTAACCGAGCCGTCCAGAACACGCAGTGAACGCTCTACCTCAACGGTAAAGTCAACGTGACCGGGGGTATCAATAATGTTAATACGGTTGCCTTTCCAGAAGCAAGTGGTTGCAGCGGAGGTAATGGTAATTCCGCGCTCCTGTTCCTGCTCCATCCAGTCCATCGTGGCAGCACCGTCATGGGTTTCGCCAATGCGATGGGTTTTACCCGTGTAAAACAAGATTCGTTCGGTAGTTGTGGTCTTACCGGCATCGATGTGCGCCATGATACCGATATTTCGAGTATTCTCAAGCGAATATTCTCTTGCCATCGTTTATCTCCTTCTCCTTGTTTTTCACGGAATAATTAGAATCTGTAATGGGCGAAAGCCTTATTGGCTTCTGCCATACGGTGAGTTTCTTCTTTCTTCTTGAAAGCTCCACCTGCTCCTGCCTTTGCATCCATGATTTCGGCAGCGAGTCTTTCAGCCATTGTCTTTTCACCGCGTGTTCTGGAAAACATGGTGATCCAACGAAGGCCCAAGGTCTGACGGCGTTCTGCTCTGACTTCCATAGGAACCTGATAGTTCGAACCGCCAACACGGCGTGCTTTAACTTCAAGCACGGGCATGACATTTTCAAGAGCAGCGGTGAAGACCTCCAGAGGATTCTGACCAAGCTTCTGCTCAACAAGAGCAAATGCGTCGTACACAATCTTCTGTGCTACACCCTTCTTACCGTCGTACATGATGTTATTGATGAGCTTGGTTACAAGCTTGGAATTGTACAACGGATCCGGCAGAACATCTCTTTTGGAAATTTGACCTCTTCTCGGCACTGTACTTCCCTCCTTCACAAAATTTATGATATCACAGGTACTCGAAAAAAATTTCGCAAGTGCTCGTCGGCGCGCTAATGATAAGTCTCATTCGATTAAACAACATGAAAATTACAGCACAAGGACGGCACAAATAAGCCGAAGCTTATTTCTTCGGGCGCTTTGCTCCGTACTTGGAACGGCCCTGCTTACGATTGGCTACGCCTTGAGCGTCCAACGTTCCGCGAATGATGTGATAACGGCAACCAGGCAAGTCACGAACACGGCCGCCTCTGATGAGAACGACAGAGTGCTCTTGCAGGTTGTGCCCAATACCGGGAATGTAGGTTGTTGCCTCCATACCGTTGGTAAGACGGACTCTCGCAATCTTACGAAGTGCAGAGTTCGGTTTCTTCGGGCTGGTCGTGGTAACCTTTGTGCAAACGCCTCTTTTTTGAGGTGCGCTTTGGTCAATCTGTGAATTGCTCAAGGTGTTAAAGCCCTTCTGAAGAGCAGGCGCCTTGGACTTGTACACATTCTTCGACCGTCCGTTTTTCACGAGCTGGTTAAAGGTTGGCATCGTTTTCCTCCTTCTTTGTAAATTTCATGTCTTTCCTCTCTGCCTCCAGTCGCACAGAGGAACAATCAAGCGTCAACCAAAAAATGGCATAATACACCCATTCACAAGTTGACACCTTATTATACCACTTCCCTTTGCGTTTTGTCAATAGCTATCGCAAAAAAAATTTCGACTCTTTTCGCACGCTTCCCTCTTTTTCGCTCCGCCTTCTGCCTCCCCCATTTTTTTGGGGGGCTTAAGGGGGGATATCAGTATCAGTATCAGTATCAGTATCAGTATCAGTATCAGTATCAGTATCAGTATCAGTATCAGTATCAGTATCAGTAAGGCATCGCTCGGCATCTTGCGGCATCTTGCGGCATCGCCCGGCATCTTACGGCATCGCCCGGCATGCCTCGGCATACCGTAGCATCTGCAAAGCGCCATGCTGTGCGGTATTGCCAGCAATTTGCCGATATGTATCGAATCCTTGCACCCTCCTCGGTGCCATCAACCTCGGTACACCCTCTCGACCGCGCTACTTAATCAACTTGATGCATCTTTTATCTGCTTCTCCGCTTCTCTGCTTCTCCGCTTCTCTGTTTCTTTGCTCTATATCCGCATATCCCCTTCCAACGCTTACACCCCCCTACAAACATTTAGTTAACTAACTAAATGTTTGTGTAGTATGTATTCATTCTATGCGAATAGGGGCTTTTCTGTTTTTGATTGTCGGGCAAATGTTTTTTGATGCTTTTTATATGCTTTTTGGAATGTTTTAGCATCAAAACCTGAAAAAAGCCAATTGACAGCACAAGGAGTGATGTGGTAAAATAATGATAAAAAAAGAAAGGACAAAAACCTATGATTGAAGCAAAAAATTTGCGTAAAATTTATCGTTTGAAAAAAGGTATTACCGTCAAGGCGCTTGACGGCGTTTCACTCAAGCTTGCCGACACGGGCATGGTCTTTATTCTCGGTAAATCAGGAAGCGGTAAATCGACGCTTTTGAATGTACTCGGCGGCCTTGACAGTATTGATTCGGGCGAAATCATCATCAAGGGTACATCCGCGAAGAGCTTTAAGCAAAGTCATTATGACAGCTACCGCAATACATATATCGGATTCATTTTTCAGGAATACAACATTCTTGACGAGCTGACGGTCGGTGCCAATATCGCACTTGCTATTGAGCTTCAAGGGCGCAAGGCGACCGACAGAGAAATCAATTCCATACTGCAAGAGGTTGACCTTGAGGGCTACGGTGCGCGAAAGCCGAACGAGCTTTCGGGCGGTCAGAAGCAACGAGTTGCCATTGCAAGAGCTCTTGTCAAAAGACCCGAAATCATCATGGCAGATGAGCCTACAGGCGCACTTGACTCCGCGACAGGTAAGCAGGTCTTTGACACGCTGAAAAAGCTCTCCAAAACCAAGCTTGTGCTGATTGTTTCGCACGACAGAGAATTTTCCGAGCAGTATGCCGACAGAATCATTGAATTGAAGGACGGCGTCATTATCTCTGATGTTGAGAAGACGGCGTGTGAAGAAAAAGACGAAGCGGAAGCAAACGAGAACCTTCTTTTCTCCGATGGTGAAATCAAGGTCAGGCAGGGCTACACGCTGACCGAGGAGGACAGACTTGCAATCAACAGTTATCTTGCCTCACTTTCTGCCGATGCCACCATTCTGCCGATGCAAGCGAGCATCAAAAAGAAATGGTCATCAAAGGATTTTACCGCAACCGACGAGTCTAAAATTCTACTGAAAAAGGACGAGAGCTTCCGACTGATAAAATCCAAGCTTTCCGTCAAAAACGCCTTCAAGCTTGGCTCAAGCGCACTCAAATACAAGAAAATCAGACTTGCCGTCACCGTTTTTCTTTCCTTGATTTCCTTCACGCTGTTCGGACTTGCGGATACGATTGCCTCCTACAACAGCATTGATACCGCCGCCCGCTCGATCGCTGATACGGGCGTCAACTATGCCTCTTATGTCAAAAGCGTCAAGCAGGTTTACGATGACTATTTCTATTGGGACAACTATGACAATTCCCTGTCACCCGAGGAGCTGCAAGCCATCAGCGCTGAAACGGGCAAAAAGGTTATCGGCGTCTACAAAAAGCACGAAGAACTTTCCTTTGCAGAGCAGCTTGGTCGCCATAATGCCGACGGCATGAATTTGCAGGCTCTCTATTCGAGCAGCTTTTCAGGACTTGTAAGCATCGACAATCAGCTTATAAGCGATAACGGCTTCAGACTTCTCGCGGGCGATTTTCCCCAAAACAACGCGGCTGAAATCGTCATCACAAAATACACCTATGATTATTTTGCAAAAGCAGGATATTTTACACACAACGGCAAAGGCGAGGAAAAAACGCTCGAAATTACACAGCCGAATGACCTTATCGGCAAAACACTTCATCTCGACATCTCCTATGCAGGAACAAATGATTTCAAAATCGTCGGTATTGTTGACACAGGCTTTGATTACTCGCGTTACGAAAAGCTTGCCGACAAAAATGCCGACATCACCTTGAACATGATAGAGATGATGGCGCTCACAGAAGAGCTTGATTCAGCACGCAATTATTCCTTCGCCTCTGTCGGCTTCGTGCCGCCCGCAATGATTGACGATATCATATCGGGTAAAAACGGCAAAGCGGAGCAATTCACAAATGGCAGTGTCGGTCTCTATCTGCTTAAAAATGACGAAGGGATGTCCTACGATAGCTTTTACGGTGAAAACGGCGACAACATCATCAGCGCAAACGGCTTCACTTATGTCAACTCGTTAAACAATGTCAAAAACCGTGTCATTTGGCTTGGCGACACGCCATTGACAGAGCTTCGTGATAATCAGATCATCATTCCGGCAGAAGTCCTCCCATGGATCATCCTGAACAGTGATATGCCCGGCTTTTGGTACAACCAGGAGGAGATGAACGGCTTTGAAGCAATCATGCTGCAAAATGCAGGAGATTGGAACATCTATCTTTACAGCTTGCATGACTTTTTTGACAGCATTGAATTGGTAACCGCCTGCAAATACATCTATGAGCATCCCGAAATGCATGAAAGCATCAAACAGCATTTCAAAGATGTGTATATTGCAGAGGGCTGGTCATCCGAGGATGCTGAAATGCAAGTGAACCAAACAAATCTCTATCAGCTTTGCTCGAGCCGTCCCGACGCGCTCACCTTTGTCACAAACGAGATGATTCGAAGCTATCAGAATGACATCATCGCAAGATATGACCTTGAAAAATACTTGATTTCAGACGAAGTGCAAGCTCTTCTGTCATCTGAAAACTACAAGGAAAATGACCTGCTCTTCACCTTTACACTTATGGAGCGTCTTGATTTCATTATTGCAGAGAAATACGCCGACCTGCATTTCGAAGATGCAAGTGCTTACTTTATCCTGACTTCTATGAATAAGGAATTTGACATCGGCAGTATTCCAAAAGGTCAGATCATCTCGCACTATGCAGATTTTCTGATGGGCAAAAAAGCACCCCCCTCCGACTTCATCCCCTCTGCTGAAACGAGCTACGAGCAGTCCTATGCCGAAACGGTCACGCAGCTCTACAAGCATTCTTCTCGCGAAAATAAGCTTGTCATGGAATGTGGCTTTATGAGAAATTCCTTCCCTTTCCTGAAAAACATTGAGATTGTCGGTATTCTTCCCAATGACGAAGCAGACACGACAAGCAGATGGGAAGGTGAAATTGTTTTGAGCGAAAGCCTCATTGACCAAGCGCTCGGCTCAAACCGCGGCGGCATCTACAGCTACGCTCTTGGCACCATGCCGCAAAGCACCGCAGAAATCCGCGAGCTTGTCAAATTTTCAAAGACATATACCTCTCCAAACGGTCTGGTCAAATATGAGCTTGTCAACAATGTCATGCGCCAGCTTTCAATGGTTGACGGCATTCTTGATGTTCTCGGCACTGTCTTTCTCTATGTAGGTATCGGCTTTGCTCTCTTCGCGTCCTTAATGCTCGCAAACTTCATCAGCACAAGCGTCGCGCGCAAGAAACAGGATATCGGTATTCTCCGCGCCATCGGCTCGCGCTCTGCCGATGTGTTCAGAATATTTTTTGCCGAGTCGTTTATCATTGCGATGATAAATTATGTACTTGCCATGGCAGGAACCATAACGCTCACGCTTATTATCAACAATCTTCTTCGCACCGAAGCGGGACTTTTGATCACCTTTATCTCGTTTGGTATCAGACAAGTCATTCTCCTGCTCGGCATTTCCCTGCTCGTTGCGCTGATTGCGACCTTCCTACCTGTCAAGAAAATTGCATCGCTCAAGCCCATTGATGCAATCAAAAACAGAAAATAAAGAAACGAACAGAGGGGTACCTGCCCATAAAGGCAGGTACCCCTCTTCATTGATGTCAAAGCAATTTTCTATGCTTTTATGTCTGTTTTTGGACAAAAAACCATCTGAAACAAGTGTGTTTCAGATGGTTTTTACGGTTTTTAGGAAAATTTAAGCGTTGACGCCGTCGGCAACCTCGATGCTCTCACTTTCGGCAGTTACCTCATCTTCGGTTGTTTCCTCTGTGGCTTCGCCCCGATGCGAACGAACCTCCACATTCTGATACATTTCAAGACCTGTACCGGCAGGAATGAGCTTACCGATGATGACATTCTCCTTCAAGCCGAGCAGATGGTCGGTTTTACCGTTGATTGCGGCTTCGGTCAGGACACGGGTTGTTTCCTGGAAGGAAGCAGCAGACAGGAAGGATTCGGTCAGAAGCGATGCCTTGGTGATACCGAGAAGGACAGGGCTGCTGGTCGCGAGTGACAAATCACGCTCACCCTCGTCAATGCGCTCCTGAATCATCTCGTTCGCCGCTTCAAATTCGTTGATATCAACAACAGTTCCTTCAAGAAGCTCTGTACTGCCACTTGACTCAACCTTGCACTTACGAGTCATCTGGCGTGCAATAACCTCAATATGCTTATCGTTAATTTCAACATTCTCTCCGCGATACACGCGCTGAACCTCGCGGATAATATAGTCATAGACATCATTGACATCATTCTTGACGCGCAGAATATCCGCAGGGCTGAGCGAGCCCTCGGTCAGTGCCTGACCGCGCAATACGGGTGTATTGTCGTCAATCAGAATGTGACCGCCAAACGGAACCTCATAAGCGGGCCATTCCTCTTCGGGAACACCGGGAATGCTAATCACGATTTTATTGATACGCTTGTCGGGAACAATGTGTGCAGTACCGTCATATTCACAAAGAATTGCTGTCTTCTTCGGACGACGCGCCTCAAAGATTTCCTCAATTCTCGGGAGACCCTGGGTAATATCCGATCCTGCAATACCACCTGTATGGAAGGTACGCATCGTCAGCTGAGTACCCGGCTCACCGATCGACTGTGCCGCAATGACACCGACAGCCTCGCCAACGCTGACAAGCTTGTTGGACGCAAGGTCTGCACCGTAGCAATGCGCGCAAACACCGCGTTTTGCACGGCAACGCAGAATGGTGCGTACCTCAAGAGACTTGATGCCCGATGCAATGATTTTGTCTGCAATGCTCTCGGTAATCATCGTCAGGCGGTCGCAAATGACCTCGCCCGAGGACACAACATCTTCGACAGGGAATCTGCCGATGATACGGTCGCGGAAGGATTCCAGAACATTCTCGCCACTCATGATATCGCTGACAACGATACCGTCGGTAGAATGGCAGTCCTCCTCACGCACAATGACATCCTGTGAAACATCAACCAGACGGCGTGTCAGATAACCCGAGTCAGCCGTCTTCAAGGCGGTATCGGACAAACTCTTACGGGAGCCCTTCGCGCCAAGGAAGTACTCAAGCATGGTCAGGCCTTCGCGGAAGTTCGACTTAATCGGAATTTCAATGGTCTTACCGTTTGTTGCAAACATCAGTCCGCGCATACCTGCAAGCTGACGCATCTGCTTGATACTACCGCGGGCACCCGATGTGCAGATCATATTGATGGAGTTGTATTTATCAAAGCCATCCTGGAGCTTGCGGGTAACCTCATTCGTGGTATCTTCCCAAATCTTAATGGTGCTCTTATAACGCTCCTCGTCAGAAAGCTCACCCTCAAGATAAAGCTGACGGATTTCCTCGACATCGTTCTCTGCCTTTTTGAGAAGGTCCTTCTTTTCAGGCGGAATGGTCATATCGTAAACCGAGATGGAAATACCGCTGCGCGTGGAATACTTATAGCCCATCGCCTTGATTTCGTCAAGCACGCGAGCCGCCTCTGCAAAGCCATGATACTTGATGGTGCGGTCGACAATCTGTTTCAATTTCTTATCGTCGGTCACAAAATCAACTTCAAGGTCAAAGAGCTTTTCGGGGTCTGTACGGTCAACATAACCGAGATCCTGCGGTACCTTGCTGTTGAAAATCATACGGCCGAGTGTCGCATTGATGATTTTGTACTGCATCTCGCCGTCAATTTCCTTACCGACACGCACACGAATCGGTGCGTGCAGGCCAAGCGCTCCGTTCTCATACGCCATGATTGCCTCGTCGAAGTCGCGGAACACGCGGCCTTCACCGACCTCGCCCTCACGAGTCAGATTTCCGTTCTCGTCGTATTCAGCAGGGCGGCAAAGTGTCAGATAATAAGAACCAAGCACCATATCCTGTGAAGGCGTCGCAACAGCGTGACCGTTCAAGGGCTTGAGCAGGTTGTTTGCAGAAAGCATGAGGAAGCGTGCCTCAGCCTGTGCCTCAGCGGAAAGCGGTACATGAACAGGCATCTGGTCACCGTCAAAGTCGGCGTTAAATGCCGAGCAGACCAAGGGATGCAGCTTAATTGCACGCCCTTCGACCAAAATAGGCTCGAATGCCTGAATAGACAGACGGTGCAGTGTCGGCGCACGGTTCAGAAGAACAGGATGCTCACGAATGACAAATGCAAGCGCGTCCCAAACCTCAGGATAAACCTTCTCAACCTTCTTCTTGGCTTCCTTCACACTGCCTGCCTTCTGCAACTCAATCAAGCGCTGCATGACAAAGGGCTTGAATAACTCAAGTGCCATTTCCTTCGGCAGACCGCACTGATAAATTTTCAGTTCGGGTCCGACAACGATAACAGAACGGCCGGAATAGTCAACACGCTTACCAAGCAGGTTCTGACGGAAGCGTCCCTGCTTACCGCGCAGAACATCGGAAAGTGATTTCAGCTCTCTGTTGCTGGGGCCTGTGACAGCCTTGCCGCGACGGCCGTTGTCAATCAGGGCATCAACAAATTCCTGAAGCATACGCTTCTCATTACGAATGATGATTTCGGGAGAATTCATCTCAATCATCTTCTTCAGGCGGTTATTACGGTTGATGACACGGCGATAAAGCTCGTTCAGGTCACTTGTCGCATAACGGCCGCCGTCCAGAAGCACCATCGGGCGCAAATCGGGCGGAATGACAGGGATGGTTTCAAGAATCATCCATTCGGGCTTGTTATTCGACTTGCGGAATGCTTCAACTACCTCAAGTCTCTTAATCAGACGGATTTTCTTCTGACCGCTTGTCGATTGAAGCTCTGTTTTCAATTCTTCAGACAATGCAGGAATGTCAATTTCACGAAGAAGCTCGCGAATTGCCTCCGCGCCCATGCCGGCACGGAAGTCATTTTCGTACTTTTCATAATAAGCACGGTATTCGCTATCGGTCAAAACCTGCTTCTTTGCAAGCGGGGTTTCGCCCGGATCAATGACAACATAGCTTGCAAAATACAGAACACTCTCCAGATTACGAGGTGTCATGTCAAGCAAGAGTCCCATACGGGACGGTGTTGCACGGAAATACCAGATGTGCGACACCGGTGCGGCAAGCTCGATATGTCCCATTCTCTCACGGCGCACCTTTTTGGTGGTCACGAGAACATGACAGCGGTCACAAATCTGACCTTTGTAACGGATACGCTTGTATTTTCCGCACTGGCACTCCATGTCCTTCATTGGACCGAAGATTTTTTCGCAGAACAAGCCATCGCGTTCGGGCTTTTGCGTTCTATAGTTGATGGTCTCCGCCTTTGTGACCTCTCCGCAGGACCAGCTGCGGATCATCTCGGGCGATGCAAGACCAATGCGAATAGAATCAAATGTATTATTTTCCATAAAAATCTATCCTTGAGCCTATTTGGCCCTTCCCTCTCGTCAAAAATGTGGCGCTGTGATTAGTTTTCTTCGGATTCCTCATCAAAGGATTCGTCATAGACCTCATCGTCAAATTCGTCGTCGTAATCCTCTTCAAAATCCTCGTCGGATACTTCTTCGTCAAAGTCATCATCAAAATCCGCATCCTCATCATTCACGCCTGCGTCAATGGCATCTTCCACAGCTTCAATTGTCGGTGGCACAACGATATTTTCCTCGCCCGACAGAACAGAAAGCTCAATTTCCTCTCCGTTCTTATCAAGAACGCGTACATCAAGTGCCAAAGACTGCAATTCCTTCACAAGCACCTTAAAGGATTCGGGAATGCCCGGCATCGGAATATTCTCGCCCTTGACAATTGCCTCAAAGGTCTTGGTACGACCGGTGATATCGTCACTCTTGACGGTGAGGATTTCCTGCAGCGTATAAGCGGCACCGTATGCCTCAAGCGCCCAGACTTCCATTTCTCCGAAACGCTGTCCGCCAAACTGGGCTTTACCGCCGAGAGGCTGCTGTGTCACAAGTGAGTACGGACCGTTCGAACGGGCATGAATCTTATCGTCAACCAGATGGTGAAGCTTCAGATAGTACATATAACCGACGGTGACAGGGTTATCAAACGGCTCACCTGTACGGCCATCGTACAAAATGCTCTTTGCATCAGGACGCATACCCGCCTCAGCAAGACATTCGGAAATATCCTTTTCGGTTGCACCGTCAAAAACAGGTGTCATAATCTTATAGCCCAGCTTCTTTGCGGCAATACCGAGGTGGACCTCAAGCACCTGACCGATATTCATTCGGGAAGGAACGCCAAGCGGATTCAAAACGATATCAAGCGGCGTACCGTCTGCAAGGAAAGGCATATCCTCAGGCGGCAAAATGCGGGAAACGACACCCTTGTTACCGTGACGGCCTGCCATCTTGTCACCGACAGAAATTTTACGCTTCTGTGCAACATAAACGCGCACGCACTTGCTGACACCGGGCGAAAGGTCCTCAAAGTTGTTAAGGTCATAGACCTTGACATCCACAACGACACCGGATTCACCGGGGCTGAGGCGCTTGGACGAATCCTTGACCTCACGGGATTTTTCGCCGAAAATTGCACGCAAAAGGCGCTCTTCGGGTGTCAGCTCGGTCTCACCCTTTGGGGTAACCTTACCGACAAGAATATCACCCGGATGCACCTCAGTACCGATACGGACGATACCGTTCTCATCAAGGTCTTTAAGAGCATCCTCGCCTGCGTTCGGAATCTCGCGCGTAATCTCTTGCGGGCCAAGCTTCGTGTCGCGGGCTTCAACCGTATATTCTTCAATATGAATGGAGGTATAAATATCATCACGGACAAGGCGCTCATTCAGAAGAACAGCATCCTCGTAGTTATAGCCCTCCCATGTCATAAAGCCAATCAGGGCATTTTTACCAAGAGAAATCTCACCGTTGCTGGTCGCAGGACCGTCTGCAATGACCTGTCCCTTGATGATTTTATCGCCAACGGCAACAATCGGGCGCTGGTTGACACAGGTACCCTGGTTTGAACGCTTGAATTTAATCAGATGATAGGTATCCTTGCGGCCGTCATCAGTCAGAATTGTCACCGAGTCGGAGGAAACACGCTCAACAACACCTGCGCTCTTCGCCACCACAACGGCACCCGAATCGACAGCGGCCTTGTATTCCATACCTGTCGCAACTATCGGGGATTCGGTCATCATCAGCGGCACAGCCTGCTTCTGCATGTTCGAGCCCATCAGCGCACGGGTATTGTCATCGTTTTCAAGGAACGGAATCATTGCCGTTGCAACCGATACGACCATTTTCGGCGAGGCATCCATGAAATCAATCATCTCACGGTCAACCTCGACAATTTCTGTCTTATCGCGGGCAATGACACGGCGGTTGACAAAGCAACCGTTCTCGTCAAGCGGCTCATTTGCCTGTGCGATGATATAATTGTCCTCGACATCTGCGGTCATGTAGACAATATCGTTGGTCACACAGCCTGTTTCCTTGTCAACACGGCGATAGGGAGCCTCAAGGAATCCATAATCGCTGATGCGGGCATAGGACGCAAGATAGGAAATAAGACCGATATTCGGGCCTTCAGGTGTCTCAATCGGACACATTCTTCCGTAGTGCGTATAGTGAACATCGCGCACCTCAAAGGAAGCACGGTCACGGGAAAGACCGCCGGGGCCGAGTGCGGACAGACGGCGCTTGTGCGTCAGCTCTGCCAAGGGGTTATTCTGGTCCATGAACTGCGAAAGCGGTGATGAGCCAAAGAACTCACGGATGGCTGTCGCAACAGGACGGGTGTTAATCAAGGATTGCGGTGTAATCTCCTCGTTACCGGAGAGAGACATACGCTCTCTGATGTTTTTCTCCATGCGTGTCATACCGATGCGGAACTGGTTTTGCAAAAGCTCACCAACACAACGGAGACGGCGGTTACCAAGATGGTCAATGTCATCGACAGTACCAATGCCGTGAGAAAGTGCCAGGAGATAGTTAATGGATGAGAAGATGTCATCCTTTGTAATATGCTTGGGGCAAAGCTCATCCATGCGTGCGGGCACAAGCTCAAGAAGAGCGTCCATATCGCCACCGACCTCTGCAAGCATTTCGGCAAGAACGGTATAACGAACCTTACCCTGCACACCAAGCTCATGCAAATCAAGACCGATGATATCGGCAGGATAGACGGTGTCATTTGCGAACACCTTGACCTCTTTGCCACTCTCGGTACGGACATATGCCTCGTTTGCCGCGCTATGCTCGATTCTCTCTGCAAGCTCGCGGGTAACAGTTGCACCCTCCTCTGCAAGAACCTCGCCTGTATGACGGCAGATGACGGGGCGTGCAAGCACGGTGCCACGCACTCTGTCTGCAAGAGAAAGCTTCTTGTCAAATTTATAGCGACCGACAGGCTGTAAATCGTATCTCTTGGAATCAAAGAAAAGATTGTTAATGAGTGACATCGCCGTTTCGACAAGAGGCGGGTCACCCGGATGCAGCTTGCGGTAAATTTCCTTCAGTGCCTCATCGCGCAGAGTGGTATTATTCGCCTCTGCCTCGCGCTGACAAACATCCTTGCCAAAGGTCGCGAGAAGAATCTCCTCCTCACCAAAGACCGACAGAATATCCGCATCGGTTCCCGTAGCATCCGCACCAACACCAAGTGCGCGAATCAGCGTGGTAATCGGCACCTTTTTATTCTTGTCAATTTTGACATAGAAAACATCATTTGCATCGGTTTCATATTCAAGCCACGCACCGCGATAAGGAATCACTGTATTGGCATAGCTGTGCTTACCCTGCTTATCAACAGTTGAAGAATAATAGATACCGGGCGAGCGAACAAGCTGTGACACAATGACACGCTCGGCACCGTTGATGACAAAGGTTCCGTTCTCGGTCATGCGGGGGAAGTTGCACATATAGATTTCCGATTGCTTGACTTCACCGTTTTCCTTATTGGTAATCCGAACAGTCACGCGAAGAGGCGAGTCATAGGTGACATCCTTGTCCTTGCACTCTTCAATCGGATACCTCGGCTTATCGTCAATTGAAAAATCGACGAATTCAACCGTCAGCTTGCCTGAAAAATCGGTGACAGGTGACACATCGCGAAGAACCTCAATCAGTCCTTTCTCCAGAAACCACTCAAATGACTTCTTCTGCACCTCAATCAAATTCGGCATTTCAAGGGCTTCTTCAAGCTTGGAGAAACTCATTCTCGTTGTCTTGCCGAGCTTTGTTGGTTTCAAATGCATGTCGATACCACTCCATTCTTTGTTTTTCCGCGCATTGTCCCCGCTTTATTTCATAAAAATGCCATTAGGCGCAGGACAAGCAATTATAATGCAGTTTATAATTTTAGCATATACCTCACGATTTGTCAAGGCTTTTTCGGAAATCTTTTGAATTTTTTTGAATTTTTGGCTTTTTCATGATTTTTTGCATGACAATTGCCCTTATATATAATAATAATGTACACATTTCACGGCGCTCAAAAAAGCGCCCTCCTCTTTTTCGTCCCTTTTTTCTTCAAAAATTTCCACAATTTTTCGGTGATAACTATATCACCTTTGCACACAATAGTAGCAGAGACACGAGCGTGACAAAAAACCGTTTGGTTCTGCCGCGCGCGCTGGCTCGATGATATAGATAGATTGTAAAACAGGAGAACACTCAAAATGGCAAGAAATAAGGTTGTCGTTCCCGAAGCACAGGCTGCTATGGATAAGTTCAAGATGGAAGCCGCAAGCGAAGTGGGCGTAAATCTCAAGCAGGGTTACAATGGTGACCTCACCTCCCGTCAGGCAGGCTCTGTCGGCGGTCAGATGGTGAAGAAGATGATTGAGAAGTACGAGAACGATATTAAGAACAACGGCTAATTTCATGCAGAATGCATTATGCGAAATGCATTCTACTGAATTGAAGCCAACAGGTGAGCATAAGTAACGCCGTTTTCTCATTTTTCTAAAAACGCGATATTCATTGCTTCCGTAAAAAGAACCTCGCCCGAAATTTCGGGCGAGGTTTTATTCTTGTTTTATTCTTTGCTCACAGATGGGACACAACCGTAATGTTTTTTATATAATCTGTAAAAGCATGAGTAATCCGAAAATCCACTCTCTTTAGCAGCTGTGGTGATATTAACACCAGACTCGATAAGCGCCCTTGCAGTTGCTAATCTCTTTTTCGTTAAGTATTTGTATACAGAAATGTTTGTTTCCGTGCGGAATTTGTGCGAAAGTAAAGATTCAGAAGTATGAAGTTTATTTGCGATTTCCTTGACCGTAATACCGGACAACATATATATTCTGTCAATAAGCAAAAGCGCATCATGTACCATTTCAGAAATGTGCAAATTGATTGTATCAGCTTTGCCTTTCTGTTTCCGAAATTCAAAAAGAAGCTGCACTATGACCGAATATAAGTAAAGTTCCGCTTCTTCGGCAATTATACAGTCTTTTTTCAAATTAACAAGACCGTCTGCCAAAAAACGAATAGTCCCACTTGGCTCTTCTATCATAAGAGGCTCCGAATCAAGAGATTGGAGAATATTGGCGAATTCACCATGCTCACGAAATTTCAAAATAAATCTTGTATAATCACAGTCATTAACAACAAATTGGTGGAAAGAGTTTTTTGGAACATAAATCACTGAACCGATTTTTAACTCTTCTTGAATATTTTTCGATATAAAACGCGCCTTGCCACCAAGGAAAAAAACAAATTCATAATAATTGTGAAACTCATCACCCGAAACCGAGGGTAACGATCTGGCATATTTACTCTGCAATCCATCAAAATCAAAATAGTATTCAAAGAATTCTTGCATATCGATTATTCCTTTCATGACTATAATTATATTAACATACTTTTGCAGTAATTACAATATTTTATGCAAAAAAATATATATAAATTTGTTGAAACACATGATATAATGAGCTTGGAAAACAAAGAATGCTTAATAGCAAAACGAAATGTCGCATTTGTAAAACAAGGTGCAACAATTGTAGGCGAAACGCAAGTTTGTAATTTCAAATGCACGATTTGTAAATGAAATGCAAGTTTTGTAAGCCAAATGCAACATTTGTAAATGA
>JAZRPF010000043.1:0-65220 GCA_045649045.1 Eubacteriales bacterium
CGACTTAAACACTAGCTTTCCGTTCGCGCGAGTGGGTTCGAAAGCGTACGGGCCACCATAGAATAGAAAAATGGACACCGTGATTGGTGTCCATTTTCTATGGTGACCCACAACAGAGTTTAAGCGAACATTCTCACATAAACTCTGCTCCACGTCGTCCATACTAATTTCTACGTCCTCGGTAGTACCGTCATTTATATCAAAGGTAAGCGTGATGTGGTCGTCGTAAAGGTACACAGCCTTTACAAAGGTGTCGAACAATTCCTTTTGGCAGTCCTTGTCCTCTACGTTCGCGGCTCTGAAATGCTCCAAGTACGCGAGCAAGGACTCTCTTGTGACCGCCTTGCCTGCTTCTGCCTGAGCTACCAAGATACGAGCGTCGAGCTGCGCTCGTTCAGACTCCAAATCCTGCAAGTGCTCTTTGGTGGAAGCGGTGATAATGCCTTGGTCTATGGCAAGCATAACATTCGCTATTGCCTTTTTGACCTCCTTTTGCCGTTCCATCAGATTGGCAATCTCGGTCTGTCTGACGTCGCCCTTTTGGAAGTCGAGCACCTGCTGCACGATCCACTCCATCACATTCGGTTGGAGGATATACTGACGGATTGCTTTTGCAATCTCACCCTCTAAAAAGTCGCGTCGAATGGCTTTTTTGTTGCACGTTCCGTTGGTGCGCTTTTCGTTACAAATATAGTAATAGTGGCTGTCGCCGTTCTTGCTCGTTCCCGACATTCCTATCATATGGGATTTGCATTTTCCGCAGAACAGCTTGCCTGTCAAAAGGTAGATGCCGTCGTCGGCTCTCTTGCGCCCCTGTGGGTTTTTCTTTGTTTTCATAATCCTTTGTACCCGGTCAAACAGGCTCCTTTCTATGATTACAGGCATACCGCCCTCAATGCGCACGTCATTGAATATATAAACGCCTGTGTAGCGCTCGTTATGGAGAATGGTAAAGAAAGAGCTTTTCCCCCATTCGTTTCCGTTCTTGGTCTTGATGCCGCGTCTGTTCAGGTCCTCGCTGATTTCCACGAACTTCTCACCGTTGGCAATGCGATTGAATATCTCCTGCACAATGGGAGCTCGCGTTTCGTCTATGGCAAACTTGCCGTCCTCTCCCGTCTTGTAGCCGTACGGCGCGGGTCCGTTGGCGCGGCAGTTCAGAGCGTTGTCGGCTTGGTTGCGCTTGATGTCCTCTGCCATATTCTCCGAGAAGAATTGGTTTACGTTCATCATCGTGCGGAGAGCGAAGCGCCCTGCGGCATTGTTGCCGAACTCTTCCTTTGCATATACAACCTTGATGCCGAGCTTTTCCATCTCGTTTTCAAACATAAGCGCATTGAGGATATTTCGCGCTATACGGTTGGATTTGTATGCGATAATGTAATTGAAGCCGCCCTTCTGTGCCTCGCGTTGCAACTTCTGAAATTGCGGTCTACGGTCAGTTCTGCCGGTCTTTGCGCTATCAGAGTAAACGCCAACGATCTTGATGCCCGAGAGGGCGGCAAAAGCCTTGCACTCGGCGACCTGCTGCTCTATACTTTCCTCACGCTGATTGTGCGACGAAAAGCGAGCGTATATGACGCCCGTGGCTTCGGGTGTGTTTATCGGTTTGCGTGCCACAAGCTCGCCTCCTTATTAGTTTTTCTTTTCGTATGTTACGACGAGCCCCTCGTCCGGGTGATAAGTCCAACTCACCTTTACTCTATCATTTTCATCGTATTGCCGCCCATCTAATGCGCGTGTTTCAATCATCTTCTGATATAAAGCACTTGAAAAGCCAAGCTCTCTATTTATGTCTTGTATCGCATCGGCGGCTTCTGTGTAGTAAAAATGGTCCCTGTTGCTTGGGTTGGTGTCTATCTTCAAATAGCTATTATCGTCCGCGATATCACACCAATACTCGTATTGGTATTCTGAAAAGTCTTTTTTGAAATTGACAGGTTTGTTTGTGTCAAGAAAAATACAAATCAAGATAACAAGTGTGAGAACCCCCACTATAATTAAAAAGGATTTTTTATTGAATGCTTTTAGCTCGGTATCACGCTCGGTCGCGTCCTCGGTAACTCTTTGTCTTTTGTTATTTAACGCTATCAGATATATAGCAACCGCAACAGCTAATAC
Source organism: Eubacteriales bacterium (assembly GCA_045649045.1). Classification (GTDB taxonomy): domain Bacteria; phylum Bacillota; class Clostridia; order Oscillospirales; family CAG-272; genus UBA1740. The sequence goes on from JAZRPF010000043.1 coordinate 2,122, forward strand.
AAACAGGACTATTAAATACATAGTTGAACTTACCTTTCTTGTAAAAAAATTTGTTGAAAAAACGGAGAGTACGACGAATAAAGCTGAAAGAGATTTTTTCATAGTACCCCAATTATAAATTATAATGTATTTTCTTGTCAATATCAAGCGAATGTTATAAAATCACATATCCGTGACAAATAGTCGCAAATGTGTTATAATGGTTATACTGCCGGCAGCAACTCTACGAAAGGAGCAAGGCAATTATGGAAGAAAAGAAAACTACATACTTGGAGCAGAAGACAGACGATCAGACCAGTGTGGACTTGACCGAGGCTGCCGATCTTTTCTCGCGGCTAAAACCGGATATACAGGATGCTATTATAGAAGTGTTGCGAAAAATGCTTGATAAGCAATGATACTCCGTCCACCGTCATTTATGGCGGTGGATTTTTTCAATGCGTGCTTTCCAAAGTGGTGTCTGTTTGCTCGCCTGCGTTGTTACAAACAGGGCAAACAAACGCTCTGTTTCCCGCGTAAACTTTTAATTCAGTATTGCAATAGGGGCAATTTCCTATTTGCGATAAACGCTTGAATTTGAAGTACTGCATAAAGCACCAAAATCCAACGATTATAAAAATCACACCGACAAAAACTGCGACCAACGGAATTCCTACGGCAATACAAGCAATACCGCCTATCAATTCTCCGTTGGCTTTTTTCTTATCCTCTGCCGCCAAAGTAGGAACTGAAAGAGTACACACTTTTTTCTCAAAGGGTTCGTTTTCGTAGGTGTTCATCACATACCCACAATGCGGGCAGGAGGTAGCGGTCGTTGATATTTCTCTTGTGCATTCGGGACATTTAATAAGTGCCATATTCTCTCCTTTTTATTCGGACAAAAGTCCTTTCATTTGTGCTATCAGCATCTTTTGCTGTTCAAGGGTTAACTGAGTAAATAGATTTAGAAAATCAATGGTTTTACTATCCGCAGAATTAAGTCCTGTCATTTGATCCAAAGATGCTCCAAGTTCATCCGCAATCTCACAAGCTTCTGACAAAGAAATCGGAACAAGACCGTTTGAAACGGATTCAAGACGATGAACGTCAACCCCAGAAGCTTCAATGTCTGCTTTATCTACCATTGCCAATTCTTGTGATAGCCTTTCCTTTGACATTCTAAATAGCTATGACGGCTATCTCGCTCAGGCGAAATTGGCGGAGGCTGAACAGAAAACAATTCCTGATCTGTTGCAGCAGGTAACGAGACTCGCACAGGAAAAGGTGGAGTTGAACGGCAAGGTTGAAAGCCTGGAACTTCAGCTCACCGATACACAGATGGCTCTTTGTGATGTATATGAACTTGCATTGGGAGGTTAATCTATGGAAAAGGTTTATGCAGAACTGATCCGCAAGGGTCGAAAGAGAATTGAAGATGTTCCGCAGGCGCTTCGCGAAAATGTGCTTGCAATTTTGGAAGAGCAAGGGGTTGAGGGCTCATGAGTAGCCTTCGATTCTTTCTTTTATCTATCCTGTTGAGAAAGGAGGTAGCAACGATGGCAGTTGTATATGCTACGCTGATTGTTAAGGGCAAGAAAACTCTTGATCAGGTACCCGCTCTTATTAGAAAGCAGGTCGAAGATATCCTTGCCGATCTCGAAGTAACGGTTGAGTAATAGCCACTCAACACGAAAAAGCGCAACCAAAACAGGTTGCTTTTTTGAAACGCAACCTTAAACGGTTGCGCAGATCAACATAAAAGAGAGGTACAAAGATGGACGGAAATACAATCGCAGCGGAACTCTTCGTCGGCATCATACTGCTCTTGGTCGGCGCAGTTATATGGATCACTACTCAACAGGCGAAATCTCACTCGATTATGCTCTCAGCGTTATAACGAGCTATCTCGGACATATGAAGCATTGCGATTGTGATGCCCTGCGGAATAAAGTGCTGGACGACTTTGTGTTGGTACGGCACTATGCCGAAGAAAATTCAATATCACGCCCCGACATCTGATCGGGCGTTAGAGCCACGGTGAAAACCGCGGCTTTTTTATTGCAAAGGACGCGACAATACAATATCGGAGGTGCAGAGTTGATAACTTGGCAGTCATTCATTGATACTTTTGGCAACATCACAGTTCTTGATGTTGCTATTTTTATAGCGGCGATAGTATTCTTGGTCTTGATTTATCGCAAGGTCAAAGATTATCTTATCAAAAAACACGACGCGGATAAGCTCCGCGATGAACAGTTGCAGGAGGCTTTAACGGCCGTACGGAAATATCCCGAATACCGCAAGCAAAGTATTCAGATCCAACACGAGCTTGAAGACGAAAACTGCGCGGTCAGAAAGGATATCCAGGCACTCACCAAGCGCATTGAAAAAATGGAAGAGGACACCAAGCGCCGTGAGCGAAATAAGATCCGCGACAGGCTCTTGCAGAATTACAGGTATTATACCAATACCGAAACCAATCCCACGCAATCGTGGACGAGGATGGAAGCAGACGCATTTTGGGAACTCTTCAAAGAATACGAAGAGAACGGCGGCGACGGATATATGCACTCCGAAGTTCAGCCGGCAATGAACAAGCTCACCATCATAGAACACGAAACCAAATGATAATTAGCGGGTGCGCAACGCTGATTATAAATACCAAAAAAGAAAAGAGGTAACCCCAAATGTTGAACTATTCAGCAATCCCCGTAATCGTGGTTATTTGCTACATTGCAATCACCGCGATCAAGACCACCAAGATCAACAGCAAATTCTATCCGTTGATCTCCTGCATCCTCGGCGCACTTCTCGCGGCGGCGATGTTCTTCATCTTTCCCGAATTCATTGGCGCGGCAACGCTTACCGCGGCAATTATCTCGGGAGCTGTGTCCGGACTCGCGGCAACAGGTACCAATCAGGTATTCAAGCAGTTGCTTAAAGCAGCCGAGAACGGCGAGGATCTGTCGAAGGTAAATACTACATCTACTGCACCTACCGACACAGGCGGCTCAACCGATACAAAGTAACCTCATATTAAAGAAATCCCCTTGGCAAGCACAACGCTCGTCAAGGGGATTTTTTCTTTTATGCCGTTATCTGTGTTCGCTCGTCCCTCTCGCGTGTTGCAACGCGTTTTTCGGGGCTCTGCGAGGGTTATCTACTGTATTCCTCGCACCACTCTTTCATTTCCTCAATAGTCTCGGACTCATTCTCTGTGAGGTTCATATTCCCGATGTCCTCGTGATGTGTGCTAAGCCAGCAGGCGAGCGTAGGATATTCGCGGAAGTTTTCCTTGCACTCCTTTTCACTTAATTCGTATACACTATAAAGTCCAATTTTTTCTACCAAAATCAGAATTATGCGTGTAAAGCGTGGAAACCTCTCCGAGAGGGACTTGGCGGCAAGAATGGGCGATACTCCGCAGAACTTGAATAACAAAATGAAACGCGACGATTTCAAGGAGAGCGAGCTGCGCAAGATCGCAGATGCGCTCGGTGCGGACTTGGTTATTAAATTCATCGACCGCGAAACAGGAGAAGAAATATAAAAGGAAAATCCCCCGAGCCGCAAAGAGCAGTTCGGGGGATTGGAACATAGTCAATCGTCATATTTATGTATTGGTGCGCCCGTACGAGTTTTGGTCTTGGGGTAATGGTCGGGTACTCTGATAATGATTTCAGATAGCTCGCAGTCAAGGGCCTCGCATATCAGATCGAGGTGTTCCAGGTTAACTCGCTCCGCAATCTCGTGATAGATCTCATTTATTGTAGTTGGTCTTATCCCGGTAGCGCGAGCAAGGTCTGCTTGGGTCCAACGAAGCTCGCCCAGCTTCTTAGACAAGAGAATTCTAATCATAACCATGCTCCTTTCGTTAAATTCTAACAGTTTTTTATCGTTTTCGCTTGGTTTTGTTAGAAAATAACGAAATGCGTTATGAAAATGAAAATAGAAACGCAAAATAATCGGTGGAATAACAAAAAAGACTATCGCAGTAAGACGATAGTCTTTTTTGTTATTCATTGTGCAGACAAAACGAGAGGGCAAAGACTGTGCCTACAACGGTGATAGCAACACCAGGGCAAACTATCTTTGTGTGTTCGTCTTGTCCAATTTGGTGACCCGTACGGGAATCGAACCCATGTTACAGCCGTGAAAGGGCCGTGTCTTAACCTCTTGACCAACGGGCCTGGTAGCGGAAGTCGGACTTGAACCAACGACCTGTCGGGTATGAACCGAATGCTCTAGCCAACTGAGCTATTCCGCCATATGAACTTCCTACGCTTTAAGCGCTTGTATATTATAACACGCCAAAATCATTTTGTCAACACCTTTTTCAAAAAAAATTGATGATTTTTTTGCTGATGAGATAGCAGGTATCTGCCATCAAAAATGCCACGCCAAAAACAATTCGGCGCGGCATTTTTCAAACTGCTCGAAAAAGAGCAGTCAAAGCCATACAAATCATGATTCCTACCACCGTCGGAAGCGCAGCAGCAAGCGCTGTCCATTTCCATGAGCCCGTTTCCTTTTTGATTGTCAAAAGCGTCGTTGTGCACGGAAAATGACAGATGAAAAGCACAAGCACCGAAATTGCCGTTTGCCATGTCCATCCTGCCGCTGTCAAAAGCGCGTGCATCTCCTCTGTGCCGCCAAGCGATGCAAGCTTCCCTTCCGCCGTATATGCCATAATCATAATCGGCAAGACAATTTCATTAGCAGGCGCACCGAGAATAAATGCAAGTAATATAACGCCATCCACTCCCATCAGTCGTCCGAAAGGCTCAAGTGCATTCGCCGCATAGGCGAGCAGACTCTCTCCGCCAACCGTCAGGTTGGCAAGCAAAAAGAGCAACGCACCCGCAGGCACAGCAACCGCAACAGCACGCCCAAGCACAAAAACTGTACGGTCAAAAACCGAACGAACAATGACTCGCCCGATTTCAGGTCGACGGTAGGGCGGTAATTCAAGAACAAAGGAGGACGGTGCCCCACGCAAAAATGTAGCCGATAGAAATCTCGTTGTCAGAAAGGTTAGAAGAATTCCCCCCACAATCAACCCCGCAAGCATCAGGGCAACCACAAAGCTCCCCGCTGCACCGTCAATCCCCACAGCACAAAACATAGTCAGCACTGCAACGAGCGCAGGAAACCTACCGTTACAGGGGACAAACTGATTGGTCAGAATGGCAAGCAGGCGTTCACGCGGCGAATCAATAATGCGACAGCCAGTCACACCCACCGCATTGCATCCAAAGCCCATACACATCGTCAGTGCCTGCTTGCCGCAAGCATGACAGCACCGAAAGGGCGCATCAAGATTATACGCTATACGCGGAAGGTAGCCTGCATCCTCAAGCAATGTAAACAAAGGGAAGAAAATAGCCATCGGCGGTAGCATGACCGAAACTATCCATGCAGTCACACGGTAGCAGCCAAAAATCAGAAAATCACGCAGCGGCAAGGGCAAAGAAAGTGCCTTCAAACCCCGAAACAGATAGTCCTCTAACCGAAAAAGCAAATCCGAAAGAAATGAGGAAAAGTAATTTGCGCCAACAACTGTTAACCAAAAAACCAACGCAAGCAGAGCAAGCATGGACAAAAATCCCCACACCTTCCCTGTCAAAAAGGCATCCATGCGCCTGTCCCTGTCCCCCGAGCTTTCGGGACACAAAACCGCCCCCTTCACAACCTCTTCCGCCTCGCGAACAATGGAAGACACCGTCATATCTGCAAATTCCGCCCGACCAATTGCGTGACTTTCAAGCACCTGTTGTGCCACTTCAAGCGCATCACAAAGATCCGTATCCAGAAAAAAATCCGTTCCAAAGCGTTCCGCAAGTGATGAATAAAGGCTCTCGTCCCCCTCCAAAAGTCGCGCGGCAATAAAGCGGCTGACAGGAGTCCCCTCCTGCCCCGATGTCTCTTTCATGAGGCGTGCCACCGTCGGCTCCACCAAATTGATTGCCTCTTCAATTGCACTCGGATAGACAATTCGGTGTGTATAGCTCTCCTCGCTCTTTGAAAAAAGTGTGTCGAGCGCACCTGTGAGAAGCTTGGCGGCATTTTTCTTTCTTGCTGACAGGCCAACAACAGATATGCCCAGCCGGCACGAGATGGCACCAAGATCAAGAGTAATCCCCTTCTTCTTTGCCTCATCCATCAAATTGACACAAAGTATAACGCGCGGACAAAGCTCCGCCGTCTGTATAACAAGATTCAAGTTACGCAGAAGGCAGGTCGCATCGGCTACCACCACAACGGCATCGGGCTTTTGAAACAGGAGAAAATCCCTTGCCACCGCCTCCTCCTCGGAATGTGCAAGCAATGAATAAGTACCCGGCAGGTCAACGAACCGATATTTCTCGCTCTCCCCCACCGCTAACCCAACCGTCTTGCCCGTCCAGTTGCCTGTATGCTGATGCATTCCCGTCAGCGCATTAAAAAGCGTGCTTTTTCCAACATTCGGATTGCCCGCAAAGGCAATTGTTTTTTTCTCCTTGATTAACCCCTTTTTCTGCATGATGCCCCTCCTTGCAAAAGGACGGTAGACGCATCCTTATCCCGAATGGCAATAACCGCACCGCGAATCAGATAAGCGGCAGGATCTCCGCCTGGGCTTCTTCCCACACATTTGACCGCAGTTCCTTCTGTAAGCCCTATATCTAAAAGACGGCGGCGCATCGCCCCATCTGTCAAAAGCCTTTCTACCCTCCCGCACTCGCCAACAGAGAGCGCGCACAAAGGCATGAAATCTTCCAAATCCATGCTAAAAAATCCTCCAAAATGCACAGTGAGATTTATTAATCAGCATATTCCGAATTGTAACGAATGGTGACAGGCGGCATAGAAAACAGGGCTATCGGCAACAAGCCGATAGCCCTGTCTTACGCATTCACTTATTCATTTGAAGGCTCATCATCCTCGTCCAAATCAGGCTTTTCTTCTAACTCAATCCCCTCGCCCGAAAGGCCGTCATCCCCATCATCCTCATTTTCTTGAGCATGATTCGGGCTTTGCTCTTTCTTTGCCTCACATAAAAGCTCTTCAAATGTCAGTCCCGTATTTTCCTCCGTAACCGTTTTCACTCGCCTCTTCGCCCATAATCTTGCTGAAATTCCAAGCGAAACCGAGGTAATGAGCGACACAAGAATTACCACAACCAGAAGCACACGCCAGCCAATCCCCTCTTCCTTGTCATATAGCAATGCAAAAGATGCCCCTTCCCCGAGAGAAAGCGACAGACTGCCATCATCCGCAGGTGTCAAAACCTCAAATTCACCGTTCCTTAAAGCAAGAACAGATCCCCCCTGCTTCATCTGCTTTGGAGACAGTCGCAGGTAACATTGAATACCGCTCAGATCGCACGCAAATGTATTTGACGCATGACCGTCCTTATCGGTAATTGTGCATATGACCTCTATGAAGAAGCCTCCGTCTGTTACTTTGTCCTGTGCCTTTGCAAGTGAAGAAAAGTTTGCATTTAATTCGCCATTTGCAATGCGTGTAGCCGAGGCAGTAAAAAGCACGCTTCCACCGTGCAGGAGCCACTCGACCTCCTCTTCATCAAAAAGCACCTGCAAGCCCAAGAGAAGCCTTTCTCTGTCAATCATCTGACTGTCATCTCTCTCAAATACAAAGGCATTTTTGATAGCCGACAACCGATATGCCTGTAATATTTCATTTTTCCGTTCTGTTAAAAGCAAGCGGTCGTTCTCACCAACCTCACTGATTGAAAGAAGACTGTCAATTTCGTCAAGTGCCTGCATAATTGTCGCTTCCTGCCCGACCGTTGCCATTTCCCCTCTCATCATGGCACTGACAATAGAAGAGATGCTCACACCCTCGACTTCAAGCACAACCTCGCGCCCCGCCTCGTCATAGGCGACAAGCGTATGACTCTTCCCATCTGCTGAAAGTGTCAATACCGCCATACCGTTTTGAATCGTACACGGCTTGCCGTCAAGTGTCACCGACACAAGCCGTCCGTCATCGGTGATGCGGATTTTCCTGTCAGCATAATATTTTTCGCCGCTCGCAATACCAATCACCGTCGGCACCTCAATGTCAATCAAAGAAGCTTCATAAAGTGCTGTAAAATCTGTATCTCCCGATACCGTCATTCCTTCTGTATAACCGCTCCACCCCAAAAATGCAAACTTATATTGACCGTCTGATTCTTTTGTCGGGGGATTCGGCAACAGAACGGGGCTATCATAGTAAAGTGAAAACTCGGCAAGCAAACTTCCGTCATCATCAAAGAAGCGACACTGATAACGATTGGGCAACTCACGAAAAAGCGCCTCGGCGCGCAAGGACTGAAAAACCTGATAGGGCAACGCATCTGCCTGACCGTCACCGTTCAGATCCCAGCCCGAAAAATAGGCAGTATATCCTTTTTTTGATTCATAGCTTGGAACATTTGGCTGGTTCAGCTCGCCACCAAGCTCCACATAAACCACCGAAATCACTTGCCCTCTCGCGTAAAACTCGCATAATGCCCAGCTTCCAAGATACAAAGCCTCTGCATCTCCCTTCCAGCCGTCAGCAAACCCTTCTCCCTCTTCCTTGGTCTGCAAAAACAGCTTTCCGCCGCTTGCGGTATAGAAAGCATATCTCCCGACTGCCAAGAGATTTTTTGGCACAAGCAAGGACTTCAAAGCAAAGCAACGGTAAAAAGCAGAAGCCCCCACTCTTTGCAGTGCTTCGGGCAAAAAAATGCTCTCAAGGGCAGTACACCCCTCAAACGCCGATGAACCGATTTCGCGCACCGATGCCCCCATACTGACCTTCAAAAGCCCTGTCAGCCCGTAGCAAAGTGAGGATGGCACCAGAGTGACATTCTCGCCGAATACCATCTCCGTAAGCGCCACGCACCCACGAAAGACGGGCGAGGCGGAATCGCCTGCAACCAGACAGCTGTCAGCAAAAAAATTGACCTTTTTGAGCGCTGTATCATATGCAAAGGCGTGTGTGCCAATGGCGCGTACACCCGATGGAATTGTGACCTCCTGCAAGGCAAGACAATAGGAAAATGCCTCCTTTCCTATGGTTTCCAAGCAGCTCGGCAGTTCGATTTTGGACAGCTTCTCGCAGGAATAAAACAGTCCATCTGCAATGGCTGTCAGACCAGACGGTAATGTTAAGCTGACAAGCTGACGACATGACGAAAAGGCATGAACGCCAATACTTGTCACGCTTTCGGGAAAATGAACAGAACCAATCCCACTACCCGAAAAGCCATACGCACCGATTCCCGTCAGACCGTTTGGAAGCTGACAGCTTTCAAGTGCAGAACAACCAAAAAAGGCATAATCACCTATCGATGTCAGAAGTGTCGGCAAGGAAAGCGCGCGCAGAGATACGCAACCGCGAAAGCAGGATTCAGGGATGCTTTTAAGCGTTGCGGGAAGCTGTACGCTCTCCAAGGCGCTTGCACCAAAAAACGCAAACCCACCAATATCCTTTAAGACGGCAGGTAAATGTACTTCTTTGAGCGCGGTACACGATGCAAACGCATATGCGCCTAATTTTCTGCAAGATGCGGGTAGTGAAGCTCTTTTGAGCGCCGTACAGGAACGAAAGGCACCCTCTCCAATAGATGAAAGATATTCAGGAAAATCAACCGTAGAAAGCGCGCTGCAATGACTGAACGCATGAGCGCCGATTTCTGCGACACTGTCGGGGATTGTCACGCTTTTGACGCGAAAAAAGCCGTAAAAGGCACGCGCACCAATGCTTGTCACACCGTTTTCTATGTGAATTTCCACCGCTTTATCGGCATACTCGCTCCAGGGCGCCTTCTCCCCTTCTGCCACATCAGGCATCCTGCCCTCGCCCGATATAGTGAGCACACCGTTTTGATAGCTCCAATCAAACGGTTTTTCCGCCGCCAATGTTTCAGTACAAAAGCCCATTGTCAGAATGCAAGCAAAGAAGAATCCCGCAAACGCAATGAATAGTTTACATTTTCTCATAAATATACAGCCTTTCATTTTTTCGTCCTACTTGTTCGCTTGTAAGTATGCAATTCAGTATCATTATAGACCAACCATACGCGCAAAAGAAAGCGAAAACCGTCGTCCGTGAACAAAAGATTTCGACTGTATGTGCGAGGAAAAAACAAAAAGGGTGTCAAAGAACATTCTTTCGTTCTTTGACACCCTTTTCCATCAGTGATTATTCTACCGACACAACAAAATCATAGAGCGGCTGCGCGCCGTAAACCATGGAAACCTCAACATCCTCGCCAACCTGTGTACGAATCAGCTCTTCCATCTTTTGAGCATCGGCTTCCGTGACCTCTTCGCCATAAAAAGCCGTGATGAAGGTAGGGGAATCCACCTGCTCAAGCATCTTTTTCATGCAAGCAAAGCGGCAATCGTCAACCGCACAAATCTTTCCGTTACAAAGTCCGAGAACCTTGCCCTCGGGGAAGCTCTCGCCCTCAAATGAAAATTCGCGGACCGCGCGTGTCATCTGAAGTGTGGTCACTCCCGCAACTGCCTCGTTCATAGCGGCGATGTTATCCTCCGCCGGAATCTCGCTGTCAAAAGCAAGCATAGCGGCAATTCCCTCGGGTACAGAACGGGTAGAAAGGACATAAACCTTGCGGTCATCGACCTCTGCTGCCGCCTGCTCGGACACCATGTAAATATTCTTATTATTGGGCAATACAAATACATTTTTGGCAGGTGTATGGCGAATGGCATCCAGCATTTGCTCCATGCTTGGATTCATTGTCTGTCCGCCGAAAACGATGCGGTCAGCGCCCAAATCCTCAAACATTCCCTTCATGCCGTCACCCATGCACACCGTGACAAAGCCGTATTCCTTCTCGGGCGCAACTGCATCCTCATGCGCCTCATCTGCCTGTACGGCATTCTTTTCAAGAATTTCCGTGTGCTGCTTGCGCATATTTTCGATTTTAACAGTTGCAAGGTCGCCGTATTTCAGTGCCTTGGAAAGAACGCTGTCGGGGTTATTGGTATGAACATGAACCTTGATGATTTCTTCATCATCCACAAATACCACGCTGTCGCCAATGCCCATAATAAACTGGCGGAAGTCTTCTGCCGTTCCCTCACCGGCGAAGGTCGGACGCTTCTCGACAATGCACTCGGTGCAATATGCAAATTTGATATCCTCGGTTGCAAAATGCTCAAAGCTTGAAGAGGCAGCACCTTCTTCACTTGTAGCGGCATTTTTCAGCGCAATCGGCGCGCCCTGCAATGCAACCAGCATTCCCTCAATCATTTTGACAAAGCCCGCACCGCCCGCATCAACAACATTGGCAAGCTTCAGAGCAGGCAGAAGCTCGGGAGTTGTCTGTAAAGTTTCAATGGCAACAACCACCATGTATGCAAACAGGGACTCTACCTTACCTGCATATTCTGTTTCAGCGCGGTCAATTGCCTTATCGGCGCAAACACGCATGACCGTCAGAATCGTACCCTCGGTCGGTGTCATAACCGCACGGTATGCCTCATGAACACCTGTTTTGAACGCACGCGCGATATGAATGGAATCCGCCTCAACAAGACCGTGCAATTCCTTTGCAAGACCGCGGAAGAAAAGTGACAGAATGACACCCGAATTTCCGCGTGCGGCACGAAGAACAACACGCGCTACACGCTCTGCACAATCCGAAATTGAGCCATCAAAGCCACTTAATTCCGACCGTACTGAACGAAGCGTCATGCTCATATTGATACCGGTATCTCCATCCGGCACAGGAAAGACATTCAAATTATTGATTTCTTCCTGATTGTTTTCCAAGGCGTTTGCCGCCGAAATGCACATATCCCTGAAAAGTGTTCCTGTAATGACCATAATGGATTATCCTCTTCCTTCAAAGAGTTCCTTTCTTTGTTTGTTAACCGTTCTTGCCATACAACAAGAAAATGCCATCAATACATATAGCATAGTATAGCATACTTTTTCCTTTTTTTCAAGTCTTTTTCAAAAAACTCTGAAAACGCATGGCGGAATTGTTCAGAAACGATACGATAAACCACAAAATATTTCATTAATATTTATTCTAAAAAGCGGCAAAAAATGAATCCACGCACATTTTTTGTATCATAATGAATTAAAGAAAATTTTGAAGGCAAAACTATCCTTGTAACCAATATACAAAAAGGAGAAAGCTATGTCAATTGCATTTGCCGACAGCCAAACCAAAATCAACCTGATGCGCGCCTTTGCGGGCGAAAGCCAAGCGCGGAACCGCTACACCTTCGCCGCCTCCGTTGCAAAAAAAGCAGGGCAACCCGTGATTGCCGATATGTTTACCTTTACCGCAGGACAAGAAAAAGAACATGCCGAAATCTTTTACAATCACTTAAAGGTCTTTGCGGGAACAAACATCACCATTGATGCCGCCTATCCCATTGATAAGGATGACGGAATCACCGCGGTTTTACGCGCGGCACAGCACAATGAAAACGAGGAATACGAAGTCATTTACCCCGGCTTTGCAAACAAAGCCGAGGAAGAGGGCTTCTTGCAAATTGCCGCGTCCTTTCGCATGATTGCCGCCATTGAAAAGACACACAGTGACCGTTTCGGACTTGCAGCCGACCGCTCTGAAAGACAACAATTGTTTGCATCAGACTCTTCAATCAAATGGATGTGCCTCAACTGCGGTCATGTGCACGAGGGCAAGGAAGCACCGATGAATTGTCCTGTATGCCAGCACGCACAAGGATATTTTATTCGTCTGTCAGAAGCCCCTTATACCTCCCTATAAGCAAAAAAGGCACGGAGCATTCCGTGCCTTTTTTGCTTATTTATCATCCGTATCGTCTTCTTCGTTTTTGCTTGGCTCAAGAACGGAAACCTCTATAGCCAAAACGCGTCTGGAATCGGTTTCGATAACCTTGACGGCCAAATTGTCTGCCTCAAAGGAATCACCGACCTCGGGGATTTTTTCAAGTGCGGAAACCACCCAACCGCTGACGGTTGTCGATTCGCTTTCAATATCCTCGAAGCCAAAGAATTCAAACATATTCTCAAGCTCGGATGTACCAAGCACACGGTAAAGATTATCTCCAAGCGGCGTGATTTCTTCCACAACCTCATCGTGCTCATCCCAGATATCACCGACAAGCTCTTCAAGTATATCTTCCATCGTGACGATGCCGAGTGTACCGCCAAATTCGTCGGCAATCACCGCCATATGCGTCTTTTCCTCTTGCAGTAAGCGCAAAAGGTCACCGATTTTCATGTTCGGTGCAATGAAGGTCGGCTTTTGCATCAGCTCGGTAATTGGCTTGTGCGGATTCTTGTAAAAGTCTTTTTGATGCAAGACACCAATGATGTTATCAACGGTATCCTCATAGATTGGTAAGCGGGAAAATCCGCATTCCGCGAACATAGCTTCCACATCGTCGGCGGGAGCATCTATCGGAAGCGCCACAACATCGACGCGGGGCGTGAGGATATCCTCGGCATTCAATTCATTAAACTCAATTGCGCTCTTGATAAGCTCACTTTCCTGCTCATCAATACCGCCCTCCTGTTCAGCTTCCTCAACAAAGGTCAGTATCTCGTTTTCGGTGATGGCACACTCGTCCTCATGCTTGAAGAAATGAGAAAGCCCGCGCTTAATCAGTCCGAAAAAGAGAGAAAAGGGCATCAGAATCGTGATAATGGGACGCAAAAGAGGTGCTACTGTCATTGCGTATTTTTCAGGTCGCTCTTTCGCAAGAGCCTTCGGACACACCTCACCGAAAATCAACACAAAAACAGTCGTAACGACAGTTGACCACAAAGTCCCATTGTCAGTTCCCATATTGAAATTCTCGACAAACAAAATGGTTGCAAGTGATGCCGATGCAATATTGACAATGTTGTTACCGACAAGAATAGCCGAGATGAGATGGTCATAATTTTCAGACATCCGCAAAACGCGGCGTGCTTTCTTACTGCCTTCATCAGCCAAGCTCTTCAAACGGGTACGGTTCAAGGATGTAAATGCGGTTTCTGTCGATGAAAAAAACGCACTGAAAAGAAGTAAAATTACTAAAACAGTAATTAATATAGGGGTATTCAAAATTATTTCCTCCGGTTTATATGTGTGAAATGCCATCGGTCAAAGCCGAGGCTGCGTGTGAAATAAAGAAGGGCTTTTTGCGGGAATCTGTCAGCATCGTGCAAATGCAAACCTCCGTTCTCTCCGAAAAGCACAGGGTACAGGGAATAAAGCACACCCGTTGCTTTTAGCAAAAGAGGAACGCAAGCGCGCCCGAAGCAAGGCCAAGCCGTTCTGCCACGCACCACAAAGTACCGAAAGAAGCAACCATGCGCACCAAATCGTGCGCTGACTTCGGTTTACAGTACCGTCGGATAAAGGCGGTTCGCTGCTCATAAAATCAGTTTTTTCCTTTCTTCAAAAAACAGGCTATCTGTATAGATTCCCCATTTTCATCATAATCAACGATTATTATATCATCATTCGCTTCTTTTGTCAATGATTTTCACAATTATTTTTCTAAAGCAAAAAACTGCCGCAATCGCGGCAGTTTTTATGACAGGAATTAAAATCAGACAACACCGTAAGCCATCATAGCCTTTGCGACCTTGAGGAAGCCCGCGATATTCGCGCCTGCAACCAAATCGCCTTCCATGCCGTATTCCTTTGCGGCATCGACAGAGCTTTGATAGATGTTCTTCATGATGTCATGAAGCTTGGCGTCAACCTCTTCAGCGCTCCAGCTGTACCGCATGGAGTTCTGGGACATTTCAAGACCGGAAACAGCAACGCCACCTGCGTTGACCGCCTTTGAGGGTGCAACAACGACGCCGTTTGCCTTCAAATATGCAACCGCCTCATTAGTGGTCGGCATATTGGAAACCTCAACATAATACTTGATGCCGTTCGCAACGATTTTCTTTGCATCATCAAGGTTGACTTCGTTTTGGGTAGCGCAAGGCATAATGACATCTACCTTTTCGCCCCAAGGCTTCTGACCTGCGAAGAAAGGAACACCGAATTTGTCAGCATAGTCCTCAACTCTGTTGCGGCAGGAAGCGCGCATTTCAACAAGGAAATCAACCTTTTCTTTGGTGGATATACCGTCTTTATCGTAGATATAGCCGTCAGGACCGGAAATAGTCACAACCTTACCGCCAAGCTCGTTCACCTTCTGAACGGTACCCCAAGCAACATTACCGAAGCCCGAAACTGCGAAGGTCTTGCCCTTAATGCTTTCGCCAAAGGACTTGAGCATTTCAACCGTATAATAAACAGCACCGAAGCCTGTTGCCTCGGGACGAATAAGAGAACCGCCGTAGGGCAGTCCCTTACCTGTCAAAACGCCTGTGAACTCATTGCGCAGTCTCTTGTACTGACCGAAGAGATAACCGATTTCGCGTGCGCCAACACCGATATCACCTGCGGGAACATCAGTATCAGGACCGATGTGCTTGGCAAGCTCGGTCATAAAGCTCTGGCAGAAGCGCATCACTTCTCCATCGCTCTTGCCCTTCGGGTCAAAGTCAGAACCACCCTTACCGCCGCCCATAGGCAAGCCGGTCAAGGAGTTTTTGAAGGTCTGCTCAAAGCCAAGGAACTTGATAATGCTTTCGTTGACAGAGGGATGGAAGCGCAAACCGCCCTTGTAAGGACCGATAGCGCTGTTGAACTGAACACGGAAGCCGCGATTCACACGGACAACACCGTTATCATCTACCCACGGAACGCGGAACTTAATGATGCGCTCGGGCTCGACAATGCTTTCCATAACTCCCTTTTCAATAAATTCGGGATGACGGTCAATGACCGGCTCAAGAGATTCCAAAACCTCTTGCACTGTCTGGTGAAATTCAGGCTCACCGGGATTGCGGCGAATGACGGTATCCATCAATTCCTGCAATTTGGGATTTTTGAAGCTCATGCTGTTTTCCTCCATATGTAATGAAATTTTGATTATCAAATCATTCTTATTGAGCACCTTTGCATTTCCACGGCAAATCATCAAAACCTCACTGTTATCAAAGGTTTTTCAATTTTCGGAAGGAGAGAAAAACGCTCAATTTTTGAAATTTTACTCTTTGTAAACTTCATTTTTTATTGTAGCACATTCTTTTTTTGTTGTCAATAGAAATTTCAAGAAGTTTGAAGACTTTTTTGTTTTTTGAAGATAAAAGGGCTTCGGCTTCCTGTTTTTTTTCATTAAAAGTTTGCAAAATCCGAAAACTTCGTCTTTTTTCTCTTGACAAACAAGTTTTTTTGTGTTATAATAGCCGTCAGTGATTCATTCAATTATTGGGATATAGCCAAGTTGGTTAAGGCACAAGACTTTGACTCTTGCATTTCGCTGGTTCGAGTCCAGCTATCCCAGCCAGAAAAAAGCAAGTCGCAGGACTTGCTTTTTTCTATCCAATCCGAAGGATTGGTATGTCATCAACGGGCAAATCCCGTTGTATGTAATCTGCGCCCCGCGCAGTATGGCATCATGCGATAGCGTGTATCTCCCCGGATTCCTTCGGATTGATGCCATACATCACTTCGTGATGATTCCGTACGCGCCTCCGTCGCAATTTCATACCGCAACGAGTTGCGGATGATATACACGCCTTCGGCGTGATATGGAATTTTTTTTGCTTCTTTTGCGCTTTTGGAAAAAACACACAAAAATCTACATAAAATATATATGCACTCTTGACAAATCAAAAAACAGTGGTATAATATAACTTGGTAAAAACATCTTTAAGTATACATAAGCCATCAAGGCTTTTGATATAAGTTCTCATTAATTAAAATTTTTATAAAGGAGTGAACTCAAAATGAAAACAATGAGAAATCGCAAAACAATTATCACCGCATTTTTACTCTTGGCATGCATGCTCATCGGTGTTGGTTACGCTGCAGTTACCAATGTTCTGGACATTCAGGGTAGTGCTGATGTGTCGCAGCAGCAGGCAGAAGACGAATTCAACGAAGATATCTACTTCACCGGTGCGAAGGCTCCCGACGGTGCAATCGTCACAAGCTTTTTGGTGTATGATGAGCAGGGACAGTATGACACCACCAAACAGGATGGCAAGACATACCTTTATTCCGCAAACATCAACTCCAATAACAACGACAAAGCCCAGTTCACTATCAAGAATCTGGAAAACAAAGACGACCTCCAGACAATCACTTATCAAATCAAAAATGACAGTGAGCACAACGCTGAGGTTTCACTCAAGACCATCACCAATACCAATGGTTCTACACAGGGCAACGCAGTGGCCGGTGATTTTGACTTTGATTTCTACTTTGGAACCGCAGGCACTAAGACTGCTACCGTTGCAGCCGGAGGAACAACCGAGGTTACTGTCGTAGTGAAGCTTCGCAATCAGGTTACCACAGCTGTTTCCGCATCCTTTATTCTTGAGCTCAACGCAACTGCTGAATAATTCGTAACCGTTCTGCAACATTAATCTCAACAAACGGAGGGCAGTATGTTTAATGACAGAAAAAAGCTATATATACTGACATCATTATTGCTTGCCGCCCTCCTTGTTGCACTCTTTTTACCTGGAAATTACAGCGGAAGAATCGCAACAGCGATTCTTCTGCTACCCCTTGTAGCGTGTATTTGGTTCTACATAAAGAAACGCAATATTCTTTCAATGAACAAGAAAGAAGTAACGATACTGATGGCTGCCATCGGGCTCGTTTATGTTGCAATTTATTACCTTGCGGGACTGAAATTCGGATTTTACAGAAATATTGATTTCCTGAATTTCAACCACATTATCCCTCTGTTTGTGATTATTGCCACGACAGAAGTCATCAGATGGGTAGTGAAAGCCCAGGAAGACAAAAAAGCAGATATTATTTGCTATGTTGCGTGCGTGGTTGCCGATGCACTTTGCTACGGTAACATTTATTACATAACATCATTTAACCGTTTTATTGATTTTTTGGCACTGACTATTTTCCCCGCTGTAATCGCCAATCTCGTTTACAGCTATATTTCAAAAAGATACGGCATCTATCCAAACCTGATATACAGATGTATAACAACCTTGTATGCATATCTTATCCCCATACTTCCGGGTGTTCCCGATTCATTATTTGCTTTCGCAAATCTTTTTGTTCCAATTGCAATTTATCTCTTTGTCGACGCGCTCTATGAAAAAAAGAGGCGTTACGCTCTTGCAAAAAAAAGAAGACTTGCTCCCGTTATCACGGCAATAGCCGTCATGATATTAGCGGGATTCGTTATGCTGATTTCCAATCAGTTTAAGTACGGCGCGCTCGTAATCGCCACCGAAAGCATGACCGGTGAAATCAACAAAGGCGATACCGTCATATTTGAGGCATATGACAGCCAGACCATTGAAAAAGGTCAGGTAATTGTTTTTGAAAAAAATGACTCTATGATTGTTCACAGAGTTGTAGATATAGAAAGAATCAACGGACAAAACCGATACATCACCAAAGGCGACGCCAATGAGGACAACGACGCCGGACATGTCACAAAAGGACAGATTCGCGGACTCGTGAATTTCAAGGTTCCCTTCCTCGGTTATCCTACTCTTTGGTTACGCAGTCTTTTTGACAGATAATGTCCGTTTGTCAATAAACAGTGGGAAAGGAGAAAACAATGTCTGAAGCTGAAAGAAAAAGGCGACAGGATTATAAACGGAACAGACACAAATGGATTATTATCCAATCCATTGCAATTGCCCTTATCGCCACCGTTGCAATAGGCGCTTTCTTCATATATAACAATATGAATCGCACCTACTACATACACTATACTGAACAAGGAAACGCAGACTACAAGGTTCATTACAAGGAAAACAATTTCTTTGACGAAGAATGGATTGGTCCCGGTCAGGCGTATATCGTTTCACTGATTGACAATATTCAGGCAGATTTCAAATACGATCTCTCGATGGATACAGACCGCGTTGGCTTTGATTACAGCTATTCCATAAAAGCCAAGATACTCATACTTGACAAAAGATCCGGTGCTCCGCTTATCTCGCCGGAATATGAAATCATCCCAGAACGCTTCTCTACAATTCAAGGAGACAGCATCAAAATCCGCGAGCAGATCAATATTGATTATGTTGAATACAACAAATTTGCCAAAACATTTGTAGATAAATACGCGGAAGGTGCCAGCTGTTCACTTTCTGTGACACTCAATGTCAATGTGCTTGGACAGTGCGACGAATTTGAGACCAATAGCCAAAACTCATACTTCGTATCTCTGAAAATCCCACTGAACATCGAAACGATTGATGCAACAATCACATCCAGCATCTCCGAAGCAGAAAACAAGGTTCTGGCTTGCTCGGGCGCGGTCAATCAGGATGTTTTTCTGTCCGTCGGCATTGTTGCAGCAATTGTGTCACTGGCTTTGGGCATTGTTTTCATAGCATTCGTATATCTGACGAGAAACGAGGACATTAACTACGCAAGAAAAGTAAAAAAGACAGTATCGGCTTACCGTTCCTTTATTCAGCAAATAGAAGGAGAGTTTGATACCACGGGATATCAGACGGTATATATCAAGAGCTTTGTTGAGCTTCTCGGTATCCGCGATACTATTCAGTCCCCTGTTCTTATGAGCGAAAACCCTGACCAGACCTGTACAAGCTTCCTCATTCCTACCGCTACCAAGCTTCTCTATATATTTGAGATAAAGGTAGATAATTACGATGCGATTTATTCGAAGAAGCCTATCATCCTCGACACGAACGCGGATATAGAGGCAGTCGCTGAAGCAATAGCTACGCCCGATGTCGTGCTTTCGGAAATCGAATTTGTCCCTGACGATGACGATGATTTTGCAGTTGCAGACGACGAGCCGGGTGTTGAGGTTGTTGGCGTTGTCTGGCCCGAAAGACCTCACAAAAACAAAGTTTACCGCTACGACCCGAACGGTGAAACACTGAATGAGGGAGATGTGGTTCTTGTTCCCACTCGCGACGCCGAAAAAGGCAGAGAGGTTATCCGTAAGGCTGCAGTGGCTCACGAAAACCACCGTGTTGCTCCGGAACACATCAAGCACCCCTTGAAGAAAATCATCGGAATCGTTAAGCGCAGAGTCGAAAACGCCCTTGCGCCCGATACCGAATCTCAAACGGATAAAAAGAATTCGAGAGAGCAAGATAAAACAGAATAAAACAGGTAAAGGAGAGCAGAAATGGACGTCAAGCCTTGGGTAAAGGTAACGGTGGGCATTATGCTCTCTTTTATGATTTTATTTGTTGGCATTGGATATGCAGCAATCAGTAATACTGTCAGTGTCATAGGCACCGCCGATGTGGAAATTCCTTCCGGACTTTTTATAACCGACATCACAATCAAATCATCGGGCAACCTCGACTACCAAACGGTTTCATATCTTGATTACACCACAACGGTTAACGCAAAAATAAGTAAGCAAAACAGGAACTCAACAGGAAATGTCGTTTATGAAATAACCGTCCTCAACAATACCGCATATGAATACGCTTACCGCGGACTGTATTATACAACAAGCTACGGAAACAACTCATATGTAGCCACATCAAACTCATCAAACAAGCTGGGTGTTGTTGTAAGTTTCCCGAACGGAAGAATCGTTAAACCCGGTGAGCGCCTTACATTCACCGCTACATATACGATAGGCAGAAGTGTGAGCAACAGCCTGAATCTTGATACATTACTGAACTATCAGTTCGGTATAAATGTTGACTCAATTGACAAGGCGGCAGATATAGTTCATGACAAATTCCTGAATATTCTCAACACGACATCCACATACCAACAGCTTGTTGATGCCCTTGACGATAAATTCGACGGCAATCAGGAATGGACATCCAACTACATCGGCAATGTCGGTAATGCCGTTGACAACGATATGATGACTGTAGAGACACTGTTTGCAGGTCAGCTCACCATGATGGTCAACGGGCAGGCACAAAAAGCGTGGGTAATTATTAAACACGAGAATCTGGACGAAAACATCAAAACAGGCGACGATTACACCTTGAACTATAATCAGTACGGAGAGGTAACTCACCAGGGCTGTGAGATGACACTTTACATGACCACAGATTCTCTCAGTCAAGCTAATGGTTGGGCTCCCGTATACGCCACCGTATTCACCTGCGACAGAGATGATGACGGCAATATCATCAGTAAGTGGTACAAGGTCGGCGACACTTATTCAGGTCAGGCTAACATTGTTGGATATAGGGGAGAATCCGGCGGAACTGGCTCGTTCGTCACAGATAACTGGAAGTCATACAGCTCAACTTATTCGGTTACAGATCGTTATTCTTACAGTATCAGTGCGGATATGTCGATCAAAACTCTTATGCAGGTTGTCGATAACTCAACCATCAACGCATTCCAACAGCTTCTCGTCAAAGCTGAGCAAATGATTGCAAACGACAAATATGCCGGAACAGGTATTACCGTAGTGGAAGAAGCATACGCAAAAGCGGCATCATTCTATACATTGGACGCAAACCGAAAAGCCGTTGCCAATGCCGACACCCGAAGGGTATGGCTGATTCCCATTATGAACGAGCTTGACCATGTTCTGACAGTTGCTCAAGATGCCATTGATAGAATTGAGCAAGGTCCTTAAAGCAGTCTTTCATCTGCATATAAAGCAAACAGCAAAAACAGCACTTGCTTCAGCAAGTGCTGTTTTTAACCAAATTTACCTGCCGGGAATGCTTGGCTTTGTTTTGCAAAACACCCTTAAATTCTATTGACTTTCCGCCCTTTTTGTGCTATCATAAATTGAAATGTTTGGTAAAGGAGTCAAAGACTATGAAGCTGAAGGTTGCCACCTATAATATTTGGTCCGGCAGAAATAATATTGTCGAACAAACAAGAAACTATGACTGGACCGCAGATGTCATCGCAGAAATTGCCCCCGACATCATCGGTTTACAGGAGGTTAGTAAGCAACCCTGCCTTTCTTTTCCCGCTTATGATATAGAGGAAGAGGTTCCCGATTACCTCGGCAAAAAACTGGGGATGTACGCCTATTTTGCGCCCACAAGAACCAATGGCAAATACCTTTTTGGAAACGCTCTTCTCTCCAAGTACCCGATTAAAAGTGCAAAAACCGTCATGATTCCCGATGCCCTGCCCGAGATTGAAAGGCGTTGCGTACTCGTTGCCGAAATTGATGTTTGCGGCGGTATCACCGTTCTTGTCACGCATTTTGGACTTGCCCCCGAGGAGCACATCCAGGCAGTCAAAACCGTGCTTGAGCTTGTCGAAGAGGCAAAAACACCCGTCATTTTTATGGGCGACCTCAACATCATGCCCGACAATGAAATTCTGAAGCCTATCTTTGATAACCTCACGGATACAGCCGGTGGCTCTTTGCAGCCTTATACCTGGCCCTCCGCCTTCACGAAATATACAGGTATATCCGAGGAAAAATACGGCATGAATAAGCAGCGCAAGGTCGATTACATCTTCACAACCGAGCAATTCAAAACCTTGCGCAGCGACATTCACCCCTCGCTTGCATCTGACCATGTTCCCTTTTTCGCAGAATTAGAGTTTTAAGGAGAAATGATTATGAAAAGCGAAAAAACACTCATGTATCAGATTACCGAAACCAGTCCCTTCATGATGTCCTTTGTCATCGTTACGAAAAACAACAATGCCATTGTCATTGACGGTGGCAGACCGGCCGATATGCCGCTTCTCAAGCAGTATATTGGTGGCAGACATATTTCCGCATGGATTTTGACACACGCCCATGAAGACCATATCAGTGGCATGATTGATGAATACAAGAAAAACAAATGGGCTGATTTTGATATAGAAAAGATCTACTTCAACTTCCCCTTTGAATACCTCGATGACCCCAAGCTTGAAAACAATTGGGATGTCCATGAAACTCTCCCCGCCTTTGCTGAAATTCTGCCGGAATTTGAGGACAAAACCTATACCCCCAAGCAAGGCGACTCCATCCAGATTGACGAAATCAAAATTGACTTTATTTTCACCTATCATACCCAAATCAAAAACAATCTGATGAACAACAGCTCGCTCGTCTTTAAGGTGATTACCCCGAACACATCTGTACTCTTCCTTGGCGACATCGGTGTTGAAGCGGGCAACTGGCTCTATTTTGAATCAAGACATCTTTTGAAGTCCGATATGGTACAGATGGCACACCACGGCTCCTTCTGCTGCGGTATGGAGGTCTATGCGGCTGCAAGGCCTGATGTCTGTCTATGGTGCTGCCGTGAGGAAAACTATAACGGACTCAAAATCGGTACACGCGACTACGAAGAATTCAGAAAGAACGGCTGGCTTGCACCCGCCGGTATGTTTCCCGCTACCGTAACACGCGAATGGATGGATATTCTTGGCGCAAAGAAGCATTATGTCACAAAGGACGGCACAAACGAAATCGTCCTGTAATCATAGGGGGGTATGCGATAGCAATATCGGCGTACCCCTACGATTTTACCGCTCGAACGCAACTGAAAGGAAAAACCTATGGAAAAAGCATCAAAGCTATCTCGGATTCTGACGCTCTTTTTAACCTTTTTGAAAATCGGCGCATTCACCTTTGGCGGCGGTTACGCGATGATTCCGCTCATTCAGCGTGATGTCGTTGAAAAGCACCGCTGGATTACAGATGATGACATTCTGGAAATTATTGCCATTGCCGAATCAACCCCTGGCCCCATTGCCATCAACTCGGCAACCTTCGTCGGATACCGAGTGGCAGGCTTCTTCGGTGCATTTGCCGCAACACTTGGCGTTGTGCTACCGTCATTCGTCGTCATTTCGCTCATCTCAGTCGTGCTTCGCGAGTTTCAGCACATCAAGGCTGTCCGTTACGCCTTCTTCGGCATTCGTGCAGGCGTGCTTGCCCTGCTTTTGAAAGCACTCTTCGGAATGTACCGCAAATGCCCGAAAGGTCTTATTTCCTATATTGTCATCGCATTTGCCTTCCTCACCGCAGCAATTCTTGACATCAATGTCCTGCTTGTCATTATCGGCTGTGCCGTAATTGGTCTTGTCTATTCGCTTATTGTAGGTCGCAAAGCCTCATCCCACAGTCAGAAATAATTGTGAAAGGACATCATGATGATTTTTTTAGAGCTTTTTTTAACATTTTTCAAAATCGGTCTTTTCACCTTTGGTGGTGGCTATGCCATGCTTCCCCTGATTCAAGCCGAAACAGTCGCAAAGGGGTGGGTGAGTGAGGCTGAAATTGTCAATTTCATTGCCGTCAGCGAAAGCACCCCCGGCCCCTTCGCCATCAATATGGCAACCTATATCGGTATTGAGCGCGCAGGTATTTTTGGTGCTGTTTGTGCAACGCTCGGCGTCGTTCTTCCCTCCTTTGTCGTCATTTTAATTGTCGCGCGGATTTTTGATAAATTCAAGAAAAACCGCATTGTCAGCGGATGTATGACAGGCCTCAAGCCTGCCGTTATTGGCTTGATTGCCGCCGCCATCATCTCGGTCGGCGCAACCGTCTTTCTCCCGCACGGCTTTGCAAAGGATATTTTTCAAAATGTCGCATTCTATATATCCCTCGCAATTTTTGCCGTCATGATAGTGCTTGCCTTCAAGAAGGTCCACCCTATTCTCATCATTACCCTCTCTGCCGCCATCGGCATTGCGGCAGGCTATTTACTTGAAATCCCCATCCAAATAATTTAATTTTTTGCCCTTCCTGTAAGCATCTGTGTAACACAAGCTATGCAGGAAGGGCATTTTTCACCGCATATACTCTAAAAGGATTTCCTGAAAGAAAATTCCGCTTTACATTTTGATTGGCTTGTGTTATAATAAAGGTTGATAGAAAACGGTTTTCAAAAGAAAGGAAGCAAGCAATGGGCATTTTCAAGCTGCACAGTCAGTTCGCCCCTACAGGTGATCAGCCCGAGGCTATTGACGGCTTGGTACGCGGTCTTGAGCGTGGCGACAAGGAACAGGTATTGCTCGGTGTCACAGGCTCGGGCAAAACCTTCACAATGGCAAATGTCATTGCGCGTATGAATCGCCCGACACTTGTACTCGCCCACAACAAAACCCTCGCCGCACAGCTTTGCTCGGAATTCAGAGAGTTCTTCCCCGAAAATGCCGTTGAATATTTTGTATCCTACTACGATTACTATCAGCCCGAGGCGTATATTCCCGGCAAGGATATGTATATCGAAAAGGATGCCATGATAAACGATGAGATTGACCAATTGAGGCATAGCGCGACATCCGCGCTTTTTGAGCGTCGGGATGTCATTATTGTAGCGAGTGTTTCCTGTATTTACAGCTTGGGTGACCCTGATGATTACCAAAGTATGCTGGTCTCGGTCCGACCGGGGCAAGCCATGCAAAGAGATGAGCTGATTGCCGCCTTGATTGGCATTCAGTATGAACGCAACGATTTGAACTTCGTCCGTGATAAGTTCCGTGTACGCGGCGATGTGGTGGAAATTCTGCCCGCCGCCTCGCGCGACCGCGCCATCCGTGTCGAATTTTTCGGTGATGAAATTGAACGGGTAAGTGAAATTCATACAGTCACGGGAGAATATTTGCAGAATCTTTCCTATGCGGCAATTTTCCCCGCCACACACTATGCCGTTTCGACCGAAAAGCGTCTGCGTGCCTTGCAGGAAATTGAAGATGAAATGCATGAGCGAGCCACATTCTTTCGCGCACAAAACCGCTTGATTGAAGCACAGCGCATTGAAGAACGCACAAAATATGACCTTGAAATGCTCCGTGAGGTAGGCTATTGCTCGGGCGTTGAAAACTATTCACGCGTACTTGCAGGAAGAGCAGCAGGCTCTACCCCCTTCACCCTGCTTGACTATTTTCCCAAGGACTTTTTACTCTTTGTCGACGAATCTCATGCGACCTTGCCACAGGTACGCGCCATGAGCGGCGGTGACTTCTCACGCAAGCAGAATCTGATTGAATATGGCTTTCGCCTGCCCTCCGCTTACGATAACCGTCCACTCCGCTTTGAAGAATTTGAGTCCAAGCTGAATCAGATTGTCTATGTCAGCGCCACACCCGGCCCTTACGAAAAAAAGCGCGCGGTCGCGACGGTTGAGCAGATTATCCGACCGACAGGCTTGCTCGATCCCGAAATTACGGTGCGCCCGATTGCAGGACAGGTCGAGGATTTGATTTCAGAGCTGCATGACACCATCGCACAGGGGGATAAAGCTCTTGTCACCACTCTCACCACAAAAATGGCGGAGGATTTGACAGACTATCTGTCTACACGCGGCATCAAGGTGAAATATATTCATCACAATGTCGAAACCATTGAGCGTATGCAGATTATCCGCGATTTGCGTATGGGTGAATTTGATGTACTGGTCGGCATCAACCTTCTTCGAGAGGGACTGGACATTCCCGAGGTTTCACTTGTCGCGGTTCTCGATGCCGACAAAGAGGGCTTATTGCGTTCCGAAACCGCACTCATTCAGACAGTCGGCCGCGCCGCAAGACATCTTAACGGTCATGTTATCTTCTATGCCGATACCGTGACGCGCTCCATGGATGCCGCCATTCGCGAGACAGAGCGCCGCCGCACGATTCAGAAGGCGTATAACGAGGCGCACGGCATCACCCCGCGAAGCGTTCAAAAGGATATTCGCGACCTTATCGAAATTGGCCGTCGCGACGATACCGACAAGGCAGGCAAGAAGAAAAAGCTGACCGCGAAGGAGCGCGCACGCACCATAGAAGAGCTGACAGCCGAAATGAAGCGTGCATCTGCACACCTTGAATTTGAACGCGCGGCATATCTGCGTGACAGAATCAAGGAGCTGCGTACAACAAAATAAATTTGCTTTGTCGATTGCAAAGCAACAAAAATCAGGACTGAACACATGAAAGATTATTTACGCATCCGCGGTGCGCGGGTACACAACCTGAAAAACATCAACCTGGATATTCCGCGAGACAGCTTGGTTGTCTTAACAGGCTTATCGGGCTCGGGCAAGTCATCGCTTGCCTTTGACACCCTCTACGCTGAGGGACATCGCCGCTTTGTCGAATCTCTCTCCTCCTATGCCCGTCAGTTTTTGGGGCAAATGGACAAGCCCGATGTTGACTCAATCGAGGGACTCTCCCCTGCCATTTCCATCGACCAAAAAACCACCTCACGCAATCCGCGCTCAACTGTCGGAACAGTGACTGAAATTTACGATTACCTACGCTTGCTTTATGCGCGGGTGGGTATTCCGCACTGTCCCGTCTGTGGCAAGGAAATTGCCCGTCAGACTGTCGACGGCATCATCTCCCGCGTAGAAAGACTGTCAGAGGGACGGCGTTTCCTTGTTCTTGCGCCTGTTGTGCGTGGCGTAAAGGGTACGCACGAAAAGGTACTTGCCGATGCACGCAAGGGTGGTTATGTCCGCGTGCGAATTGACGGCAATTTTTATGAGCTTTCCGAGGAAATCAAGCTTGAAAAGAATTTGCGGCATACGATTGATGTCGTGCTTGACCGCTTGGTGATGCGCGAGGGCATTCGCTCACGGCTTGCCGATTCGATTGAGGCGGCACTTGCACTCGCCGATGACCGCGTGGTCATTTCGGTGCTTGAAGGGCGAGAGGGTGAGCCTGCCGAGGAATTTGAATTTTCCTTAAAATATGCGTGTGAGGAGCACGGTATCAGCTTCGGCGAGCTTGAACCGCGTATGTTCTCCTTCAACAACCCCTTCGGTGCCTGCCCCGAATGTGCGGGCATTGGCACGATGCAGGATATTTCACCCGAAAAGCTCATTCCTCGCCGCGAACTTTCTCTCGCGGAAGGAGCGATTGCCTGTAACGGCTTCAAATCACTTGAAGAGGAAAGCTGGAACGGCCCTCTTGTCCGCGCTGTCGGTGAACGCCACGGCTTCGATTTACACACCCCGATTGAACAGTTTTCGAGCGAATCACTCCGCGCCCTTCTATACGGTACAGGCACAGAGACCTATGATGTCGTGCGCTACTTTGACCGCACCTCAAAGCGTCAGCACGCCATGTTCGAGGGGATTATCCCTATCATTCGTCGCCGCATGGAAATGGCAGGAGGCGACTATTATCAGGAATTTATCGAAGAGCATGATTGCCCCAGATGTCGCGGCAGGCGACTTTCGGACGAGATTCTCTCGGTCACAGTCGGTGGTCTGAACATTGACGAGATTTGCCGTCTGTCGATTGCCGATATGCTTTCATTTGTCGAAAGCCTCTCGCTTTCAGGATCCGCCGCTGAAATTGCACGCGAAATTCTGAAGGAAATCCGCGCGCGTCTCTCCTTCCTGCAAAGTGTCGGGCTTGACTACCTCACGCTTGCACGCAAGGCAGGCACACTCTCGGGTGGCGAGGCACAACGCATCCGCCTTGCAACACAGATCGGCTCTTCGCTTGTCGGTGTCCTCTATATTCTTGACGAGCCGAGCATCGGTCTGCATCAGCGCGACAATGACAAGCTGATATCCACGCTCAAGCGACTTCGCGACCTTGGCAACACGGTTATTGTGGTGGAGCATGACGAGGATACCATGGGTGCGGCTGACTATGTTGTGGATATCGGTCCGGGCGCGGGTATACACGGCGGTCACATTGTGGCAAGCGGTACACCCCTGGAGGTTTCCAAAAACAAAAATTCCATCACAGGCGACTACCTGTCAGGCAGACGCTTCATTCCTGTGCCTGCAACAAGACGCTCGGGCAACGGTCATATGCTGACTGTCAAAGGCGCGTCCGAAAACAACCTGAAGAACATTGATGTTTCCTTCCCACTCGGTTGCTTTGTCTGCGTAACGGGCGTTTCGGGATCGGGAAAATCCTCGCTTGTCAACGGTATTCTCTACCGTTCTCTTTCGCATACACTCAACCGCGCCTTTACGGTTGCGGGCAAACACCGTGCGATAGAGGGCGCGGAGCACCTTGACAAAATTATTGCCATTGACCAAAGCCCGATAGGCCGCACACCGCGCTCCAATCCCGCCACCTATACGGGTGTTTTCGGGGACATTCGCGAGCTTTTCGCCAAAACCCCCGACGCGCGTGCGCGCGGCTATACAGCAGGCAGATTCTCCTTTAACACCAAGGGGGGCAGATGCGAGGCGTGTGAGGGTGGCGGTGTCAAATGTATCGAAATGCATTTTCTGCCCGATGTCTATGTCAAATGCGATGTGTGTGGCGGTATGCGCTACAACAAAGACACATTAGAGGTGCGCTATAAAGGTAAAAATATCTATGATGTTCTGGATATGTCGGTTGAGGAGGGGCTTGCCTTCTTTGATGGCATTCCGCAAATTGTCCGTAAGCTGAAAACACTCTGCGATGTCGGACTTGGCTATATCAAAATCGGTCAGTCCTCCACAACGCTGTCAGGCGGTGAGGCACAACGCGTCAAGCTGGCAACCGAGCTTGCGCGCCGTAGTACAGGTAAAACCCTCTACCTTTTGGACGAGCCGACAACAGGACTCCATACGCATGATGTTTCCATGCTGATCCGCGTCCTGCACCGTCTGGTTGAAAGCGGTAACACTGTGCTTGTCATTGAGCATAATCTTGACTTCATCAAAACTGCCGATTACCTGATTGACCTCGGGCCCGAGGGCGGAGATGGCGGTGGTCAGATTGTCGCCGTCGGTACACCCGAGGAGGTGGCAAAGGTCAAAGCTTCTTATACAGGCAAATATCTTGCACCCAAGCTGGCATCCGCTTCTGTCTCGCCGTCTCCCTCTCTCGATGAAAAACCGAAAGCCAAATGTGGCAGAAAAAAAGCTGAATGACGAAAGGATACACCATGACAAAACCGAGCATTTTGATTAAAAAGCTTGAAAAATCAGCAAAAATACCGACATACGGCTCGCCTGACGCGGCAGGTGCTGACCTCTACGCCCTGTCCGAGATGGGTGAGGTCACCTTTGCCCCAGGCGAAACCGTGATGATACGGACAGGCATCGCCATCTCCATTCCTAAGGGGTATGCAGGACTGATTTATGCACGAAGCGGTCTTGCCTGTAAGCGCGGTCTTGCGCCTGCAAACAAGGTCGGCGTCATTGATGCCGATTATCGCGGTGAAATCATGGTCGCACTCCACAACCACACAAATGAGGCGGTCACACTTGCGGCGGGTGAGCGCATTGCACAGCTTGTTGTCACCCCCTGCCTCATGCCCGACTTTACCGAATGTGACGAGCTTGACGATACCTTGCGCGGCGAGGGTGGCTTTGGCTCAACAGGTACTCTTTGACTTCAGAAAGGATTTTAACACCGTGAAGGAGCTATTCAATCTTCTGTTCCATTTCAAATTCAAGGCGCTCTTTTTTGAGCCTACCGAAAACGGCATGATCAAATTTTTCCGCTACTGCTTTGTCGGCGGAATCGCCTTTGTCGTTGACTACGCCGTTGCTGCCCTGACCTTTATTCTGATGGGAGAAAATACCCTCTCAACCGTCGTCGGCACGACGCTCGGTTTTATCTTCGGCCTCATTGTCAACTTCGCCCTCTCCAAGAAATTCGTTTTCACCGAGGACGCCAAGAGCGTCTCAAAGAAGGGTGAATTTCTCTCCTACGCCATCATCGGCATTGTCGGCTTGGGACTGAATATCCTTCTGATGATGCTCGCAACCGAGTGGCTTTTGGAGATGAATCAGTTTATCGCCAAAATTGTTGTCGCGCTTATTGTTCTCGTCTATAATTTTCTGGCAAGAAAGCTTCTTTTGTATTAAAGATTCATTTGCCGGAATAAAACTCACATCAAAACGAAAAGCGAGCTTATGGCATGTACTCTTAAGGACAGTAATTTAAAAGGCTGAACGAAATCAATCGTTCAGCCTTTTTTCGTAGGGCAATTCACGAATCACCCGTTTATAAGGTCTTAGGATTATCCTAAATCACCGGAAGACGGTACACACCTTCCCTACTTGTTACAGTACAGGACAAAGAGTCATTTTTCAATCATCCCATTAACAGCATTTAATCCGTAGTTCTTCAAAATTTTTACTGCATTTTCTACATCTTCATATGTGGTTTCGGTATTCGGAAGTGTGTTCTTCATCGAAAGGGCTTGATATCTGGATGCAGCAAAGTGATGATATTGTAATACCTTCACCTTTTCTATACCTTTCTTATTGCTCAAAAACTCACCGATTCGGTCACACTCACAATCATTGTAACCTTTGACAAGCGGATATCTGATTTCAATCTTACAATTCCTTTCAGACAGAAATTTTAAATTTTCCAGTATCAACTGATTATCCCTACCTGTGCATTTTTTATGCACATTTGAGTCAATCGCTTTTATGTCATATAAGAATTTATCGGTAAAAGGAATTATGGATTCTATAATCTCTTGTTTTACGAAACCGCATGTATCAATATAGACACTTATGCCTTTTTCCTTAAGTTTATATGCAAGTGCAATGGCAAAATCAGGTTGTGCAAGACATTCACCGCCGGACAATGTAACACCGCCACCACTGTTCCTGAAAAAAACTTCGTCTTGTATCAGCGTATCCACAAGGTCATTTACCTCATATTCGGTGCCGTACAGCATAAGTGCATCAGCAGGACAACTTTGCGCCGTTATATCGTTATGTTCACCTCTACAAATACCGCATTGTACACATTTATTCCTGTAAAAAGCAATTTGTTTTTCAAACGATATACTTTCCGGATTGTGACACCAAATACATTTCAGTGGACAGCCTTTAAAAAATACGGTTGTTCTAAGTCCGTCACCGCCGTGCGATTCCATTCGTTTTATTCCTGAAATCAGACCTTTCATCGTATTGACCTCGCTATAAATTCATCCTTCTCTTTTTCACTGAGTGATGAAAACAATACGTTCCAACCGCACAATCTCACCTGTAAGTTAGGATACTTTTGAGGATTGAGTTTAGCCTCTTTCAGAATTTCTGTATCAAGCACATTATAATGCACAGCAAATCCACCAAGTTCAAAATATGTTTTGAGCGTAGAAACAAATGTTTTCAGGCCATTTTCGCCTTGAACAGCTGACGAATGAAGGTCTATATCCACAATTGTTCCGTTGGGAGTTTTTGAAGAATCAATAGATGCAACAGAGAGAAGATGTGCTGTAGCGCCATCACGGTCAGCACCAAAGGTTGCACTCGTATTCTGCGAAAGTGTTTCTTTTGCATATCTTCCGTCGGCAGAGGCTGCTGTTTTCTCACCAAAATCCCAGCGCCAGTTAATGGAAATTAATCCAAGTCTGTACACCCCGCCTTTCACATTTGGTTTTCCACTTATAGCACCAGAAAGGACATTGACAATATCTTTTGCAAGTTCATTGGTTTTCTTGTCGTTCATTCCAAATTTAGGGAACTTGTTCTTAATCAGCAAACGAAGAGCTTCTTGACCATCCCAGTTGGATTTTAATATTTCTATCAATTCATTTAAGGTCAGGATTTTATCTTCAAACACTGCCTTTTTTATTGCAATAAGAGAATCTACAGCTGTTGCAAGACCAATTGCGTTAACTGATGAATTGTTGTATTTTGCAGTATAATCACAGTATAAATCTCCGCCTTTTTCCAACGCAGAGGTATAAGTTCCTGAAAGTATGGGCGCAGAATGAACATGTTTATAATGCGCTTCACAAATATCAGTAATTTTCATTGCACAATTACACATATACACAAGCTGTTTTTTAAACTCGGTATATAATGCATCATAGCTGTCAAAGCATCCGCTGTTTTCCGGTCCGACCTGCTTATCTGAGAGCATTGTTTTACCGTGGTTGAGCGCAAGCTCCAATGCAAGCGGAACATTTACTCTTGCATTGCTCGAGCATGTCAGCTCGCCATCTCCGCCGCATTCATAACAACCGACAACATGATAGTTCACTGCATCTTCGTGCTTTTCTCCCATTTTTTCAAGAGACTCTATGATTTTTGCGTCCGACATAAATACTATACTGTTATTTCCGTTGCGAACGGCATCAAGAGCATTACTTATTATGTCGTCAGGTGTGTTTTCCGAACACAAAAGATGGAATTTTGTGTTGTTGGTATTTGCTATTGTATATGCATCCAAAATCAAATATGAAAGCTTATTGATTAAACTGTTCCCGGAA
This sequence comes from Eubacteriales bacterium, assembly GCA_045649045.1. Taxonomy (GTDB): domain Bacteria; phylum Bacillota; class Clostridia; order Oscillospirales; family CAG-272; genus UBA1740. The sequence continues at coordinate 35,154 of JAZRPF010000043.1, forward strand.
CAATCTGTTCCGCCAAGAGCAAAAGGAATATTGGCAGGAGCATTCAATCGGTCTATCTCTTTGAGAAAGTCAATAAGTAGCTCTTTGACACTGCTTTCATCCTCATCTTGACAGAAAGGATCAAAAAGGCTGTCAAGTCGGCCGAGTGTTCTTAAAAATGTCCCTTCAAACATAAGTTGCAACACATAATAAATTATCGTTGTCTGCATCGCTTCAAATAAATTGGAGGGAGCTTTTTCTGTCAGGTTTGCGATGCCTGCCGCCATTTCTGCCTTTCCGTTTTCTTTGGCGACTTCTGAAGCTCGTTTCATAAAACGCAAAGCAGCATCATAAACTTTTGATATTTCGTTATAAAATCTCTGTTTCTTTTTGTCATCTTTGTTCTTTTGAGCATAGTCGGATATTCTTTTTCTCAAGCCTGAAATACCTAAGGAAATTACACTTTCCCATTCCGCTGTAGTATGGCTGAAATCATACATGCCTGTGTATGCAAGGGTTTCATCGCCTACAGAAAGGTCAGTTTCAACAATTTCAGGACGATAATACTGATTTAATCTTTTCCAGTAAACTTCGTGTTGCACCTCGGCGCAATTGACTTCAACAAAGAAACGGTTATTTTCCGGCACTGTAATTTCACAGTTTTCGAGAAGATACACAATGTTTTGACAATCCAGCTCTAAAACATCGTCGTTTTTTCCAACTTCAAAATTTTGCATAGCATATTCAAGCAATTCTTCTCTTCTTAATGACATAACAATCACATTCCTTTCAATATAAATTCTTCTGCACCCACCGCCATGTTTTCCACCATAAAAACTCCCCCGTCATGTTCGCCTGCCGGACTATCCTCACCCGCTGTTGTAACAAACATAATAGATTTGTCCTCACCACCAAAAGCGACGCTTATGATGCGATAAACAGGAAAGTAAATTTCATTAATAATCTCACCTTGAGGGTTATAACATAACAATGGTCCTCCCGGTCTGCAACATGCGACCCAAAGGTTTCCCTCAATATCTGTAGCCATGCCGTCAGGCAGGCAACCGGAGGCAAACACTTTTTTGTTGCTAAGCATGCCGGTTGTTTTATCATAGTCATATACATACACGCAGTCATGGTCAGTTACAGCAAAATACAATTTATCCAGTTGAGGAGAAAACCGTATTCCGTTGGGTGTGTTTCCTGTTTCCTCTTCAAGACAAACTAAATCTGCCTTATTATCCAACAACCAAAACGAGCCGTGCTCTGCCCGTTTATCAGGCTCGAAATAATGCGTTGCAAGCATACCGCAATATATGCGTCCTTTTGAGTCTGCAATCACATCATTAAACAGTGCCTTTTTAAAATCCTTGTATAATACCGGCTCCGAATAGGGCTTCCATTTCCAAATTTTTCCATTATCGGCAAACAAAAGCATATAATCGTTGTCTGTAAAAACCATACTGCCGATTCTTCCTATATTCAGTTGAAAACATTCAAAATCATTCACATCATCATTGACCTTTTTTCTATATAGCTCGCCATGGAATCCATGCCAGTAAAGAAATTTATCTTTCTTATCCCACATTGGCGATTCTGATAATTCACAATGACAATCGGCAAATAGTTTGATGTCTTTTTTCATATTAATTTTTCCTCCTTTACAATACAATTATATTTCACTTCAACAAAATAGTCAATATGAATTAACGACTATATTATACTTTTCGAAATAAATTAACCAAGTATATTGATTTTTAGCCTAGAATATATTATAATATTAGAAACAATACAAATCCAAAAGGAAGAACAAACTATGGAAAAATCGGATATATTATCAACCGACTTTTACCTGAAAAAACTGATCTGCGTCATCAAATCCGAGATGAACAACTGTACAAAAACAATCTATGTCAACGGAAGGCACAGCCATGCTTATGTATATATTTTGTCAGGCTCCTGCAGTTACAATTTTAATAATGAATATGAAATCACCGTCAATACGGGCGATGTTCTTTATCTTGCACAAAATGCAGAATATACAATGAATGTCCATACACCAAATTACCGATATATATACTGTGATTTTGAGCTTAATGATAATGTTGTCAGGAAAAGCAATGTGTATACTCCAGAAAACACTTCCGATGTAGAAAATCAGTTTATCAAGCTTATAAAAACCTACAATATGTTTTCAATGGCATCTTTTTCTAGGTGCATATCTTTGATATATCATATTCACAGTATGCTTTTAAAAACAAAAGAAACGATCAATTTAGAAAAGGGAACAGAAAACAAAATTGTGAACGCCAGGAAATATATTGACACTCATTTTTCTGACAATATGCTCAGCATCTCGTCGCTTGCCGAGATGGCCGAAATCAGTGAGGTTTACTTTAGAAAACTGTTTAAGTTGCAATATCATATGTCACCGGCACAATATCTTACATCTTTGAGAATAAAAAAAGCAAAACAACTCCTTGGTTATAGTTTTTTAGCATTAGAAGAATGTGCAAATCAATGTGGCTTCTCAACAGTGCAATATTTTTGTCGTGTGTTCAAAAACTCCACCGGTATGACACCGACAGAGTATAGAAACAAAAAATAATAGGGTTGCAGAAATTTTTCTGCAACCCTATTTTCGAAAACTGCCCTTAAGAACACTCGTTTTATTGCTCGCTTTTTGTTTTCAAGAAGCATAAACCCCTGCTTCCCTTTTTGCTATTCTTGTGCTTTCGTTCTATGCGAATGCTCCTGCCTCTTATTTTCTCTTTTTTTGATTTTTGCCGTAAATCTCAGCAAGACCGCGTAAAAGCATGGAATCGTCACGCTTGATTTCACGCTTGCAAAGAGGCAGAATACTGTCGGCAATACTACCCGATGCAATAAGTGTCGCATGATAGCCAAGCTCGTCCTCAATACGCTCAATCATGCCGTCAATCATGGCGACGCTGCCGTAAATGCAGCCACTCTGCATACTTTCCATCGTATTCACGCCGATGCATCGCTTGGGCATCGTGTGCGCGATATGCGGCAAAAGGCTTGCCCCGTTGCTGAGCGCCTCGCTTGAAAGGGCAACACCGGGTGCGATGGCACATCCGATAAATGCACCCTGTTTATCAAGCACAGAGAAGGTAGTTGCCGTGCCGAAATCAATCAGAATCAGCGGTGCTTCATAAGACGAAAGAGCGCCGACGGCGCGCGCCACAAGGTCACCGCCAAGCTGTGAAGGCTCATCAGTGCGGATATCAAGCCCCGTCCGCAATCCTGCACCAAGAAGATGCGTGCGGAAGCCGCACACAAGCTCAACAGCCGCGCGGACAGTTTCGGTTGCAGAGGGGACGACCGAAGAGGCAATTGCTCCCTTGAAGTCCTGCGGATGATAGCCCTTAAAATCAAGCAGCCCCTTTAATAAGCAGGCGTATTCATCGGCGGTACGGTCGGAGAGAAGCGCAATTGAGAACCTATCAAGCAAGTTGCACTCATGGACAATGCCAAACAAAATCTCATTATTTCCTATATTGTATACAAGAAGCATAAGTATCCCAAATTATTTCATTCTGTGATTGAAATAGGAAACGACACGCGTAAGCGCAGTGCCCAGCACCATGTTGGTTGCAAACTCAACAATAAAATTGATGCCAATCCAGCCAAGAAACAGGACAGCAAGCGGTGCTTCGCCACCTGCATTGGCAGACAAAAAGCCATAGAAAATAGTCATGATACCGAGTGCAAACAAGCCTGTATTGACGATAGGTGTGAGAATACTTGCCAAAATCGAAGCGAGTGTCGGCAGCTTTTTGGCAATCGGCCGATAGACAAGACCTGCAATCGCACCTGCCACCGTGCCCTTCAAAAGACAAAGAACGGTCGTGCCGATGGCGTTATAATTCATCATCATATTGACGAAGCCGCCATCAAGTCCCATAAGACCTGTGATATACACAACGGCGCTGAAAACGAAGCCGAGAAAGGCACCGCACCGCCAGCCGTAGATAGCCGCGCCCACGCTGATGGGAAAGAGTGCGAGAGTGATAGAAAAAGGTCCGAATTTAATGAAGGTGCAAATCATCTGCAAGGCAACAACAATCGCCGCCAGCATGGCATACACAACCATTTTCCGAACCCGCTCGTGAGAAGTAGTGCGAATATTCATGATAACCTCCTGCTGCCGCTCTCGCTTGGCGAGATACAGCGCAAAAATATTTTCGTGCAGACAAGCTGCATCGAATAACCCGATTATACCACATTTTTTGCAAAATTGCAAGACCTGTGTCCATCTTTCTCATGACAAAAACGCAAATATAAAAGCAAGCAGTCACGAAGACTGCTTGCTTTTGACTCATTTACCCTTTCACACAGGCAAGTGTATACACACCGCCGTTTTGAATTTCAATGCCGTCGGCACCTGTCATTGCGCTTTCCTCACCGATGGCAATCGACCAATAACAGCCGTCCTTTTCATAATCGGCGCGCATTCCGTTCACGCTCTTGATATAAAGACCGTAATCTCCCTGCTCGCCCTCGACAAGCTGATGCTCAACAAGCGCATCACCGAGCGTCATCTTGTCAGTGTTAATGGTAAAAACAACCGTTTTTTCCTCTGCCACAACCGTCACGGTGATGGTTTTTTCTCCCGTGCCGAGTGTCGTATCCTCGGTATAGATGGCATCCTCCCAGAAATCCGTCTTGCTCTCGCCGCAGGAAACGAGACACAGAATCAGAAGAGCTGACAATAAAATGATGATTTTTGATTGAACTGTTTGCTTCATAGCTTCTTTCCTTTCTTTTTCAAATTAAAAAGGATAAAATAAAAGCGCCTCTTCTATGGGCGCATGCATAAAGAAAAAATACCCTGCCGTATCTTTCGTCGCCGCTCTCCCATTTTGCCCAAGAGTCTTTTACAGGCACAGTCCGATAAGCATTCCGACTTGTGATGGTTTCAACATCAGATACGGTAATGGCTGTTGCCGCGGATTCTCACCGCCGTTTCCTTATCCCCGAACGCGTCATAGACGCGCCCGATTCCGAAGCTCGTGAAGAGAGTTCGATGAACTGCGTTTATTCTTTTTATAAAACCATTGTAGCATATTTTCGGGCAAAATGCAAGAGCTTTTCGAAAAAATTGAATATAAAGATGGGAGTCCCGAAGGACTCCCACACTTCTTTTATTCAGTTGTATAGTTATCAAAATAACCTTGAATCCAGACAATCGGTGTTCCCTTGTCACCAGAACCGGAGGTAAGGTCGCAAAGAGAGCCAATCAGGTCGGTCAAGCGGCGGGGCGTTGTTCCCTCGGATGCCATCTGACCAAAGAGATCAGCATCCTTCTGATGAATCTTTCCTTTGATTGCCTCCTTGAGTGCATCACCCGAAAGAGAGGCAAATTCGTTATCTGCAAGGTATTTCAGCTTCAGCTCGTTTGGCGTGCCTTCAAGTCCTTTTGTATATGCAGGAGCAACAACAGGGTCTGCAAGCTCCCAGATTTTACCGACAGGATCCTTGAATGCGCCGTCACCGTAAACCATGACCTCAATGCGCTTTCCTGTCGCCTTGTAAAGCTTTTCGGCAATGGCATCCACAACCGACTGGCAATCGCGAGGGAAAAGCTTGATTGTTTCCTCGGTCGCCTTATTAGAACCGAGCAAGCCATAGCTTGCGTTATAGCCCGAGCCATCGACAGACTCATTGAGAATCTCATCAAGACCGAGAATAATCTCACCGCCCGCTTGCTTCAACATACGCTTGGTGCGTGCTCTTGTATGAATATCGCAAGCAAGAACATTTTTTGTGTAGGGGAGAATTGCGCGTGCATCGTTTGCAAAAATAATTTCCGCCTCTGCGCCCGACTCACGAATCAAGCGCTCATAATATTCAACATAATCAACACCTGTAAAGATATGCTTTTCGTAACCAAAAAGTTCACGGTAGCGTTCAAGCGTCAAAACATCGCTGTAAGGATTCACGCCCTTTTCATCAAGCATATCCAAGCTGATCAGATGATTACCAACCTCATCAGAGGGATAGGAAAACATGAGAACAATTTTCTTTGCGCCCTTGGCGATACCGCGCAGGCAAATCGCAAAGCGGTTACGGCTGAGGATCGGAAAAATGACGCCGACAGTCTCTCCGCCAAATTTGCGTCTGACATCCTCGGCAATATGATCAACAGATGCGTAGTTTCCCTGCGCTCTTGCGACAACTGCCTCGGTCATTGCGACAACATCACGGTCATGGAAAGGAATCCCATCTTCCTTTGACGCTTCAAGCACCGACGCGGTCACAATATCAACAATATCATCACCCTGTCTGATAATCGGTGCGCGTACTCCGCGGGACACTGTGCCAATCATGCGACTCATAAAAATACAACTCCTTTTTGCTTTTGAGACTGTCATGTCTCAGAAGCAGAATTTATTAACAATTCATTATACCACCAACAAGCGCATATTGCAATATTTTTTTACTAAAATTTCAAAAAAATTCAAAAAGCCTTTCTGCCTGCCTTGACCTCTTTTTTGCACAAAATCTTGTATTTTTGTTTTGAGTATGGTACAATGGATACTGTAATGAATTCAAGTACAGAAAGGTATTGTATGAAAACATATTTGTTTGATTTGGACGGCACATTAATCGACTCCGTGCCCGTTTATGTCCAAGCAGTGACTCGTATTCTTGATGATTACCACATCGATTATCCAAGCAACATCGGTGAAATTATCACGCCGCTTGGCAGTCATGGGACGGCCGAGCTTTTCATCAAAATGGGCATACCCCTCTCATATGACGAGCTGATTGCCCTGTTTGGCCGTACACTGCTTGACGAATATGTTTATCGCATTCCCGAAAAGAAAAATGTCACTAAAGTCCTGAAAAGCTTGAAGGCGCGCGGGAACAGTCTCAATATTCTGACCGCAAGCCCTCACACTGTGCTTGACCCTTGCGTCAAGCGACTGGGATTTGTAGAGTATTTCGACAACATCTGGTCTGCCGATGACTTCAATATGTATAAAAGCGATCCGCAAATCTACCGCGAAGCCGCAAAAAAACTCAATGTCGCGATTGAAGATATAATTTTTATTGACGATAATGCCGTTGCTCTTAAGGCGGCAAAGCAAGCGGGCGCACAGGTATACGGTGCCTTTGAAGCAAGCGCACGCGACCAAGAAGAAACCATCCGTGCCAATGCCGACCGATACATCATGGACTTCATCGAACTGCTTGATTAACCGTCAGGCAATAAAAAAGCAAGTGCAAACAAGAATCTGCACTTGCTTTTGTTTTTTCAAAGAAGCGTTTGAATCAGCTCCTCGTAAGGCTTTGCCGACAGGTAGGCGGGCGGAACATCAAAAACCGTCTGACAGCCGTACTTCCCTTCCGCCTGCAATCTGACGGCGGCGCGGGCGTACGCGACAATCACAGAGGCGGTAAATTCGGGATTGGAATCCAGCTTCAAACGATATTCAATGAGGTGCTGATTCTCAAGCTTGGCACCCGTTCTTCCTGTGCGAATGACAAAGCCACCGTGCGGAATACCGCCATGATCGCGGCGAAGCTCATCCATTGAAATGAAATGAACGGTGGTATCGTAGTCGGCGAAATAATTGGGCATCTCCTTGATTTCACGCTCAATTCTTTGTAGGTCTGCGCCCTCCTCTGCCACAACAAAGCATTCTCTTGTATGCTTATCTCTTGCAGTCAGCGTCGGGTTTTTCCCACTTCGCACCGCGTCAAGTGCCGCAAGAACAGGAATGGTGTATTGCTTCGCATCAAGCACGCCTTCAATGCGGCGAATGGCATCCGAATGACCTTGACTGACGCCCTTGCCCCAGAAGGTATAGTCCTGACCGTCAGGGAGAATCGCACTTGCATAAAGGCGGTTCAAGGAAAACATACCGGGGTCCCAGCCGACAGAAATCAGCGCCGTATGACCACTTGCCTTTGCCGCACGGTCAACATTTTCAAAGTGAGCAGGAATTTTTGCATGTGTGTCAAAGCTGTCCACAACCGTAAACAAAGACGCAAGACTTGGTGTCTGTACGGGCAAATCGGTTGCACTGCCGCCACAGAGAATCATCACATCAATTTTTCCAACATAATCGGCAACATCTTCTGCACGGCAGACTGATACCCCTTCTGTTGCTATCCTGACAGCAGACGGATCGCGTCGGGTAAAAACCGCCGCAAGCACCATATCTTCGTTTTGACGAATGGCGTTTTCAATGCCCCTTCCGAGATTGCCGTAACCGTAAATGCCGACTCGTATCATACTTTTCTCCGTTCTGTCGCATCGCGACTTGAAATTAAGCGTTTTTCCAACAGGGCTATTATATCATTTTTGTCCTTTGTTTGCAAGATGTTTTTGTAAAATTTAAGCTTCTTTGACAGAAAAAAGTGCGTACAGCCAAACGCTGTACGCACTTTTCAAATTAAAGCTCAGGAATATTGATTTCGATTTCATGACCGAGTCTGGAAGACTCCACGATACCGGAAATAATTGCTTGGTTGTAGATGATCTGGTCGATCGGCACAGGTGCCTTACCTCCTGTACGGGCAGCATCAAGGAAGGTACGGATTTTGTGGTCCCAATAGGAGAGATTTCCGTTTTTGAGAATCGGCAATTCGGTCACTGTCTGCAGGCCTGCAACCTCATGATAAATCTTGAGAGGACCGCCGACTGTACCGTTCCAGCATTCAGTCGAGGGAATACGAAGACCGCCCTTTGTACCGAGAATCAAGGTGTCGCCTGCAGTATCCATGTTCATTGCCCATGAAATACGGAAGTCAAGAACGATGTCTCCTTCAAGGCGGACAAAGCCTGCTGCAAAGTCATCAACACCAAAGGCTTCAGCAAGCTCTTCAGCTGTTTCGGTACCGTCGTAGCCGTAAGCAGTACCCTTCACATATTCAATATACTTCGGGTCACGGCCAAAGAAGGAGGACTGATAGCCCGATACCGTCAAGGGCTTCGGATAACCAAGTGCATTCAAGACCATATCAAGCGAATAGCATCCGATATCTGCCATAGCACCCATACCTGCTGTATCGTCACGAATGAAGGAAGCCTCGTGACCGACAGGAATACCACGGCGACGGCCGCCACCTGTCTGCACATAATAAACCTTACCAAGCTCGCCCGACTCGACAATCTTCTTAATCATCTTCATATTCTCGTCAAAACGAGGCTGGAATCCAATGGACAGAATCTTGCCACTCTTTTTCTCGACCTTCATCAGCTCAATGCCTTCTTCGATAGTCACGCAAAGAGGCTTTTCAAGAAGAACATGACAGCCGTGCTCCAGTGCGGCGATTGCACAGGGTACATGCTGACGGTTGTATGTACAAACTGAAACAGCATCAAGCTTCAGGCTCTTGTCCTCAAGCATTTCAAGATGATTGCGATAGTTGGTTTTTGCTTTCTCGATACCATACTCTTCAAGCAATGCCTTTGCGCGTCCTTCCACAAGGTCGCAAGCCGCAACAATCTCAACATTCGGTGCTGCCTTGTAGGCTTGAATATGCGAGTGTGCAATGCTGCCACAGCCGATGATACCGACACGCATTACTTTGTTCAAATCCGCATTTTCTACATTCGATTTCTTTTCGGTGGTTGCCATGATTTTTCCTCCCTATTAACAAAAGTTGTTATTAAAGAACTCATGCTGTTTTATTATAACAGATAATATCCAATTCGTCCATAGGATTTTTGAAATTTATTTGGATTTTAATGAAAATTATTCATAAAGTGAAAGGTCAGGCGGAGTAATCGTCACACTCCCGCTTTCAAGGATGCGACAGGTGCTTTTCCCTTCTACACTCATTGTCTTACCTGTTGAAGTGACCGTCATTTCAGCCGTATAGGTGTAGCTGTATTCGAGAAGTCTGCCACTCTCGCGGTCAAGCTTAAAGCTTGCTTTGATGTCATCATAACGCACATTTGTGAAGGCAACACCTGTGGAATTGATTATTTCAGCAAGTGAACGGTAAAGCTGCACAACCTTATCCGATGTCGACTCCCACGGCACGCTGAAGGAGACCGTCACACTATCGGTATTTTCACTCGCGCGGTAGTCTTCGACCTCATCCTCATTAAAGAAGAGAAAAAGCGACTCATCCTTCAACACAGTGGCATCAAAGCTCTCTTTGAATCGGCGTCCCTCCTCATCAATATAAACAGTTCCGTCACAGTAATAAACGGAATAGGAGCTTTTCTCTCCGTCTGTTTCAGCGCTTTCTTCGGCCGCATATTCAGTGATGTTGCCCTCTCCGTCAAGACGAAAGGCAAGTGTCGCGCGGCGAGTCGAATGCATATCATATTCAGTCGTGCTAGACTGCATATAAACAATCTTTGCGTCGGTTTCTGTTTCAAGCTTCAGTGAGGATGCCCCCTCTGCCGCTTCCATCGCCAAGGCAAGCGCCTCAAAGGAATAGTCAGAGGGCTGACCTCCGTCAGAGCAGGCGGTGAAGGCGAATCCTAATGCAAATGCAAGGCATAACGCACATAATTTTCTCATTGTTTTCCCTCGTTTCAATTGCCATTGGGCAAGCTTTCAAGAATATTGGCGATATCTGCCGAAATGTATGTGAGATAGACAATCTGCGTGGCTCTCACATACATTTTGCTAACGCCGTCCTGCTCGGCAAGAGCACCTATCTGATAGGTAAAGTCCTTCTCCTCTCCCGTCTGTGCATCTCTGTATCGGATTGTCAGGCTTCTTCCTTTGCTCAAGCCCCATTCGGTAAGCTGCTCCTCTGTCGGTTGATATGCCTGCACCGCGTCAGGAAAGAAATCAGGAAATGTCAGTGAATTCCATGTGTTGCGTGTCGCGTCCGTGTCGCACTCTGCTGTATAAAGAATGCGCCCGCCCTCCTGAACGGTCACGGAAAGAAGAGATTCCTTCTCAATGAAGGGAATGCTATCAAGCTTCAAAAAGTCGTAAAGCTTCATATTCAAACAATACTCGTCTATATTCACAAGAAAAACACCCGACTGAAGTGAGGTGCTTGCATAGCGTCTGCTATCGGTTTGGCACTGTTTACCAATCCAAATATCAACCTTGTTGCCGTTGTAATCCACAAGCGTAATAGTCGGTGCGTCGGTTTTATCATAACCGTAAAGCACTCCGCCATCACTTTCAGACTCTCGGTAATACGATTTCATATAGGCAAATTTATCAATGACCGATTTGATGAGTTCTTGGTCAAGTGGCATATCGGGATTCTTTGTTTCGTAAAACTTGTCATTCTCACCCTTTTGATAGTGATGCCCATTCATTTCAAAAGATTCAAGACTCTGAAAGGATACATCGCTGAACTGAACAGGATGCTCCAGGGTGTTTGGATTATCGTCATCCTCCGTCGACTCGCTTGGATTTTCACCGATGCCCTGCTCTCTTTGCTCACGCAGGATTAAATGATAGATAACACCAAAAGCAACAAGAAGGGCAAGAAGAACTGCTGATAAAATGAAAGACCACCGTTTTTTTTGCATAACCGGATTCCTTTTTTTCAAATTCATTCAAGCTGCCATCACAAGCAGTAAAAAAATTATAGCATAAGCCACCGCCAGTGTCAAGTACAAAAGAAAATTTGCCAATTTTGCATAAAACAGTGCGAAGAGGCAAAAATAGAGTCAGAATCACAGAGAAAGGAACAAGAAATATGGACAAAAAACCTACCGAAAAAGCGTCTTCGCTGCAAGCGAACCGCATACTTTACCTTGTCATCATCGGTGTTCTTTGCGTATCGGCAATCATTATCGGCATTACAGCGGCACTTCGCCGTCCGTCAGAGCCGTCTTTGCCGAATGTCGGAGATTCATCCTCAGATTCCGCCTCTGAAACCGAGACGGAAGAAGCACCCCAAACCTCTGCCATACCGACCTTGACAGCACCTCTTGCAGGTAATGTCACAAAGAAGCACGACCTTTCGGTGCTCGTCCATTCGGTCACAATGGGGGATTGGCGCGTCCACGCAGGTCTTGATATCGCTGCCAAGCTCGGTGACGAGGTCAAGGCAACCGCCGCAGGCACAGTCAAGGAGGTGTGGGAGGACCCGCTGATGGGTACTTGCGTGTCTATTGAACATGGCGGCAAGCTCGTATCCGTCTACAAAAACCTGCACGAAACGCTCGCAAGCGGTATCATTCCCGGTGTCAAGGTCAACGCAGGCGACACCATTGGCGCAGTTGGCGAAACGGCACTCATTGAATGTGCAGAAAATCCGCATATTCATTTTGAGGTCATGCTGAACGGCGAGCTTGTTGACCCGCTTGACCATATTTCAGCGTCAAGTCAAGAGGCAATGCTGACCTTTGACGAGGATGTCGAATACGAGGGATAACCCGTCCCTTATGATGACAAAAGAACTCTCGCGCCAAATCGGCGCGAGAGTTCTTTTCAGCCAAGTGCAAGTTCCCGAATCACCGTACCTGCCAAAATCATACCTGCAACACCGGGAACAAAGGAAACACTGCCCGGCGAGCCGGCACGGTTGGCGCTTGTAAGCGGTGGCTCTTCGGAATAGACAACCGTGAGCTGCTTCACGCCCCGCCGCCGTAATTCATAGCGCATGACACGCGCAAGCGGGCAAACGGAGGTCTTATAAATATCGGCAACACGAAAGGCGGTCGGGTCTAATTTATTGCCTGCACCCATGCAGGAAATGATTTTTGTCCCTGTCGCCTGTGCTGCCATAATGAGTGCGATTTTGGCACTCACGCTATCAATGGCATCAATCACATAATCATAGCGCGCAAAGTCGAACTCGTGCTTATTTTCCTCGCAAAAGAAAACCTCACGCGTCTCGATTTGCAAATCAGGGGAAATGTCAAGAAGGCGTTTTTGTGCCGCCTCGACCTTCGGCATTCCGACGGTTGAATGCAATGCCACCATCTGCCGATTCAGATTGGAGGGGGCAACGCGGTCGGCATCCACAAGCGTCAGACGGCCGACGCCCGCCCTTGCAAGTGCTTCCGCCGCATGACCGCCAACCCCGCCGATGCCGAAAAGCGCAATATGCGCCTGTCGTAATCTATTCACGCCATCAATACCCAACATCCGCTCGGTGCGCTCATAAAATTCAGGATTCATCGTGTTTTCCAGCAAGACCAAAAGGTCTTTCTCCTACTATCAAAAAATCAGTCAGAGTTATTCTGCATATAAAATCCGTCCGCCGCCGACAACCGTATCTCCGTCATAAAGAACCACCGACTGTCCGGGTGAAATGGCGCGCTGCGGTGTATCAAAGCTGACACGAATGCGGTCACAGTCAGTCTGAACGACAGTTGCCCACTGCTCTGTCTGACGGTAGCGCACCTTGGCACGCACCCGCATGGGTGTCTGAATATCGGGAACCGATATCAGATTGATACGGTCAGCAACCAGGCTCTCTGCATAAAGAGCCTCCTCGGGTGCCAGAACAACGCGGTTTTTCTCTATATCCTTCTCCTTGACATAGAGCGGTGCGGGCAAGGAAAGTCCAAGTCCCTTGCGCTGACCTACCGTATAGCGAATAATACCGCGATGCCTGCCAAGCACCTTGCCCGATAAATCAACGAAATCGCCCTCGGGGAACTGCCGTCCGAGGTAATGCTCAATAAAAGATGCATAGTCACCGTCATTGACAAAGCAAATGTCCTGACTGTCGGGACGCTCGGCATTGTCAAAGCCGTTTTGACGGGCAATTTCTCTCACCTCGCCCTTGGTCATCTCACCAAGCGGAAAGATGGTGCGCGCAAGCATCTCCTGTGTCAATGTGTAGAGAACATAGCTTTGGTCCTTCTGACCGTCGAGCGCGCGGCGAAGCAAATACCTGCCGCTTTTTTCATCGTAGCCCGTGCGTGCATAATGGCCTGTGGCAATCATGTCACTGCCCATCTCAAAACCGCGCTCAAAAAGCTTCTCAAATTTCAAATAACGGTTGCAGACAACGCAAGGATTCGGCGTCCCCCCCTCACAGTAGGTACGCACGAAATTGTCAATGACAGTTGCCGTAAAGTCAGCCTCAAAATCGTAAACCTCATAGGGCATCGACAGCTTATCCGCGACCGCGCGTGCGAGCCTGATATCCTCATCGGTACAGCAAGTGTTCTTGCCCTGCACGCGCATGGTTGCCGCCATGCAATCATAGCCCGCTTGCTTCAAAAGCAAGGCACTGACGGCACTGTCAACACCGCCCGACAAGGCAACAAGTATCTTCTTCATCAGCCTAACCGAATCATCTCGTCAATCGGTCGGCGCGCCAGACGAAGCGTTTCATCATCAAGGATAATTTCATCCCCCACCTTGCCTTCAAGGCAAGCAAGCACATCGGGCAGCGTGGTCAGGCGCATATCGCTGCAAATCAGTCTGGCACTCACGGGATAGAAACGCTTATCGGGACAACGGTATTGCAGGTGTGTCACGATGGAATTTTCCGTACCGATGATGAATTCACCGTTTGTGCTCTTTTCGGCAAACTCCATAATTGCCGAGGTGCTGCCGACAAAATCCGCCATCTCCTGCACCTCTTTTTTGCATTCGGGATGCACAAGGAAAAGCGCATTCGGATGCTTTTTCTTTGCAGTTTCTGCCTCTTCCTTTGTCACAGCGGCATGGAGAGGGCATCCGCCCTTCACGAGCGTCAGCTGCTTTTCAGGCACATTCTCCGCAACATAGGCACCGAGATTGCAGTCGGGAATAAAAAGAATTTTGTCATTTTTCAGATTTCTCACAATTTTCAAAGCCGACGCAGAGGTGACGCAGACATCCGACACCGTCTTGATGGCGGCGGTCGTGTTGATATACGAAACAACGGCATGGTCTGGATACCTCTGCCTCAAAGCAAGAATGTCCTCGCGTGTAAACTGCTCTGCCATCGGACAGCCTGCATCGGGTGATGCCAGAATAACCTGACGGTCAGGCGCAAGCAGCTTGGCTGTTTCTGCCATAAAGCGCACGCCGCACATCAGAAGACGGCGGCTCGTGGTTTTGGCGGCAAGGCGGCTTAACTGAAAGGAATCGCCCGTAATGTCGGCAATCTCCAGTATCTCATGCGCCTGATAGGTATGCGCCAGAATACAGGTATCGGTTTCTTTTTTCAGAGCAATGATTCGCTCCTGCAATTCTTTTGTTGTCATAATTGACTCCGTTTTTTCTATATTTGAGATTTTTCTATATTTGACAGTAGTATAACACAAAAAAGCAAAAAAGTAAAGAGAAAGACCAAAGCTTGTCCGACTTTTTCAAAAGAAGTCTCTCTCACTTTCTTTTTTATCGTTTTTTATAATCTATT
The DNA here is from genome assembly GCA_045649045.1 of Eubacteriales bacterium. GTDB lineage: Bacteria > Bacillota > Clostridia > Oscillospirales > CAG-272 > UBA1740. The sequence continues at coordinate 50,406 of JAZRPF010000043.1, forward strand.
CGCAGCAAAAAGCTCGACTTTTTGCAAAGCTCTTTACTTTTTACTTTTCGTATGCTATAATTATGGATGGCATAATTGCAAATAAAAAATAACGATGGAGGAAGCAATATGTTAAAAATGAAAAAAATCAATTTATTCTTAACTGTATTCTTGTTATTATTATCCGTAAGCGTTGTTTTCGTCGCTTGCAACGATGCTGGTGCCGATAAGCCGACCGAAAGCACCGATGAATCGAGCGAGAGCATTGAATCAGGTACACTCGGCTATGAAGAAATGCTCGCTTCTTTGGAAGAAGGTATGACATACCGTCAGTTTGCCGATATTTTGGGCGGCGACGGCGTTGACATAGGCTCCGGTGCCATTATTTATCAGTGGGATACCGGCGGTCATATGGTAACGGCGTGGCTTCAGGCACCGGTTTTTGATGGTGAGTATACATACCCCGACGAACTTATCGTGCAGTCCTTCCGCGTTGAACCCAAATAAAAATCTTTTGAACTTGACGCTCCGCAACCGCGGAGCGTCAAGCTTTCATTCAGGTGATTTTTTGCTCATTCTTCACTAATTTTACAGTAAAAAGCTCGACATTTTTTGCAAAAGCTCTTTACTTTTATCTTTTTGTATGTTATAATTATGGATGGCATAATTGCAAATAAAAATAAATATAGAAAAAATGGAGGAAACAACATGTTAGAAAGAAAAAAGCTTTCTATGGATGGTAACACCGCGGCGGCGCATGTATCCTATGCATTCACCGAAGTTGCGGCTATCTATCCCATCACCCCTTCCAGCCCCATGGCTGAAGTGACCGATACCTGGTCCTCTGCCGAAGGACGCAAGAACATCTTTAACGATACCGTTAAGATGATGGAGATGCAGTCCGAAGCAGGTGCCGCAGGTACCGTTCACGGTAGCTTGGCATCAGGCGCCCTGACCACCACCTACACCGCATCGCAGGGCTTGCTCCTCATGATTCCGAACATGTATAAAATTGCAGGTGAGCTTCTCCCCTGTGTCATTCATGTATCGGCTCGTTGCGTTGCATCCCACGCGCTCAACATTTTCGGCGACCACTCGGATGTTTATGCTTGCCGTCAGACAGGCTTCGCAATGCTCGCTGAATCCAATCCGCAGGAAATCATGGACCTTGGCGCTGTTGCACACCTTGCAACCATTAAGGGAAGAGTTCCTTTCCTCAACTTCTTCGATGGCTTCCGTACCTCACATGAAATCCAGAAGATTTCTGTCTGGGATTATAAGGATCTGGCTGAAATGGTCGATATGGATGCGATTGCCGCATTCCGCGCCCGTTCTCTGAACCCCGAGCATCCTGTGCTTCGCGGCTCGGCTGAAAACGGCGATATCTTCTTCCAGCACAGAGAGGCTTGCAACACCTACTATGACAACCTCCCCGCAATTGTCGAGGAGTACATGGACAAGGTGAATGAAAAGCTCGGCACAAACTATAAGTTCTTCAACTACTACGGCGCACCCGACGCTGACCGCGTTATCGTGGCAATGGGCTCTGTCTGCGATGTTGCAGAGGAGGTTATTGACTACCTGAACGCCAATGGCGAAAAGGTCGGTCTTGTCAAGGTTCGTCTGTACCGTCCCTTCGTTGCAGAAAAGCTTGCCGAGGCAATTCCCGCAAGTGTCAAGAAGATTGCTGTTCTTGACAGAACCAAGGAGCCCGGCGCGCTCGGCGAGCCCCTCTACCTCGATGTTGTCACCGCACTTTCACGCGTTGGCAGACAGGCTGAGATTGTCGGCGGCCGTTACGGTCTCGGCTCCAAGGACACCACGCCTGCTTCCATTTTTGCAGTCTTTGCAAATCTTGCCTCTGCTACTCCCAAGAACAACTTTACCGTCGGCATCGTCGACGATGTCACAGGCTTGTCTCTTGAGGAACAGCCCGCACCCCATGTTGCGCCCGCTGGCACCATCGCTTGCAAGTTCTGGGGCTTGGGCGGCGACGGTACTGTCGGTGCGAACAAGAACTCCATCAAGATTATCGGCGACCATACCGATAAATACATTCAGGCATACTTCCAGTATGACTCCAAGAAGACGGGCGGCGTGACCATTTCTCACCTCCGCTTCGGCGATTCGCCCATCAAGTCTTCCTACTATATCACCAAGGCTGACTTTGTTGCCTGCCATACACCCTCCTATATGCTGAAGGGCTACAAGATTGTCAACGATGTGAAGCCGGGCGGTACCTTCCTTCTGAACTGCCAGTGGAGCGACGAGGAGCTTGACAGCCACCTTTCCGCAGAAACCAAGCAGTACATTGCAAACAACGGCATCAAGTTCTATACCGTTAATGCCATTGATATGGCAAAGAAAATCGGTATGGGCAAGCGCACCAACACCATTCTGCAGTCTGCATTCTTTGCTCTTGCAAACATCATGCCGATTGCCGAGGCTGTTGACTACATGAAATACATGGCAAAGAAGTCCTATCTGAAGAAGGGCGAGGATGTTGTTCAACTGAACTACAACGCCATTGACGCAGGTGTTGATGCCATTCATGAGGTGAAGGTTCCTGACGCTTGGAAAACCGCTGCCGATACTGCCGCTGAAAAGAAGGCAGAGAGCAACCGCGGCGAGCTTGAGAAGTTTGTCAATGAGGTTGTGTTCCCTGTTGCAAAGATGCAGGGTGATGCACTTCCCGTATCGGCATTCACCGATTATGCAGACGGTACCTTCCCGCAGGGTGCTGCCGCATTTGAAAAGAGAGGCGTTGCCGTTGATGTTCCTGTATGGCACGCTGAAAACTGCATTCAGTGTAACCAGTGCGCTTATGTCTGCCCGCACGCCGCAATCCGTCCCTTCGCTCTGAATGACGAGGAGAAGGCTGCTGCTCCCGCAGACACCAAGTACACCGCAAAGATGATTGGTAAGGGTTGCGAAGGCCTCCACTTCACCATGGCAATCAGCCCGCTTGACTGTATGGGTTGTACCCTCTGTGTGAAGGCTTGCCCGACCAAGCCCGAAAAGCGCGCAATTGAAATGGTCAGCCAGGAATCCCAGCTCGCACAGCAAGCTTCCTTCGACTACTGCGTTGCCAATGTTTCCTCGAAGGAGCTTCCCTTCGCTGACAACACCATTAAGGGCAGCCAGTTCAAGCAGCCGCTTCTTGAGTTCTCCGGCTCCTGCGCAGGCTGTGCCGAGACCTCTTACGCTCGTCTGATTACCCAGCTCTTCGGCGAAAGAATGTATATTTCCAACGCAACAGGCTGTTCTTCCATTTGGGGTGGCTCTGCTCCCTCTACTCCTTACACCGTCAACCGCGAGAGCGGCCGCGGTCCTGCTTGGGCAAACTCGCTCTTCGAGGATAACGCTGAGCACGGTCTCGGTATCTACCTCGGTCAGAAGGCAATTCGCGACCGCCTGATTGGCTATGTCCGCGAGCTGCACAGCGATAACGCTGATGAGCAGGCAATTATCGACGCTTATCTTGCAACCATCGACGACGGTAAGGCAAACGCACCGGCAACCGATGCACTCGTCGCTTTGCTCGAAAAGTGGGCTGCAAACGGCTGTGAGAAGGCTTCTCGCATCCTCGCTGAAAAGTCCTACCTCTCCAAGAAGTCGGTTTGGATCTTCGGTGGTGACGGTTGGGCATACGATATCGGCTTCGGCGGTCTTGACCATGTCATCGCATCCGGTGAGGATGTCAATATCATGGTATTCGATACCGAGGTTTACTCCAACACAGGCGGTCAGGCATCCAAGGCATCCAACATCGGTCAGGTTGCACAGTTTGCCGCTGCCGGTAAGGCAATCGGCAAGAAGGACCTTGCACAAATCGCCATGTCCTACGGCTATGTCTATGTTGCACAAATCGCTATGGGTGCTGACATGAACCAAACCATGAAGGCTCTCTGCGAGGCAGAGGCATACAAGGGCCCGACTATCATCATCGGCTACGCTCCTTGCGAAATGCACAGCATCAAGGGCGGCATGGCAAACTGCCAGGCTGAAATGAAGAAGGCTGTCGAGGCTGGCTACTGGCAGATGTTCCGTTACAATCCTGCTTTGAAGGCAGAGGGCAAGTCCCCCTTCACGCTGGATTCCAAGGAACCCACCGCAAGCTACCAAGACTTCATCAAGAGCGAAGCTCGTTATGCTCGTTTGGCACAGGCATTCCCCGAAAGAGCTGCTGACCTGTTCGCAAAGGCTGAACAGAACGCCAAGGCGAAGTACGACCGTCTCTTGAAGCTCAAGGACTTCTACGAATAAGATATAAAAAACAAGGTGAGCCTCGGCTCACCTTGTTTTTTTGTATAATGAAGGGACATTTTTCAATTGCTTGTTTGTTCTAACTTCTTATCTTTGCTTTTATCATGAACAGACTTTTCTCAATTGCCTATTTGTTCTGACTTCCTATCTCTCTTCACCGTATATCAAAGCAGGCGTGCCGTGGCACGCCTGCTTTGTTTGAAATGAATTTTATTTGTAAAGAGGACCGAATGCGGCACAAGCGCGGTAGTCCTGACCTTCCTTGTCTGCACCAAATGCATTCCATACAGCAGGACGGAAAATGTCATCCTCAGGAACATTATGCATACAAACAGGAATGCGGAGCATCGAGCACATTGTGATAAGGTCGGCACCGATATGACCGTAGCTGATTGCGCCGTGGTTTGCGCCCCAGTTGCTCATGACCTCGTAAGCGGTCTTGAAGGGACTTCCCTCCTTGCCGTCGCAACGAGGAGCAAACCAGGTGCAAGGCCATGTCGGGTTGGTGCGTTCCATCAGCTTATCGGAAACCTCGTCGGGAAGCTTGACAGTCCATCCCTCTGCAATTTGAAGAACAGGGCCGAGTCCCTTCACAAGATTCAAGCGAATCATGGTGCAGGGCATCTCTGCGCGGGTTGTATAGTGGCTGGAGAATCCGCCGCCGCGGAAGTTATCAAAGCCTGCCTCGCACCATACGGTCGCGTCGGTCATCTTCTTGATATCTTCATCAGTCACTTCCCACCACTTCTTCATGGTGGCATTGCCGTTCTCGTCAGTGCATTCGCCGCAAGCATCAAGGCAAGCTGCGCCCGAGTTCAAGAGGTGAATGATACCGTTCGATTCAGCCGCCTTGCCTTCAAGCTTATAGCCTGTCACACGCTCGGTTGCCTCACCTGACCAATATGTACGGACATCAGCAAAAATCTGTGCGCGGTGTGTCAGAAGGCGCATAAAGAGCATACCAAGACCGTTTAATACATCATTCTCGGTTGCCAGGGTGTACGGCCCACGCGCGCCCTCGTAGTCAAAGGTCGAGGACAGAAGTGCCTCGGGGTAGTCGCAGTTCGGCCAATGGTCTGTCCATTGACGCTGTCCCTGAAAGCCACCTGCGATAGCGTTGTGGCCAACCTTCTCTTCCACAAATGCAACGGGCAGATTCTTGTTGCCTGCCATCAAATCCTTGATGATGCAGTACATCTTGACGGTAAACTCCCACTGCTTCTCTTTTTCTTCGGGAGTGAACTTAATCTTATGCTCATGACCGAGGAACGGAACAGACTCGGGGTTATCGTCTCTGCCTTCCTTGCAGTGCTCCTTTGTCCATGCCAGTGCCTTCTGATATTCTTCTTCGTTATAAATGCCCTCTTCCATACGGCGCAGGATTTCCACCTCGTCAACAGACTCTACGCGCATACCGAGGTAGGATTCCATGAAGTCCTGGTCGATGATAGAGCCTGCAATACCCATGCACTGTGAGCCAATTTGCAGGTAGGACTTACCGCGCATGGTAGCAACCGCGATAGCCGCACGGCCGAAGCGCAGAAGCTTCTCCTTCACATCCTCGGGAATCTCGGTGATCTGGTCGCGGTCCTGTACCTCATGACCATAAATACCAAACGCAGGCAAGCCCTTCTGTGCATGACCTGCCAGAACAGCCGCCAGATAAACGGCACCGGGACGCTCTGTACCGTTAAAGCCCCACACGCCCTTGATGGTCTGGGGATCCATATCCATCGTCTCGGAGCCGTAGCACCAGCAGGGTGTGACGGACAGAGTGATGTCAACGCCTTCCTTCTTGAACTTGTTTGCACAAGCGGCAGCCTCGGGCACACGACCGATAGAGGTGTCAGCCATCACGACCTTCACATGCTCACCGTTCGAGTAGAACAGATTTTCTTCAAAAAGCTTCTTGGCGGCGTTTGCCATCGCCATAACCTGTGCTTCCAGGCTTTCGCGCAGCATCATCGGGCCACGGCGACCATCAACGATGGGGCGAATGCCAATGACGGGATAATCACCAACATATCTGTTTTTTGCCATTGTATCATACCTCTTTCTTATAAATTTTCAGTTCTTTAGGAAGTCACTTTCTTCCATTATAGTCATTATAACATAAATACGAAAAAAGCACAACCGTCTTTTGTAATTTTTTTGCATTTTTTTGCCACAAACGGCACCGTCTGTTGAGAATAGTCAAAACCACCGGCCAAGCCGGTGGTTTTGACTATTCATGATCTCTTGCTTTTTGTGCGCTCACACTCAACTGCTTCTTTTTCTCTTATGTAGGCATTCATTCCGTGCATGATAGGAAAAAGCCTGTTAGGCGCACTTAAATGTTTTTGTACCATGCGGTCAAATTGATAGATATAGCTTAACCCAACACCAAAGGCACTGGCAATTTCGGCGCTTGACATCTGTTTTTGATAGCGCATCTCGATGAATCTTTGTTCCCTTTCTTTGAGTGTGGAAATTGCATATTCAATGCCTCGTAAAATATCATCTGTAATACGAGACGGCACGCTGACTCTCTCGCTGTTTCTGTACTGAATCGCCAGTATCAAGTTAATCGGATATTCTTCCTTCAAAAACTGCCGCATGTCACACCGTTTCCTTTGGATTTTTTTCTTTTCCAAGGTCCTGTTTCAAAATTCGCCTTGCGATATATTCAAGTTCTCTTTTTGACATTGCACAAATTTTATCATTTTTTATTTGCCGATAGCAATTCTCGCATAATTGCCCACACCCCGAAACATAAAACCTTCGCATATCAACGGGTACGTCATAAGTATAGCCTGTTTCATCTCCGCACAAAACACATCTGTCAGGCTCATTCATCGTTTGAATAGCAATCTTTTCTTTTATTTTCATGTATTTTCACCTTTTTGAGCTTCACGCAATGCTTGCCTCGGTGGGCGTCAGCAATTAAAAGATATGAATACAACATAATTCTCATTATGTGGTAGTTAAAAAAAGTAAATAAGTTTTTACAAGATTTACATATGTTATTATACTATCAATTTACCCAAAAATCAACCCTTTTCTACAAAAAAGCAAATTTTGCTTTGTAAAGTTTTTTAATTTTTAATCATTCAGAATGAAAAATTGCATACCAAAACACCCCCCTGCCCTAGCTTTTTTGGAAAGGAAAGCATTGGGGGGCTTTTTGCCGTTTGGCTATGAAGCGAAAAAGAAAGAAATGCCTTTTGTTTTTTCTTTTTCGCTTGATTTTACCACATAATGAGAATTATGTGGTTTTTCTTTTTCTATAAAACAAGACCAAGCTGCTCGATTTTGCGTCGATGCTCTCTGCCACTTGACATAATATAGATTCTTGTCGTTTCGATACTGCTGTGACCGAGAATATCCGCGAGCTTGGCAATATCCTTTTCAATGCCATAAAAAGTGCGCGCAAAGAGCTTGCGGAGATTGTGCGGAAAGACCTTTTTGGGATTGACTCCCGCCGCCTCGCATAATCCCTTCATATCTGCCCATATATTCGAGCGATTCATCGGCTTTCCTTTCCGCGTACAGAAAATGACACCTGTGGCAATGCCTTTCTTCTTTGCGTAATCAAGCAGATGCCCTCTCAATTTTCTTGGAATTAGAATTGTCCTTGTTTTATTTTTGCAGGATACAACGACACTTCCCCGCCTGACCGACTCTACCGTAAAGAATTGAAGCTCGGATACGCGAATACCCGTGCCGCAAATTGTCTCAATCAAAAGACAAAGGCGGGGCTTTTTTCTCGATGCATCAAGCAATCTCATATATTCCGCCTTGGTCAATTCCTTTTCCTCTGCCTGATAGATTTCCCGCTGAATTTTCAAGATTTTCACCTTGCAATCCGCCCATTTCAAAAACGAAAAAAGACTGTTCATTGATGCAATTTTGGAATTGACCGAGCGCGGCAAATATCCCTTCTGTATCAAAGCTTGCTTATATGCAAGCGCTCTTTCTTTTGTGAGCTCCTGTCCATCAAGATAGAGCATCAGATCCCTTGCATCCTGCGTGTATTTCTTCACGGTAGCAGAGGACTTCTCCTCGTTCATCAAATGCTTTTGAAAATTCCGAATCTTATCACTTGTCAATTTTTTCATCATAATAACCTTCCTTTCATCACCTTTATTCTGCCTCACGCCGACCGATTTATTTACAATTTCTTCTTTACCATTTGCCTTATATTGCATTTTCGCAGCATGGCTCTTGCTTTTTTTGAAAAAACAGAGTATAATCATAGGTGAATAAACACTTGTAAATGAGGTTTTTATGAAAAGTAATTTTTCGGTCAGCGGTATGATGTGTGCCGCCTGTGCATCTCATGTAGAAGGTGCTGTCAAACGCATTGCGGGTGTTCAGGATGTCACGGTCAGCCTACTGACAAATTCTATGACTGTGATGCACACTTGCCCTGCGTCCGATATTGAAAATGCAGTTTCGCATATCGGCTATGAAGCCGCATTGCTCGAAAGAAAGGCAAGCGGAAGCAGCTTCACACACATAGGCACACAGGCAAAAAACGAAAGGAGCGCAACCGTGCGAATGCTCCTATCAGCCACGCTCTCACTTGTTCTTTTTGTCATTTGCATGGGACATATGCTGGGGATGCCGCTTCCGCACATAATAAGTCCAATGCACCACCCCGTCAATTATCTATTGATACAGGCGACTTTGGCAACCCCTGTCCTCTTCCTGCAATTCGGTTATTTCCGCCGCGGTACAGCCGCCCTGCTCCGTCTGCGTCCTTCGATGGATACACTTGTGGCTCTGGGATCGGGTGCCGCCTACCTGCATGGCATGATTGTCTTGGTGCTTGCCCTGCTTTCGCAGCTTGATGCGCACCATGTTCATGTTTATTTCGAGGCTTCTGCCATGATTTTGGCATTGGTCAGCATCGGCAAACGCTTGGAAGGCAGAGCGAAAGACAAGACAGCCGATGCCATTCGCGCACTTGCCGCCCTCTCGCCCAAAACCGCCGCCGTGCTTTCAGAGGATGGAAGCGAAATGACGGTCAATACCGAAAACCTGACCGTCGGTATGCACATTGTTCTTCGTGCGGGCGACAGCATTCCTGCTGATGGCAAGGTGGTTGCAGGTCACGGTGCCATTGACGAATCGTCACTCACGGGCGAGAGCCTGCCAATTGACAAAAAAGAGGGTGATACAGTCACCTCGGGCAGCATGATGAAGGACGGCTACCTCGTCTTTTGTGCCGAGCGCGTCGGTGACGAGACCTCGCTTTCAGAAACCGTCCGTATGGTTGCAGAGGCGGCAGCCACCAAAGCACCCATCGCCAAAGCCGCCGATGCGGTGGCGGCAATATTTGTCCCCGTTGTTCTCCTGATTGCTCTTATCAGCTTTCTTGCCTTTTTCATTGTAACAGAGAGCCTTTCGACCGCACTCTCGCACCTTATCAGCGTGCTTGTCATTTCCTGTCCCTGCGCACTCGGACTTGCAACGCCAACTGCGATTATGACAGCGACAGGGCGCGGTGCCGAGCTTGGTATTCTTTTCAAAAGTGCCGAATCACTTGAAGCGCTCGGTCACATCAATACGGTGGCATTTGATAAAACAGGAACACTCACCAATGGTAAAATGGCACTTGCCGACTATCGCCTGACAGACGGAACTGAGCCGAGCGAAGCGGCACGCGTTCTCTATGCACTTGAAAGTCAATCCTCTCACCCGATTGGTGAGGCTCTCGCGGCACACTTTGCCGCCTATGCAGGTGCCGAGGCAAAGGGCTTCTCTGTCATTGAGGGCAAGGGCGTCTTTGCGCGCGTTGACGGGCAAAAGTGCATGGCAGGCAATCTCCATCTGTTTGAAGATGATTTGGAATTTGACATTTCCCCGCTTCGCGCCGATTTTGACCGCATGACCGCGGCAGGAGCAACCGCAGTGTTTCTCTCTGCCGGCGAGCGCCTGCTCGGTATCTTTTCGGTTGCCGATACCCTGCGCCACGAGTCGCCCGATGCCATTTCCGCCCTGCACCGCCTCGGCATTAAGACCTGTATGCTGACAGGCGACAATACAGGCAGTGCCGCATACATGGCAGAAAAGGCAGGTATCGCCGAATTTCATGCCACACTCTCGCCAAAGGGCAAAGCACAGCTGATTGAAGCCCTTGCAAAAGACGGCAAAACTGCCATGGTCGGTGACGGCATCAACGATGCTCTGCCGCTTGTTTCGGCTGATGTCGGAATTGCGGTAGGGGCAGGCACCGATGTGGCAATTGCTTCGGCTGATGTTGTACTGCGCCGTGAAACACCGCTCGATGTTGTCAATGCGATTCTGCTTGGTCGCGCAACACTTCGGAATATCAGGCAAAATCTCTTTTGGGCGCTCGCCTATAATTCGCTCTGTATTCCCATTGCCGCAGGCGTATTTGCGCCGCTCGGCTTGACGCTTTCCCCCATGCTTGCCGCTGCCGCTATGAGCCTCTCCTCGCTTTTTGTGGTCGGCAATGCATTGCGTCTACGCCGATTCAAGCCGATTCTCCGATAATTGCAAAAACACCCTTTCCAAGCTATGAATAGCTTGGAAAGGGTGTTTTTAATTTTGCGTTGCTTGCTTGGCATATTCGGTTCTTGAAGTCAATATCTGATAGAAAACCTGATTCGAGCCGAGAAGCACCATGATATATCCCATATCGGTATGGGCATACAGTCTGATTCGATACTGTGGGCGCATGGAATTGGTGAAGGAAAAATGCTTTTCGGGCTTTTTCTTTTTGATACTGTCAGGCAGACTTCGGCCGCGCTCTTCAAGATAAAGCTCCTCCACCTCGTCAAGATAGATGTGGCAAACTGTTGAAATGCGACGCCCCTGTGTGTCAGTGACAATCAGGACGGCGCGGGAATTGAGAGAGGTCAAGGTATAGGTGCGATAAGAAAGATAATAGCGAAAGCCAAAATAGATGCCCACCGCCCCGCAAATCATGACAAGCGATTGCCAGATTGCTGAATACAAAAATCCGATTCCCGACATGACAAAGGAAAAGAATGCCAAGATGAAGGCGACCAGGATAACGATAGCAGGCAAGCAGTTTTCACTTGTATGCCGATAGTGCAGCTCCGTCATACAGGGCGACGCATCATGCATATTAGTCATGCGGGCGTTCTCCCTTCGAAAGCTCATATTTTTTCACATTATAGACATAAAGATGCGCCTTGTCCGAGCCGTCCTCTGCCAGCATATGCGTTTCGTAGATGGGCAGGCGCGCAATTGGCTCTTCAATGCCTTCAATATAGATATTGAGTGTGAAATAAAAGCTACCCGATTGATTTCCTGTCGCATCGGTCACAATCTCACATTCATGCGGAAGGGGAAATTTGACACCGTCAAAGATGAGCTTACGGTAACGGTACATGAAGCGCTCTGCCTGCTTTTCTTCTGAAAGCGAATAAATCTGACCGTCCGATGCAACAAGTTTATAAATAAATGCCGAATCGTCGGGCAAGAGGTCTTGTCCGTACTCTTCGCGCAAATTTCTGACCGAGCTTGAATTATAACGAACCGTAATTTGAAGCTGCTCTGCCTTTGGAATCAAAAAGAGTGCGTGCGAAAAGAAATTGCCATCATCGCTATCGTCATAAGGAATACGGATTTTTTGCGTATAAATATCCATATCCCCCCCTGTCGCATCATAATGTGCGCGGAGTGTCTGGTTAAAATAGACCTCCTCCATTGCAGAAGGATAGGTTTCCTGCGTCCAGATACGGAAGAGTATCAGCCCGCAAACGCCGACAATGATGATAAGAAGGAAAATGCGCAGAATCCAGCCGATAGGACCGCGCTTCTTTTTTTCACCGCTGTAAACATCCTCAATATGTCCGTATTGTTCCATTGGCAACTCTCGCTTTCATGTTGTTTCTTTTTTTATTATACAACATCCTTCACGATTTGTCAAAGGTTTTTCAAGCTGACTTTTCGCATAAACTCTGTTTTTTGAAACTTTTTTCGCTTGAAGTATTGACAAACGACAAGCTTTCATGTATAATAACTTGTAGACTTCTAATTTGAGAAGCGAGAAAGGATGTGTCCGATGAAGCTTGATGTCCGTGCTTTGCTGGCAGGTGAATCCCGTTCCTTGCCGATTGACATACTGCTTCCTTTCTCCGCCGATTCACAAGATACAAAAACCACTATTGGTGACTTTACCTTTGATGGGCCGATAACCGTCAAGGGCGAAATCCTCAATACCGCCGGATATCTCCGCTTGACAGCAACGCTTGAGGCCGCATATACCACCTTCTGTGCGCGTTGTCTTGATGAGGTTAAGGGTGTCTTTTCCTTCCCCTTTGAGCGCACGGTCTCCACGCGCAAGCAGCTTTCGGACTTGCCCGAAGAGGCGCTTGATGACTATGTGTTGGCTGATGACGGTTATATTGTTCTTGATGACCTGCTTCTTGAATTTTTTGAGCTTTCTCTTCCCCTCCGCACACTCTGTCGCGAAGATTGCCTCGGTCTTTGCCATCATTGTGGCAAAAACCTGAATCAAGGCGCTTGCGACTGTGCCTCGACAGAAGTCGATCCTCGGCTAGCTCCTCTTCAAAAGTGGCTTGCCGAACATAAAGAGGAAGAATAGTAGCTCCGTCGCCGAGCGATGCATCGGCTTTCCCAATTGTCAAACAAAAAATAAAGATAAGCGCATTCGCGCTGACCGATTAAGGAGGTAACACACATGGCAGTACCGAAGAAAAAGGTTTCCAAAGCACGCAGAGACAAGCGCCGTTCAAATGTCTGGAAGCTTGATGCTCCCGGCATGGCAAAGTGCCCTAACTGCGGCGAATACAATTTGACTCACCGTGTTTGCAGCAATTGCGGCAGATACAATGGCGAAGTCGTTGTCGCAAAGAAGGAAGCGTAACAAAGAAGAAACCCGTCTTTACCGTAATTGTCATAGGGATTTTTACGGTAAGTAGCAGGGTTTCGAAAAGTTAAGGCGTGGCGCGAAAGCCACGCCTTTTCTCATATTCAGATTTAATAGTTGACTTAATTCAAGGAGGCTAATTAAGAATTCAATCTATTGACTTAAAAAGAAATTTATGGTATAATCAATTTGTTAGAGTATGACATTTTAGTGATTTATTAAACGCGAAAACGCGTAGGAGGGCAAAAATGAATCAAAAAGAAAGATACTTATCTGCAAAAGAAATGTACGCTGATATCGGCATTGACACCGAAGAAGCACTCAAAAAACTTCAAAATGTGCGCATTTCTATGCATTGCTGGCAAGCAGACGATGTTCACGGATTTGAAGGTATGGGCGCGCTCACGGGTGGCATACAAACCACGGGTAACTATCCTGGTATTGCCAGAAATCCCGAAGAAGTTTTTGCTGATATTGACAAAGCTTTGTCACTTATACCCGGCACGCACAAAATCAATGTTCATGCAAACTACGCTATTACAGAAGACGGAGAAGAAGTTGACCGCGACAAGTTAGAACCTAAACATTTCAAAAAATGGGTAGAACTCGCTAAAAAGCACAACTGCGGGCTTGATTTCAACCCCACCATTTTCTCTCACCCGATGGCATCAAGCGGAATGACTCTGTCAAGCCCCGACGACAATGTCAGAGAATACTGGATTCGTCATTGCATAGCGTGTATCAGAATTTCGGAATATTTTGCAACTGAAACCGGTTATCCTTGCGTAATGAACATTTGGACCGGCGACGGCACGAAAGATGTTCCGGCTGACCGCATGGGTCCGAGAGAAAGATACAGAGATTCTATTGACCGCGTGCTTGCTTGTGGATATGATAAAAAGAAAGTTTATGTTACAGTAGAATCCAAGGTGTTCGGTATCGGCGTAGAAGCGTACACCGTAGGTTCTGGAGAATTTTCTCTTTGCTATGCCGTGTCGCGCGGAATCACTCCCCTGATGGACAATGGCCACTATCATCCTACCGAAGTCGTTTCGGATAAAATACCCGCGCTCCTTTGTTTCTCGGACAAAATTGCGCTTCACATTACTCGCCCGATTCGTTGGGACTCCGACCATGTAGTAGCTTTTGATGACGAAACGAGAGAAATGATGAAAGAAGTAGTACGCTGCGACGCTCTCGATAGAGTATTTTTGGCTACCGACTATTTCGATGCATCAATCAACCGTGTAGGCGCGCTTGTTATCGGTATGAGAAATGTACAAAAAGCAGTTTTGAATGCACTGCTGACACCCAACGCTATGCTCAAAAGCTTGCAAGATTCAGGGAACTACTCCAAGCTCCTTGCTCTCCAAGAAGAATACAAATTAATGCCCCTTGGCGATGTTTGGGCAGAATTCTGTGCAAGAAACAATGTCAGCCCCGCAAACGATTGGTACGCAGAAATCGAAAAATACGAAGAAGAAGTTCTCTCAAAGAGAAACTAACCAAATTACAAATATTAGGGGAATCTCCCTAAAAAAACGAAAGCACTCCGAAATTTGAAGTGAACCCAAAAGTTTAGACAAAAATTAAATATTAAGTTGTTTGTGAATGAGCTCGGTATTGAACTGGGCTCATTCCTTTTAGTTTAAGAGAGATTCTCTCATTGTTGTAGTAATGTATGTATTCTTCTAACTTTTC
>JAZRPF010000044.1:0-2364 GCA_045649045.1 Eubacteriales bacterium
AAATTTCTCATAATAACAGCTCACCATCCTGTTATAATAAATTTGCCATCCGGGATACATCAGCCAGATGTACACGGCAGGTTCTCATTCCTAAGCTATAATAGAAGGGCGAAATGGACTGACGACACCATCCATGGGCTATAACGTCCGCAGGAAAGACAGTTATCCATCCTTCTATTGTAGCGTTCGGTTTAAGCAGGTTGAGCTACCACGCTCGCATCACAAAACAGATTGAATAGGCAATGGGTAAAGGCTGGCACCATTTCAGCAAATTCAAAAAGCAGGAGATTTTGAAATGAACGCAGTAGGTATTGATGTATCCAAGGGAAAAAGTACAGTTGTCGTTTTGCGCCCGTTCGGTGAGGTAGTAGCCGTACCCTACGACGTAGAACATAACGAAGCTGAACTCAAAAAACTGGCAGATTTTTTGAAGAGCCTGCCAGGTGAGACTCGCGTACTTATGGAGTACACAGGGCATTACTATGAGCCGATTGCCCGTTATCTCCATGAAGAAGGCATTTTTGTTTCGGTCATCAACGCAATTCTCTCACATGACTACAACAAAAACTCAATTCGCAAAGCAAAAACAGATAAGATCGATGCCATCAAACTGGCCAGCATGGCACTTGATCGTTGGCTTGATCTTCAAGAGTATATTCCGGAAGATGAAGTTCGTCAAACTCTCAAAATTTGTAATCGACAATACGGCCAATACACCAAACTTAAAACCATGCTAAAGAACAACCTGATTGCTTTGCTCGATCAAACATTTCCTGATGCCAACAAGCTATTCACATCGCCGGCAAGAAAAACCGATGGACACGAGAAATGGGTGGACTTTGTACAAAAGTTCTGGCATTGTGAATGTGTCTGTGGCCTCTCAGAAAGGCAATTCAAGGACAAATACGCTCGTTGGTGCAAGCGCAATGGTTATCATTACAGTTCCTATAAAGCCGAGGAAGTCTATGCAGCGTCCTGTGGCAATGTTGGTCTGTTACCTCTATGTGAATCAACAAAGGTGCTAATTACACAGGCAATATTACAGTTGCAAACAATTGAAGAAGCACTTGCTGCACTAAAAAGCGAGATGTTGCAGTTGTCTTCTCGCCTACCTGAATTCGAAACCGTAATGGCTCTATACGGTGTCGGAGATACACTTGGCCCCCAACTCATTGCTGAGATTGGAGATGTAAGCAGATTTAAGAACAAAAAATCCTTAATTGCCTTTGCTGGAATCGATTCCCCACCTGATCAGTCAGGACAAGTCGATAAACGGTCCAAGAGCATTACTAAACGTGGATCTCCACCTTTGAGGAAAACACTGTTTCAGATAATGTCTGTTATCATTCAAAGCTGTCCCGAAAACGAACCCGTTTATGAATACCTCGACAAGAAACGAGCAGAAGGTAAGCCATACAAAGTCTATATGATTGCTGCAGCAAATAAATTTCTTCGTATCTACTATGCCAGGGTAAAAGAATGCCTTGTCAACACCTGAAGTCGCAAAGCGAGTTTACAAAAAATTCGGAATCACCATTCTGAATTTTTTGTATGTTGACAACGCAACCACGGTATAATATTCCCCTGGCGAAGCGCAACTGCGCTTTGCCTTGATTACCTTGACCGGCGCAAACACTCACAATGCGGTGGTCAATTTGTTGCGCCCATATTTAAGCATTAGGTATTTCTTGTTTTTCCGCGTTTTAGACCTTGACTTTTATTAGCAGGTCTTCCCAAGAATGATGCGAAGTTCCTTTTTTGCTCGATATAGAAGGTTATCGACTTGCTTGCGGTTCTTTCTCATAACCTTGGCTGCCTCGTCGTAAGTAAGGTCTTCAAAATAAACCAAGTGAATGACAATACGCATATCATCCGGCAGAGAGTTAAGCGCATCATTCACAACTCGCTTTCGTTCGTCTGCCAGGACGATCTCTTCCAATGTTTCCTGTTCGGCCAGCACATTCTCTGCCTCAGAAAGCTCCACAAGGTCGATCACCTTGCGGTGCTTAATGTAGTTTAAGGCGCGGCTCCGACCGAGCATAAACAGGTAGGTTTTCAGTGTTACCTTGAAATTGTACCGATGCTTATTGACCACCAGATCCGAAAAGGCATCAATGGCAATATCTTCGGCTGCGTGTATGTCATGCACAAAACGGTCTATGAAGAATACGAGGTTGTCGAAATACTCCTTCATGATCTCGTCAAAGGCACATTCATCACCATCAAGGAAACGGCGGTAGCTACTTGCGCCGTTATCCATGTGTTTCCCTCCTTAGGGTGAAAGGCTCACGTCTGACCCTTTCACTTATTATACAACTGAGCAAGGGGTAGTTCCTTATAAAATGATTATATCATATTCAAAAA
>JAZRPF010000045.1:0-17116 GCA_045649045.1 Eubacteriales bacterium
AACAGCCCTCTATTGCAGACTGTCGCGCGACGATGAACTGCAAGGAGAGGGCAACTCAATAACAAACCAAAAATCTATACTTGAAAAATAAAGTCGGATCGTAGCCATGTCGTCCTGTGAGCCAAGGAGTTGTGTGATGAAATTGTCTTCCTAAGACCGCTTGGCCTCCGACTTAACAGCCCTCTATTGCAGACTGTCGCGCGACGATGAACTGCAAGGAGAGAGCAACTCAATAACAAACCAAAAATCTATACTTGAAAAATACGCAAAAGAAAACGGCTTCAGAAATACGAGGGTATTCGTGGATGACGGTTGGTCGGGAACGAACTTTGCTCGCCCTGCCTTTACGGAGATTATGGAGCTTGCGGAGGCGGGACAGATTGGAACGCTTATCGTAAAAGACCATTCCCGTCTTGGACGTAACCGCTTGGTCGTCGGGCAACTTTTGGAGGAAGAATTTGACCGCCTCGGTGTTCGGTATATTGCTATTCTTGACAACATCGACACATCGAAGGGACTCAGTGATTTTCTTCCCGTGCAGGATTGGTTCAATGAAATGCACGCCAAGAACACCTCTCAAAAGGTGCGCGAGGTATTCAGGCACAAGGGTGAGTCGGGGATTCCGCTGACAACGGTATTGCCTTACGGATATATGAAAAATCCCGAAAATCCGAAGGAATGGATAATTGACGAGCCTGCCGCAGAGGTAGTTCGCAAGATATTCGCTCTTTGTGTGGAAGGATTCGGACCGACGCAGATTGCAAAGAAGCTGACCGACGAGAAGATACCGACACCCACGGAGCATTGGATCAGCGTAGGGCGTAAATGTTCCGCCCCGCCCGCTGTTCCCGGAAGGTGGGTAGCAAGAACGGTTGCAGACCTCTTGGAAAAGCAGGAGTATGTGGGAGATACGGTCAATTTCCGTTACACCACCAAGTCTTTCAAGAACAAAACGAGGGTACACATTCCCGAAGAAAATTGGAAGATATTTGAGAACACTCACCCCGCCATCATTGACCGAGAAACCTTTGCTATCGTCAAGGAACTTCGCAAGCATAAACGCAGACCTTCGCGTGGCGGAAACGTTAGTATGTTTTCGGGAATCGTATTCTGTAACGATTGCGGAGGCAAGCTCTATTATTGCACGGCGAAGAATCTTACACATGAGCAAAATTCTTTCACCTGCTCAACCGCAAGGCTGAACAAGGATAACTGCACCGCTCATTTCGTCAGAGAGGTACACCTTGAACAAGCTGTCCTGCAAAGTATGCAACGTGTCTTTTGGTATGTGCAATGCTTTGAAAGAAAGTTTGCCGAGCAGATGCAAAGCCGTTCTATCGAGGAAAGCCGAAAGGAACTATCCAAGAAAAGACGGGAGCTTGAAAAGACCGAAAAGCGAATAGCCGAGCTTGACACACGTTTTATGCGTATTTACGAGGACAACCTATCGGGTAAATTGTCCGATGACCGCTTCGCTCAAATGTCAAAAATGTATGAGGACGAGCAGGCGGAAAAGAAAAAGCTTGCCGAAACACTTCGCACAGAGATTGAAGCGGGCAAGCAGCAGACGGACGATATTGAAAAGTTTATTGCCAAGGTTAAAAAGATAACCGAGGTCAAGGAGCTTACTCCCGAACTTGTCCACGAGTTCGTTTCCAAAATCGTAGTCCATGCTCCGTATCGCAAGGATAAACGCAGACATCAGCAGATCGACGTGTATTATCACGGTGTCGGCATCGTCTATATCCCCACAGCCGAGGAGATAGAGGAAATGTTCGAGGAGCATTTGGAAGAAACAAAATGGGAACGAGAACAAGAAGTTAATATAAAAGAGAAAACGGCATAACCGAATTTTCGGTTACACCGTATCTCATTCTTAGAAAGGGCGCTCTTGGGCTATCCTACCTGCTTTATGGTAGGTAGCCAAAAGAGTGCTTTTTGTTGTTAATTGCTTTTCCGTATCAAAACTATAAAGGGTATTGCAATTTTGCTATAAGCTTATTATAATGAAAAAAACAACTAAATCAGATATGTTGTGATTCATGGCAAAGGAAACAGCGCTTTAACAGGCGATATGAAAGCATGATATGAGCATTCTATCATAAACAACCTATTAAAAGCAGTTTCACGCCCGTTTTTCCAAAAATGTCAATATAGTTTCAAAGTATGTCAATATTGATGTTGTTTTTGCCCGACTTTTATGATATAACTGTAATGGATAATAAAATCCACAAAAATTAGGAGGGAATCCCAATGACCAACCTGAATATTGACCTCTCGCTGCGCGGCGGAAAAATCAAGCCGATGAATGCTGTCAATAACGGCCCGACAAGTGCCGGTGTACGCAATGCAAGCAACACCAACTTTGATGCCTATAAGGCTCTCAATATTCCCTACGCAAGAAACCACGACGCCTCTTTCTACGCCGGCTACGGCGGTGAGCATACAGTCGATGTTCATCGAATCTTCAAGAACTTTTCTGCCGATGAAAATGACCCCGCATCCTATATTTTTGAGCCGACCGACGCTTATATCAAAAACACTCTGGATGCCAATACCAAAATCTTTTACCGTCTCGGCGCTTCAATTGAGCATCAGTATAAGTACGGCACCCGTGTCCCGGCAGACTACGAAAAATGGGCAAGAATTTGCGAGCATATCATTCGCCACTATAACGAAGGCTGGGCAAACGGCTTTGAATATGGCATCGAATATTGGGAAATCTGGAACGAGCCGGATTGCCACAATGCCGACGGCTCCAATCCCTGCTGGCAAGGCACAAACGAGGAGTTTGCCGACTTCTTCGATGTTGCCGTCAGATACCTCAAAAAAACCTTCCCCAACCTCAAAATCGGCGGCCCCGCAATCGCAGGTCTTTGGTGGCCCGATTCCGAGGAAATTCTGACGGCCATTTTCAAAAGAAAAACACCGCTTGATTTCCTGTCATACCATTGGTACGGCAAGGAAATGGGGCCCTTTACCGAATCTCTCAATAAGGCAAGAGAACTGCTTGACAGCCACGGATACGATAAAACGGAAACCATCCTCAACGAGTGGAACTATATTTACGGCTGGAGCGGCGACGATTGGAACTATTCTCTCGCAACCGAGAAAAACATCAAGGGCGCATCCTTTGTCCTTGCCGCTATGCTGGTCGCCCAGAATTCTCCCCTCGATATGCTGATGTATTATGATGCCCGTCCCTGTGGCATGAACGGACTTTTTGTAGGAGGCACCTCCAAATGCCTGAAGCCCTACTACTCCTTCAGAATTTTTGATGAGCTTCGTACGCTCGGCACCCAAATTCCCACCGAGCTCGCCACTGACGACATCTATACCCTTGCCGCCACAAACGAAAAAACCGCCGCACTCGCGCTCACCTACTACAATAACGACGACACAAAAGAAGAAAAGGAAGTCAAGCTCTCCTTCAAAAACGCAAAAGGAAAGAAAAAGGTCACCTGCAGCCTTCTCGACGACAACCATGACCTCCTATTGACACGCGAGGAAATCTTCACTTCCGATGAGTTTTCTCTTTACCTTCGCTTCCCTCTCTTTACATCCTATCTTGTCAAAATAGAGGATTTGGAAGCATAACGCTTACTGATAAAAAGGTGCGTCACACTGCTTGCAAAACAGTGCGACGCATTTTTTATCGCTTCTCAAATTCTTTTCCGCAAATCAAATAATCAATCGAAACATTGAAATACTTTGACAATTTGCATAGCATTTCAACATCCGGACTTCTCTTCCCGTTTTCGTAATAAGAAAGTGCCTCACGACTTATAGATAAGTCCATTGCCACCTTCAACTGGCTGTATCCCTTTTTCTTCCTGATTTCCGTTAACCCCACAAGCTTCATCTTTTTCTCCTGAAAGCAAAAATTCCACTTGACATTATTGTAACATTGTGTTACAATAAATATGTAACAATTTGTTACATATGCTTTTTAGAAGGAGACACAAAATGAACGAGAAAACAAATGAACAGGCATCATCTCAATTCGATGCACCGCAAGAACGCAAAATGCCCTTCTACAAGAAGTGGTGGATGTGGGCAATTGCCGCCTTTGTGATTTTTGCTCTTGCGTTTTTTGGAAGCGGTGGCGGTACCGTGCAGGACGACCTGATTGATTACATCAATCAAGATATGCTTGACATTGCCCCTCTTGACGAGGAGGTACACGAGCTCTATGAAAAAGCCCGCACTTCAGAAAACGACTATACCTTTTATCTATTGCTTGACGAGCAGGTTCTGCCACGTGCGAAAAAACTGACCGAGGATGCCGAAGCTATCAGCCCCAAAACCAAAGAAGTCAGAGCCTTACATGAAATATACATTGACGCAGTCAATACACAATTTCAGGCGATGACACTTATTATGGCGGCACTTGAATCGCAAGACTATGTTATGGTGACAAACGCCAACGAAAAGTTAGATGAATCAAGAAAACTGTATCGCGAATACCAGACCGAGCTTGAAAAGCTGATGGACAAGCATGATGTGGAATTCAACTAACTCTTCTTTCAGCTTTATGTCCTGGTTTTCAACTACTTTGCTTTTTTCAGCACTCAATAGAGATGATGCATTCCTCGGATTGTATCATCTCTGTTTTTCTTTTCTTCTATACTTGAATAAAAGCCAAAAAGAATTGACAGGAGCGTTTACTTGTGTTATCATAATCACAAGCAAGAAGTCCTGTCATAACAGAACAAAACCAAACGCGATTTGCAGTCCAAAGCTATGCCGCCTTCTATGTGGCGCCCGGGAGGCTATGACAAACTGATAAAGCCTCTCAACATATTCAAATAACCTAAAAACACAAGGAGATATCACGATGCGATACCGTTTTTTGCGTTTCCCCGAAGGAAAACCCAAAGCAGTCACATTCAGCTATGATGATGGTGTTCGGCAGGACATCCGTTTTTCCGAGCTTCTCACAAGCTACAACTTAAAGGCTACCTTCAACCTCAACAGCCAAGCCCTGCGTGGTGAGCACGGTCTAAAGCCCGACGAGGTCAAGCATTATATTCTCGATAAAGGACATGAGGTTGCAATTCACGGATACAACCACAGAGCTGAGGGACGGCTCCGCCCCATTGACGCAATCAGAGATATCCTTGATTGCCGTATGGAGCTTGAAAACGATTTTGGCATGATTATTCGCGGCATGGCATATCCCGATACGGGCATTTGCCATTTTTCGACGGGTGTCGACTATGAAAAAGTCAAAAGCTACTTAACCGACCTTGATATTGCCTATTCCCGTACACTTGGGGGTGACAATCAGCTTTTTGAACTTCCGAGCGATTGGCACGCATGGATGCCCTCGGCACATCACGAAAATCCGCAAATCATGAGTTATATTGATAAGTTTCTTGAGTTTGATTTGTCACCCAAAGTTTATTGCTCGGCCCGCGCACCACGGCTTTTCTACATTTGGGGACACAGCTATGAATTTGACAAAAATGACGGATGGAATTTAATTGAAAGCATTTGTCAGAAGCTCGCGAATCATAATGATATCTGGTATGCGACCAACATTGAGATTCATGATTATGTCGAAGCCTACAATTCCCTTATTTATAGCGCAAATGAAACGATTATCTATAATCCGAGCATATGCACGGTTTGGTTTGATGTTGACGGTCAATTATATAAAATCGAGCCGGGCGAAACCTTAAAAATTTGAACACAGCACACAAAGGTTTAAAATATGCAAATAACCTATCCGAAGAAATCAAGAACCGCGGTATTTGAAGAAAAGCTATCACAAAAGTGCGATTTCATCAATCTGCCTTAATTCTTCCTCTGTAAAATCTTGTTTTTTAAGCATTCCAACATTGTGAGAAATTTGTTCGGGCCTTGATGCACCAATCAAAACCGATGTCACCGCGTCGTGACGGTAAACCCAAGCGAGTGCCATCTGTGCCAAGCTCTGCCCTCTCTCCTTTGCCAGCAGATTGAGCCGTCTGACCTTTTTCATCTTGTCATCGGTCAGACTCTCCTCACGAAGAAAGCGGCCATCGGTCTTCACACGACTGTCCTCAGGAATCCCCTGCAAGTATCGGTCTGTCAACACTCCTTGTGCAAGCGGGCTGAAAATAATCATGCCCTTTCCTTCTGCAAGGGATGCATCGAGAATTCCGTTTTGCTCCGGAGTCCGATTGAAAATCGAATAACTGTTCTGATTAATAATAAAGGGGCAATGCAGCTCGTTCAAAATTGCAGCCGCCTTTTTCATTGTTGCTCCGTCATAGTTGGAAAGTCCGACATAAAGAGCCTTGCCGCTCTTCACAATTGAATCAAGCGCCCACATGGTTTCGTATAGTGGTGTGTCTTTATCAGGGCGGTGATGATAGAAAATGTCCACATAATCAACGCCCAGTCTCTTCAAGCTCTGGTCAAGACTTGACACCAGATATTTTTTGCTTCCGAAATCGCCGTAAGGGCCTTCCCACATATAGTAGCCTGCCTTGGTGCTAATGACCATTTCATCACGGTATGCACTCATATGCTCGTGCAGAATACGCCCGAAATTCCGCTCGGCTGCACCTGCCATAGGGCCGTAATTGTTGGCAATGTCGAAATGCGTGATGCCCGCATCAAACGCCGTGAAGCACATTTTCTTCATGTTTTCAAAATCGCCCGTATCACCGAAATTATGCCAAAGCCCAAGTGATACGGCAGGCAATTTCAGCCCGCTTTCGCCGCATTTGTTATACGGCATTTCTGCATAGCGTTTTTCATCTGCAATATACCCCATAAAGAACTCTCCTTTTCATTTGTGTTTTTACTATTATAGCATAATCAAAAAAATATGTAAAGTCACAGGCATTTCAATTGCCGATTTGGAAGCCGTTCAATGTTTTTACAGTAATTTTGTTTTTTCTCTTGACAAACCGAGCGCAATGTGCTAAAATCTTTTTTGTTGCACGGAGGCATAGCTCAGTTGGTCAGAGCGTACGGTTCACATCCGTAAGGTCGAAGGTTCGAGCCCTTCTGTCTCCACCAAGAAAAACCTCATCCTGTTCGGATGAGGTTTTTCAGTTATGATTGCCTGACGCAAGTGATGAGTGATGAGATGCTCCCGCTTCGTGATGATTGGCTTCGCCAAGCTTGAATTGACAGGGCAATCATATCATAACTTTTGCGGCAGCAAAATCATAACGGCGAGCTGCGCGAGCCTCATAACTCTGAACTCAAAAGTTCGACTTTCTTGAAGCTTGCTCCACCAACAAAAAAGGAACTTTTGATAGACAAAAGTTCCTTTTTTTTTTTCCATACTTCATAGAGTTGGCAAAACCGACTCGCTTCATCATAAAATACGACCTTATCAATGCAAGTAAACAGCTATCATTCCCTCTGTTTCCAAAAAAATGCGCTCAAACTACATTTTTTTTGCAAAACCCCTATACAAATTCAAAAGTTTGTGATAAAATACATATGGATTTTAATTTTGATTTTAATTATAAAGGGGTGTTCACACATGAAAAAGATTTACGAAGGAAAAACCAAGGATGTTTACTCGCTTGATAACGGCAATGTGATGCTGAAGTTCAAGGACGATTGCACCGGCAAGGACGGTGTCTTTGATCCGGGTGAAAACACCGTTGGCTTGAAAATTGAAGGCATTGGTAAAGCCAATCTTCAAACCTCAATCCACTATTTTGAGCTTCTCAAAAAAGCAGGCATCAAAACCCACTATGTCAGTGCCAACATTGATGATGCCACAATGGAGGTTCTTCCCGGACGCGTGTTCGGTCACGGACTTGAAGTTATCTGCCGCTTGGTTGCAACAGGCAGCTTCATTCGCAGATACGGCGAATATATCGCAGACGGTACTGTTCTTGAGGGCGGTTATGTGGAATGCACCTTCAAAAATGACGAAAAGGGCGATCCGCTTGTCACAGGTGAGGGCTTGGCTGCTCTTGGCATCATGTCTCCCGCAATGTTCGAAAGCATGAAGGAGCAAACCCTCAAAATCACCAAAATCGTTGCCGATGATTTGAAGTCCATCGGTCTTGACCTTTGGGATATCAAATTTGAGTTTGGCTATCATAACGACGAGGTCATTCTGATTGACGAGATAGCTTCGGGCAATATGCGCGTCTATAAGGACGGCAAAATTGTTGAGCCTGTTGAGCTTACAAAGCTTATCCTCAACAGATAACCAAAAGAACCGCACGCATTCTACGAACTGCGTGCGGTTCTTTTTATCAGATAGTCACAATGCCCAATGCATTCAAAACAGAAGAAACAAGAATAATGACAAGACAAACAGGCGCAACATAGCGAATGACGACTGTAAAAAGCCTCTTCTGCTTGAACGGCGCGCCAACCGACGCCTCCTCAATAATCGCTTTTGGCTTCAGGAAATAACCGACGAAAATGCTTGTTGCAAGCGCGACAATCGGCATCAGAATATTATTACTGATGAAGTCAAAGAAATCAAGGAATGGCATACCCAATATCTTGATGCTCTCCCATAAGCCATAGCCAAGGGCCGAAGGAATGCCAAGTGCCAAGATGACTGCAAGAACAATGAGGCAGCACCATCTGCGACCAATAGAAAACTTGTCATGTACAACAGAAACAACCGTTTCCATGAGGGAAATCGACGAGGTCAGCGCAGCAAAAAACACCATCAGGAAAAAGACAGCGCCAATGACTGCTCCCGCAGGCATCGCGTTGAAGATTTTTGGCAGCACCTCAAACATCAAGGACGGACCCGACTTGAAATTTTCACCTCCCGAGAAGGCAAAGACAGCAGGTACAATCATAAGACCTGCAAGAAAGGCAATGCCTGTATCAAAAATCTCAATTTGTCTTGTTGACTTTTCAATGCTGATATCCTTCTTCATGTAGGAACCGAAGGTAATCATAATGCCCATCGCCAAAGACATCGAATAGAAAAGCTGTCCCATAGCAGCAACGACCGTCATGACCGAAAATTTTGAAAAATCAGGCTTCAGATAATAAATCACGCCGTCTATCGCACCGTCCATAGTGCAAATAGTATAGATAGCAATGAAAAGAATGAGCAGAACCAGGACAGGCATCATAAACTTACTGACCTTTTCAATGCCCTTTTCAACACCGAACAGAACAATGACCGCCGTTATACCGATAAAGAGCGCAAACCAGAAAAGCGGTGCGGCAATCCCGCCAATATAATTACCGAAATAAGCGTCGTTTGCCATATCCGTTGCTTCGCCGGTCATAAACCCAAACAGGTATTTCATCACCCAACCGCCAATGACAGAATAATAGGGCAAAATAATCATCGGTACTATCGCCGCTAAAACACCAACGAAGGAAAAACGCTTGTCCAGTACCCGAAACGCTCCCATCGGACTCAACTGCGTCTTGCGGCCAATCGCAATTTCCGCAACCATCAGCGCAAATCCAAAGGTCACTGCCAATAAAATATATACAAGCAAAAAAATGCCGCCGCCGTATTCAGCCGCAAGATAAGGAAATCTCCAAATATTTCCCAGTCCAACGGCAGAGCCTGCCGCGGCAAGCACAAATCCGACTTTCCCTGTAAAAGAACTTCTGTTAGAACTCATACATTCGACCATTGCTTTCGCTGTGCAAAAGCGTCCTTTCTTTGCGGAGTGCGGTCAGCCTCTGGGACAAACAGCCGCCCGTCAGCATAAAACCACAAAATGAAAGTCCGAAGAATGTCTCCTCCAAACCTCTCTCCTTATTCTTCCTGCCATCAAGTATATCATATTTTTCAGGAAAAATCAAGGCTTCTCACCTATTTTCAAAAAGCCCTTTCTTCCTGACGAGCATCCAAAAGCTTTCTTTCTTTTCCTCGTTTCCGATAAGACAAAACAACAGCCTAATATTCTTTTTTCACAAATTTTATGCAATATCAATAATGTTCGTATAAGTCATCACTTGTTTTTTGCCAAAATATCCTATTTCTTTGCGCTTTTTATGCACAATTTTATAACAAATTACACAAAACCCCTTGATATTTGCAAAAAATCATGATATAATAAATGATATCGAATTTCAAACAATTATAAATGGAAGCACAAATAAAATATAGGATGGTTAAGCTCACTATGAACAAAAAACCAATTCAAAAAATCAGGTACAGAAAAGCTATATTAGCAATGACCGATATTTTTATATTGATTGTTGCGGCTCTGACTGCCAACTTCATCCTTGCTCTTTTCAATTACAGAATATCGCGTGAAGACGAGCTGATGGCACTTGTATTAGGAACAATCTGTTGCTTTGCTTCTCTTGTCATCAGCGGTGCATATTCAAAGCCATGGAAGCGCCTCGGCTTCAAGGATTACCTTTTGTGCACCATCGCCGTGCTGATTGGCGATATCATTACATATCTGTTTCTTTATGTCACGCGAGAGGAGCTTCATCTTCTCTATGCCGCAACCTATTGCCTCATTTCCATGATTGGCATTTGCGCCTTCCGCTATATCTTCAAGGGCATCTTCATTTCCATTTTGTCCATCGGTCGAAATGAATCTGCCCACAAACGCACTCTCATTATCGGCGGTGGCCGCGCCTGCAAAATGATTTTGAATGAAATCAAAAACGCGCATAAGGACGGCCGTATGTACGATAACCCTTCTGCCAATTTTGAGCCTGTCTGCATTGTCGACGATGATACCTCCAAGCGCAATACTTTGATCGAGGGCGTCCCTGTTGTCGGCACCTGCAGCCAAATTCATGACATTGTCGATGCTTATAAAATTGAGCAGATTATCTTTGCCATTCCATCCTGCTCCGATGAGGAAAAGCAGCGCATTCTGGATAAATGCTCCAGCACTACCGTTCCTGTTAAAATTATTCCGTTCCTTGGTCAGTTGATGTTCAACTCGAACGAATCCACGCTGATCAACCAAATCCGCGACATCAAAATCGAGGACCTGCTCGGTCGCGATCCTATCAAATTCGATAATGCTCATGTCAAAACTCTGGTACATAATAAGGTCTGTCTTGTCACAGGTGGCGGTGGCTCTATCGGCTCCGAGCTTGTTCGCCAGATTGCCAAGTATTCCCCCGAAACCCTGATCATTGTGGACATTTACGAAAACAACGCCTACGAAATTCAGCAAGAGCTGAAGATGGAATATGGCGATTCGCTGAATCTGGTGACTCTTGTCGCCTCTGTCCGCGACTACTTCAGAATCAATCAAATCTTTGAACGCTATAAACCGCAGATTGTTTTTCATGCCGCCGCCCATAAGCATGTACCGCTGATGGAGCATTCGCCAATGGAGGCAATCAAAAATAATGTCATCGGTACATTCAATATTGCCACTCTTGCACAGTTCCACGAAACTGAAAAATTCGTCATGATTTCCACCGATAAAGCCGTCAATCCAACCAATACCATGGGTGCATCCAAGCGGTGCTGCGAAATGATTGTGCAGTACCTCTCCCAGCAAAAGAACGGCAAGACCGAATTTGTAACCACGCGTTTCGGTAATGTCCTCGGCTCAAACGGCTCGGTGATACCACTATTCAAAAAGCAAATTGAACAGGGCAAGGCGGTCACCGTCACCCACCCCGATATCATTCGCTACTTCATGACCATTCCGGAAGCCGTCAGCCTTGTCCTTGAGGCCGCTGCCATCGCGCACGGCGGTGAAATCTTCGTGTTGGATATGGGACAGCCCGTTCGCATTGTCACATTAGCGGAAAACCTTATCAGAATGTACGGTAAGGTTCCCTATAAGGATGTCAAAATCGAATTTACAGGTCTGCGCCCAGGCGAAAAAATCAAGGAAGAGCTTTTGATGAACGAGGAAGGTTTGAAGAAAACCGATAATAAACTCATCTTTATCGGTAACCAAATCGAAATTGACTCAGAAAAATTCATTCTTCAGCTTCGCCATCTGAAATATGCGGCGCAAGAAAACGATGAAGCGGCGGCAATACAGGCTCTGCACGAAATTGTCCCCACCTTCATTACCCCTGAAGAATTTAATACCAAGGCAATGGCAAAGCTGTAAGCCTTGCTCATAAGGAAGGGCACTGACGGTATATACTGTCAGTGCCCTTCTCATAAAGTTAAAGTAAAAAATAGACAAATCCTTCAAGAAAAGTTCACGATTTTTTTGTAACTTTATCTCTTGATGTTTTAGCTTCTTCATGCTATAATGTTAGGGTGCTAACAATTAAAAATATTTTTCAAAGGAAAGCCCTATGAAACAAGGAAATTCCATTGGCTTTGAGCTATGCATTGTCGCCAATATGCTGAAACGGTCGGTCGATGCCGAAATCCAGGCCAATCTTCCCGAGGACATCTCTGTTCTTCAAAGCCATGTCATCGGATTCTTAAGTCATCGGCAAAAAGAGGATACCTTCCAGCGTGATATTGAAGCGAGCTTTTCTCTTCGCCGTTCAACCGTCAGCGAGGTTTTATCACTCATGGAGAAAAAGGGACTGATTCGGCGTGAAGCCGTCGAGCATGATGCCCGTCTCAAAAAAATCATCCCCACTCCGCACGCTTTAAGGCTGCATAAAACCGTTATTGAAAGTATTGACAGCGCCGAACGCATGGCACTAAGCGGTCTTACAGAAGAGGATATCCACTCCCTTCACCGCGTGCTTGAAACTATCAAGTACAATCTGCATCAAACCAACAACTGCATTGAATGTTCTGAAAGAAAGGAAGGTATGACTCAATGATTCAAAAGCTTGCACGCTCTGTGCGTGAATATAAGAAGCCGACAATTCTGACGCTTATTTTCATTGTGGGTGAAGCAATTATCGAAACTCTGATTCCCTTTATTACCGCTATGCTTGTCAATAAGCTCGACGAGCAGGGCGTTGATATGCCCTTCATCCTCAAAACAGGTCTTTTGCTTGTCGCCATGGCACTTGCCTCTCTCGCTTGCGGTGGTATTGCAGGCTTCACCTGTGCCAAGGCATCGGCAGGCTTTGCCAAAAATCTCCGAAGCGATATCTTCCGCAAAATTCAGACCTTTACCTTCTCCAATATTGACAAATTCTCATCCTCCTCACTCGTCACGCGCATGACAACCGATGTCACCAATGTCCAGATGTCTTTCATGATGATTATCCGTACTGCCGTCAGAAGCCCGCTTATGCTGATTTTCTCGGTTTTCATGGCGTTCTATATGGGCGGTGCGCTCGCCGCCGCATTTGTCATTGTCATTCCCATCCTGGCATTTGGTCTGTTTCTGGTCGCACGAAAGGCAATGCCGGCATTCCGCCGTGTCTTCCGCAAATATGACCGCTTAAATGAATCCATTGAAGAAAATGTACGCGGCATGCGCGTCGTCAAGGGCTTTTCCCGCGAGGAATATGAAAAGGAAAAGTTTGATAAAGCCTCTGATAATATCCGCAACGACTTCACATACGCGGAGCGCATTGTGGCACTCAATCGCCCTATCATGCAAATCTGTCTCTACTTCAATATGATTTTCGTTCTGCTTGTCGGCTCTAATATGGCAATCAACAAGGTTGAGGTGTTCGGGCGCGTCATGGATGTCGGTCAGCTTTCCGCCATGCTCACCTACGGTATGCAGATTTTGATGTCACTCATGATGCTTTCCATGATTTATGTCATCATCACCATGTCTGTGGAATCCGCCAAGCGTATCTGTGAGGTTCTTGACGAATTGCCCACCCTGAAGAATCCCGAAAATCCGATAACAGAGGTTAGGGACGGCTCAATCGACTTTGAAAATGTCAGCTTCAAATACGCCGCCTCTGCCAAAAATTTCGCTCTCACCGACATCAATCTGCACATTGAAAGCGGTATGACCGTCGGTATCATCGGCGGTACAGGTGCAAGTAAGTCTTCGCTTGTCCAGCTGATTCCTCGTCTCTATGATACAACGGAAGGCACTGTGCGTATTGGCGGTACCGATGTCCGTGACTACGATGTCGAAGCCCTGCGCAATTCGGTCGCCATGGTTCTGCAAAAGAATCTTCTCTTTTCAGGTACAATTAAGGAAAATTTACGCTGGGGCAATCAGACGGCAAGTGATGAGGAGCTGATAGAAGCCTGCCGCTTGGCGCAAGCGGATGAATTTATCCGCAGCTTCCCCGACGGCTACGATACCAAAATCGAGCAAGGCGGCACCAATGTGTCGGGCGGTCAAAGACAGCGCCTGTGCATCGCCCGTGCGCTTCTAAAACGCCCGAAGGTCTTGATTCTTGACGACTCCACAAGTGCCGTCGATACCAAAACCGACGCGCTCATTCGGGCAGGCTTCCGCTCGTATATTCCCGAAACCACCAAAATCATTATCGCGCAACGCATTGCCTCGGTCGAGGATGCTGATATGATTATCGTCATGGATAACGGCAAGATTACCGCCGTCGGTACACACAGCGAGCTTCTTGTGCAAAGCGATATCTACCGCGAGGTTTATGAACAGCAGGTACACGGAGGTGATGATCATGAGTAAACCCCAAATGCAAAAAAAGTCATTCAGCCTTTCTACGCTCAAGCGCATCATCTCCATGCTCTTCCGTTTCTACCCTGTCCTTCTCCCCGTCACCCTCGTTTGTATTCTTTTTTCAGCCGTCACGGCTGCTCTTCCGGCAATTTTTCTCCAAAAAGTGTTGGAATTGATCGGTAAATACCAACTGTCTGGTGGCGCATGGTCGGATGCCGCCAAGGAAATCATCCCGCTTGTAATTCTGCTCGCATCCCTTTATATTCTGTCCATGATTGCCATTACTCTTTATACGCAGCTCATGGCATATATTACACAGGGCTTTCTCTCCAAGGTGCGTTGCTCCATGTTTTCGGGAATGCAGGATTTGCCCATCAAGTATTTCGATACACACAAGCACGGCGATATCATGAGCCACTATACCAATGATATCGACGCCATCCGTGAGCTTGTCTCGCAGGCAATTCCCGCCATGCTCAATTCGCTTGTCATTGTTCTTTCGGTCTTTTTCATCATGCTTTGGTTCAGCGTTTGGATGACGCTTGTCCTGCTTGCCGGCGTCTTTGCCATGCTTTTCACCTCCAAGAAAATCGGTGGCGGTTCGGCAAAATATTTCATTCGCCAGCAAAAATCCATCGGCAAAACCGAGGGTTTTGCACAAGAAATGATGAATGGGCAAAAGGTCATTAAGGTTTTCTGTCACGAAAGAGAATGTGAAAACGATTTTGACCGCATCAACCAAGAGCTTTTTGAGGATAACTACCGCGCCCATGCCTACGCCAATACACTTGGGCCTATCATTCAGAACATCGGTAATATTCTCTATGTCATCATTGCCGTTGTCGGCGCGCTCTTTCTTATCAGCGAGGTCCCGAATGTCAGCATTTCAGGTAAAGCACTCTCTGTCAGCGTGCTTGTTCCCTTTCTGAATATGACCAAGCAATTCACGGGCAATATCAACCAGCTTTCCCAGCAAATCAATGCCATTGTCATGGGTGTCGCAGGCGGCGAACGCATTTTCTCACTCATGGACGAGGCGCCCGAGGTAGACGAAGGCTATGTCACACTTGTCAATGTACGCATGGACGGCGAAGGCAATCTCACCGAATCCGAAAAGCGCACAGGTATGTGGGCATGGAAGCACCCTCACCATGACGGCACACTTACCTATACACTGCTCAAGGGTGATGTCCGCTTAAATGGCGTTGACTTTTCCTATGAAGAAGGAAAGCCGGTTCTGCATGATATAACGGTTTTCGCCGAGCCGGGACAAAAGGTCGCATTTGTCGGCGCAACAGGCGCGGGCAAGACCACCATCACCAACCTGATTAACAGATTTTATGATATTGCCGACGGCAAAATCCGTTATGACGGTATCAATATCAATAAGATTAAAAAGAGCGACTTGCGCCGTTCACTCGGCATTGTCTTGCAGGATACCAACCTCTTTACAGGAACCGTCATGGATAACATCCGTTACGGTCGCCTCGATGCCACAGACAGTGAATGCCGCGAAGCAGCAATGCTTGTCGGTGCCGACGATTTCATTTCACGCCTACCAAACGGCTACGAAACCGAGCTTTACAATAACGGCTCCAATCTCTCACAAGGTCAGCGCCAGCTCATTGCAATTGCGCGTGCCGCCGTCGCCGACCCGCCTGTTATGATTATGGACGAGGCAACCTCTTCAATTGATACCCGCACCGAAGCCATCGTCCAGCGTGGCATGGATAAGCTCATGGTCGGCCGCACTGTCTTTGTGATTGCCCACCGCCTCTCTACTGTCAAAAACTCCGATGTCATTATGGTGCTTGACCATGGCAAAATCATTGAACGCGGCAACCATGAAAAGCTCATCGAAGAAAAAGGCACCTATTATCACCTCTATACAGGTTCCTTTGAGCTTGAATAAATGGGATAAAATCTCTATTGTAAGCATAAAAACAGAGTTTTTGCATATTCTGTTATTAAGTCAGTCTTACGGGATTGGCGCTTGCTTTGAATTTTGCTCAAAGCAAGCGCCCTCCCTATCAGTATTGATATATCTGGAACTTGCCCCTGCTCGCTGACTTCATTTTTCTTGTTTTTTCAAAAAAAATGCAAAAGCTATTGACAAAGCAGGCAAAAGATGCTATACTATGTAAGTAAGCAAGCGAATACTTGTTGTCTTTGGGCCGATGTGGCGGAATCGGCAGACGCAACGGACTTAAAATCCGTTGGGAGAAATCCCGTACCGGTTCAAGTCCGGTCATCGGCACCATAGCCGAGCGGCATGAATTCTTGCTTGTATTCATATCGCGGAGTGGAGCAGCCTGGTAGCTCGTCGGGCTCATAACCCGAAGGTCGTGTGGTTCAAATCCCGCCCCCGCAACCAAAGAAAACCTATTCATTACTAGTAATGGATAGGTTTTTTTCTGTTTTTAAGCATACTAGTTAATACCGAAGTAAACTGAATAAACCCAATCTTTTTGGTCGGCTCGATGTCGGCTCAAACATTTATGACAAAGCTATGACAAATTAGTCTTTTTACAAAATAAAATGCAACCCAAAACATGAAAAAGAGCCTATGGAAAGTAACAGTTTCTGTAGGCTCTTCCCTATTCAATTAATCATCGTCCTTTAATATCCAGTCTTCATCACGCCCTGCGTCATCTTGTTCAGTCCTTATTGAGTGCGGCAAGCTCTATCGCTCTTGC
>JAZRPF010000046.1:0-21217 GCA_045649045.1 Eubacteriales bacterium
AGATAGTTATAGCGAATGTGGTAGCCACGCTTACTGCCGTTACCGGAGCAGTAGATGGGTCCCGAGTCATAAGAGCCCTGGTCACCTCTGAGAAATTCATTATATTCAATGATATTCTCGAAGCCCATGTCGCAATAAATGTTCGAGTTCTCACCGACCTTGACCGAATTCAAGAACTTGTAAAGCTCTGTTTTAACGACCGGATCCGCGAGTGATTCAAAGCCCGACACATCAACCTTATAATAGGACATGAGGTTGGCAAAATGATTCTGTTTCATTTCCTCGGGAGTGAGTACACGATCATAAACCAGAACCCCGTACAAATTCACATTCGGGAACATACCAACCGTTAAGGTATTGCCCGTGAGCTTATCACCACAGGCGTTTTGATGAGCAGAAACGATCGATCTGTTTTGATATGTAGTCAAGCTATAACGGTCTGCCAAGGAATCCAACCTCACAACATTTGTGAAGTCAAGGAATGTATGGTAATCATAACAAAAAAGGGTGGGCGTTTCTTCGGTATCATAGTTAGCCTTCCATTCAAGATCACCATTCGAATTTCGCAAATACAACAGGCTGCTATATATACCGCCAGGCGCTGAACCTTCATTCGGATGCATAAACTTTTCATTGAATTGGCTGGGGCCAATGATAAAGCTTGGTGTTTGTTCTAATGATGCAGAGGGCAGACACACATCTGTACTTTCAAAGAAAATCTGCACGGTATATTCACTATCATCGGGCAAAACAGCACCAAGATCGAAGCCTGTTTGCAAGCCAAGGTTGATGCCATTGCCAAGCCAAGTAGCAGTTAGTTTTATTATACATGATTCCGATAAAAAAAGCAAAAAAAATCATAGCACACCGTATTTTTGACAGATTACAGCCGTTTGGCTGTCCCTCCTTGAAGTGACCGTAGGCCTTCTCAAATGACAGGAATACCGCAGATGCGGCAAAATTCTTCAATCAGGGCGCGGTTATCGCCGTAGGAGATGATATAGTGCTGGCACATGACCTTCTCGGCAAAGTCCTCGGTATCTGCAAGCAAGACCTTTAAGCCCGAGAGCTGCGGTGCAGGCTTATCCCAGCCGCATTCCTCCCATGTTTCAGGTGTTTCGCCCGTGCCGTTCACCATATGCAAATAGTATTCGCCGTCGATAGCGGTCAGGCGGCACATAGTCACTTCGCCCGTCTTGACCTTGGAGACATTCAGAAGGCTCTGCGAAAGCTCGCCGAATGCGGCAGGATAAACCGTTATATCGCCGTCGACAATTTCCTTCGGCACATAGTCGGGCACACCTGCCAGAACGCCGTCCTCGAAATACTCGTAAAATTCAAGATACGCGCCAATCTGACCTGTGAGCTTCTTGACCATAATCTGTGTGACATTGCCAAGGCAGTCGTTTTCGGGGGTGGTGCAGAGTCCGTCCTCGGCAAGAAGCGTGAAAATCGGGGCGGGCGGGAAGCCGAGCAGCTTCTTAAAGCCGTCGACATCCTTGATGCTGATGGCGTCAAGGGCGCGCTCGTCGCAGATTTGCTTGATGGCAAGATAGTACCTGGCGGCGTTATAAACCGCATCCTTATCGGGCGTTTTCAGGAATTTCCACTTGGAAATACGCTCGTCAATGACGCGCTGAATGGCAGCTTCATCAAGCTTTTCTGCTCTTTGCACGACCTCCAGCATCTCAAAGCACTCAATTTCCGTGCCAAGCACGCGCTTGAGCGAGCCGCCGTCGAACAGGGTGCCGTAAAGCTGCATATCGCGATAGCCGATTTGTCCGACACGCGCCGTGCGCATTGCCGTATAAGCGGCGGCGGCACGGGCATAGCGGAGAACCTTGTCGGCGTTGGTTTTCTTGCCGACGATGTCATAGACATAGCGGAAATTGACACCCATATCAAAGAGTGCCTTACGAAGCGCGCTTGTACCTGCCTGGTCTGCCGTTGTCACAAGGTGGCCGTCCTCGTACCAGCCGCAAAGTCCCCAAAGCACCATCGGCTTATCTCTGAATTTATCCAGCACCTTCATAACGGCGTGTGAGGGAATCCAGCCCGCAATGCAAAGCACGAGGCAATCAAAGTCCTTGCCCGAAAAACACTCGATAGCACGCTTGATATAGGTTTCCTCATAGTCGTCGCGAATGGGATAGAAGGGGTAAATTTCGCACTCGTCACCCTTCAGGGATTCATATGCCGCACGGCACTTTCTTTCAATGACCTCGATGGGTGTATTGACCTCACCGAAGCCTGCAAACGCAATTTTCAACATACATTCACCTCATATTTTTTAATGAAAGCCAAGGCTTGATTGCCTTTTTTGATGTTATGACGGTTATTTTTCCTCATCGAACATCCGATTGATATGCGTCAGGGTTTCGCGCACCAAAAGCTCGCCGCCCACATGGCCTGTACGGCCGCTGGAAATATAGGCAGAATAGTGACTTCCCTTCTCTGCCTTTTCGGTGGGCAGGTATCCGCAGGCGCCGCAGGCAAGCTGAATGAGGAAGGTCTGCTTTGCATGACTGCGCGCACGAATATGGTTGCCGTAGTCAAGGAAAAGCTCATAGGGGTTTGTGGCAATGGCAATATCACCGAAGCGGACAAAATGCACCTCTATCTCGTACTGCTCCTTTGTCTGTTGCATATGATAGCGGTCAATGAGTCCCGAATAAACATACAGTCTTGCACTGTCCTCATAGTTGATTTCCTTGCCGCGATTCTTCGCGATAAAGTCGTCAATGACCTTGACTGCCTCCTCATATTCCTCAATGGTTGCACGGCGATAAGGCTGATTGAGCGTGACGGTCTCGTGAATCAGCACTGCCTCGTCAAGCCTGTTGTCATCAAGCTCCTCATAAACCGAAATAATTTCGTTTGCAATGCGGCGGCCGACAAGATTCAGTCCGCTTTTATCGAACATGGAGGGGTCAGCACGGCGCTCAACCGGATAGTTATGCTTGATGTTGGGGTCCTTGACGGGTGTTTCGGGCTCCACAAAACGAATGAGGTCGCGGGGACACTGGTCACCTGCCGCCGCACAAAGTCCAAGCACAAAGATTTTTCTGCCGAATTTCTTTTCAAGATTCATCTTGACTCTGCCCCAATAGTCGCTCGACACAAAGTCACGGTGCTCGACGACCTGCGCGGGACAGGCGATATTGGCAATGACGCCCGAAAGCTCGCCGTCCTCGCCGTAGGTGTAAATCAGCTCCATGCCCGAATCGTTGCCGCCCTCAAGCGCGACGAAGTTGGCAAGGTTGGTTTCGCCCCACATCTTTGCAGAGCCGTCATCATAGCAGGCGCGGCGGCACATACCGACAGCCACGCGTCCAAATGCATTCTGATAGAAGCCGTATGTACGATTCTTCCACGCATCGACAACCGCGCGCGCCATGCCCGAAATGATGATTTCAAGCATCTTTTCATCACTCATTGACGCCTTGCCTGTGCTGATCGATACATAGCTCATATCCTCGGGAATGATTTTCGTGAGATAGCCTTTTACGCCTTGTCCGGCTTTACCGTTTGCGCCTCGCGGATAGAGATAGGATGTATGGGTATGAATGGCGCTGAAAATGATTTTTTCGGGGGGAAGGTCAATTTGCACGGAAATGCGCCTTCTTGCCTCTTTAATAACATATTCCGTGACAGAAAGAAGGTCACAGGCGCATATCACCAGCTGCTCATCTCCGCTTTCAAGTGCAAAGGCGGTGCAGGTCAACTTGGAATCCACCTCATTTGAGACGCGCTCATAGAACTGTCCTGCCAGACGAATCGGCTCATCGGGCGTGATATCCGCCTCACTCCAACCAATTTTGATTTTTTCCATTTATTTTTCCTCCTTTGTATTGCATCATTTTTGATAAGGATATTGACAAAATTGTATTTATTTATTATAATCATATCATAAAAAAACCATAAAAACACCATCAATATTGCCCTCTTTTGAAACTATATTGACATTTATCGGAGAAAGCGATACGCGAGCATGGATAAAGAGCTGATAGTTTTTAAGAATCCAAGTCTTCCTATTAACATCAAAACCATTTCCTCGGCGGAGGCAGGGCGGTACCGTGCCATGCATCTGCACCGCGAGATAGAGATTGTGCTTCTGAACAAGGGGGAGCTTGCCTGCACCCTTGACGGCGAGCGCGTCACGCTCAAAAAGGGGCAGCCGATTCTCATCAACAGGGGCGTGCCGCACGCGCTTGTGCCGCTTGCCTTCCCTCTCGAATTTACCTACATTCAGATTGATATTGACAAGCTGTCGGACGCCTTTATCAGCGAAGAGCAGCGGATGCTTCGGCTTCTGCTCGACTTGCGGCAGACGGAAAGATACCGTTTGGCAGAGGACGGCGAGCTTGATGTGGCAGCCAATCTGCTCATTCGCGAGGCAAATGAGAAAAAAACCGGCTATGACATCTACATGAAGGCGGCTGTGCTGTCTATCGTCGGCTATATGACGAGGAGTGGACTTTTGTCAGCAGGCAGGGAGACGGCAGGGCTTCATAAAATCAAAAGCGTGCTGCTCTTTGTGGAGAAAAACCACGGGAATCACCTCACCCTGCAGGATGCCTGCGAATTATCGGGCGTCAGCAAGTCCTATTTCTGCCGTCTTTTCCGTGAGCTTTTGGGTATGTCCTTTACCGAATATCTGAACCTTGTGCGGCTTCGCTTTGTTGTGCGTGCGCTTTACGATTCGGACAGGGCTATTTCGGATATTGCCATGGATGCAGGCTTTTCCTCTCTGCAATATTTCAATCGCTGCTTCAAGCACTACCGTGGCTGTACGCCAAGACAGTACAGGCAGATGCTGATGGAGGGTGAGCGTCAAAAAAGAGACAAAAAGCGCGCCCGACCTCTTGCAAACAAAGAGGATTTATGATAAAATAAAGAAAAAGAAAGATAACGCCGCACGAAGCGTAAAAGGAAGGATACAATGTATAGGATTGTCAAAAGGAGGGTACTGAATCCCTCGGTGACCGAGCTTCATATTGAGGCACCGCTTGTTGCGCGAAAAGCAAAGCCCGGTCAGTTCATCATTCTCCGTGTTGACGGGGAGGGTGAGCGAATCCCCCTGACCGTTGCGGGTACGGACCGTGAAAACGGCACTGTCAAGATTATCTTTCAGGTCGTAGGCTCTACAACCGAAAAGCTGAACCGCAAGCAAGAGGGAGAGTATCTCCATGACTTTGTCGGCCCCTTGGGGATGCCGACACATCTTGACGGATTTCGCCGCGTCTGTATTGTGGGGGGCGGTGTCGGCTGTGCCATTGCCATGCCGATTGCCGAGCATCTGCACAAAATGGGGGCAGAGGTGACGAGCATCATCGGATTCAGAAACCGTGATCTTCTGATTTGCGAGGAGGAATTCCGCGCTGCCTCTGACAGACTCATCGTGATGACGGACGACGGCTCTTATGGCCGCAGGGGAAATGTCACACTTCCCTTACAGGAGCTTTTGTCGGCGGGCGAAAAATTCGACATGGTCATTGCCATTGGCCCGCTTGTCATGATGAAATTTGTGGTTGAAACAGCCAAGCCCTTCGGCACGCCTGTGACGGTGTCGATGAATCCCATTATGATTGACGGTACGGGAATGTGTGGCGGCTGCCGTCTGACGCTTCTTTCGGACGGCAAGCGCGTGACGAAATTTGCCTGTGTCGACGGCCCTGATTTCAACGGCTATGAGGTTGACTTTGACGAAGCGATGTCGCGCGGCAGAATGTATGCGTCCTTTGAGCGTCATGCCCACGAGGCAACCTGCAATCTTTACAAAAGAGGTGTCGAATAATGGCGGCGAATATGTCCCTGAAACGAAACGAAATGCCGACACAGGAGCCGCTTTTGCGCGCGCACAATTTCCGTGAGGTTGCACTCGGCTATACAGAGGAAGCGGCAATTGACGAGGCGATGCGGTGCTTAAACTGCAAGAATATGCCCTGTGTATCGGGCTGTCCTGTCAAAATTCACATTCCTGCATTCATCTCCAAAATCAAGGAGAGTGACTTTGAGGGAGCATATCAGGTGATTGCCAGATCCTCCTCACTGCCTGCCGTCTGCGGCCGTGTCTGTCCGCAGGAAACGCAGTGTGAATCAAGATGTGTGCGTGGCATCAAGGGCGAGTCTGTGGGAATCGGGCGGCTTGAACGCTTTGTTGCCGACTTTCACAATACCTTTTCGACCGCCCCGCCCGAAAAGCCGAAGCCAAACGGACACCGCGTTGCCATTGTCGGCTCGGGGCCGTCAGGTCTTACCTGTGCAGGCGACCTTGCCAAGCGCGGCTACAAGGTGACGGTTTTTGAGGCTCTGCATACGGCAGGGGGTGTGCTTGTCTACGGCATTCCCGAATTTCGTCTGCCCAAGGCGATTGTCGAAAAGGAGGTCGAGGGCTTAAAGGCACTTGATGTGGATATTGAAACCAATGTGGTGATTGGCAAAACCCTGACTGTTGATGAATTGTTTGAGATGGGCTATGAGGCCGTCTTTATCGGCTCGGGTGCAGGACTGCCGAACTTTATGGGGATTCCGGGTGAATCCCTGAAGGGTGTTTACTCGGCAAATGAATTTCTGACGAGAAGCAATCTGATGAAGGCATATAAGGAAGCCCCCGAAACTCCTATCATGAAGGGGGGTCGCGTGGCGGTGGTCGGCGGCGGTAATGTCGCGATGGATGCCGCCAGAACGGCGCTCCGTCTGGGTGCGGAGAAGGTGTATATCGTCTACCGTCGCTCAATGGAGGAGCTGCCTGCCCGTAAGGAAGAGGTTGAGCACGCCATAGAGGAGGGGATTGAATCCCGTCTTCTCACGAGCCCTGTTGAAATTCTCGGCTATGAGAACAAGGAGAACCCCCGCGACGAGAGAAACGGCTTCGTGACGGGCATGAGGTGCATCAGAATGGAGCTTGGCGAGGAGGACGAGCGGGGCCGCCGCCGCCCGATTGCCATTGAGGGCTCGGAATATGTGCTGGATGTCGATACGGTGATTATTTCCATCGGTACATCCCCGAATCCGCTGATTAAGGACACGACAGAGGGGCTGGCTGTGAACAGCCGCGGCGGTATCATTGTGCGCGAGGACGGGCTGACATCAAGAGAAGCAGTTTATGCAGGCGGTGATGCCGTGACAGGTGCGGCAACCGTCATTTCGGCGATGGGTGCGGGAAAGACCGCCGCCAAAGCCATTGATGAGTATTTATCAAGATAAACACGAAGCAGTGAGCAAAGGGCGGGCGATTCGCTCCCCTGCCGCTGCAAAGAGGAGGTAAGAAAATGGCTCTGATTAGCGGAAACATGAAAAATTTTCAAAGTGAAGTGCTTGATGAAAAGCAAACCGTACTTGTTGATTTCTATGCAACATGGTGTGGCCCCTGCCGCATGATCTCGCCGATTCTTGAACAAATTGCGAGCGAGCGCGACGATATCAAAATAGTGAAGGTCAATGTGGACGAGGAGGGCGAGCTTGCCGCACAGTACGGCATTATGAGCATACCGACACTGCTGGTCTTCAAAAACGGCGAGGTCACACAAAGGTCAACGGGTGCCAAGCCGAAGGGGCAGATTCTCGCCATGCTTGAAGCTTAAAGCACGCTCTGCTCTGCACCGCGGCACTTTTTCCGAGGTGCAGAGCAGGCATCGGTTTCAATAAAAATACATTTTTTTCAAAAAAACTCTTGACAAACACGGTCAAAAGGTGTATGCTAATGGTAACGGCGATGACGAAGATGGCAAATAAAGAAAGCGCACAGAGAGCCGACGGTGGTGCGAGTCGGTGGCAGACTTTATTTTCAGCCTTTCACTTCCGAGCTGGAGAAAGGAAAGCGAGGGCGAGTAGTTTCTTCCGAGAGTGCTGCGTGAGTGCAAAGGGCTTATTGGAGCTTAAAGTGGCATAGCGTGCTATGCAAGAAGAGTGGTACCGCGGATTTGACAAATTCGTCTCTTTAACAAATGCTATTTGTTAAAGAGATTTTTTGTTTTTTGCGGCAGGCGCAACCTTTTGTGTGTGTACTGTATGAAAATCATATTATCTGATATAGAAGGGAAAAAACAATGAAGGTAACAGAAAACAAAATTTACAATCCCGAAATTGAGTGCATGGACAGAGAGTCCCTCTGCGCACTTCAAAGCGAGCGGCTTCGTGCGACGGTCGCTCATGTCTACAAGAATGTGCCTGTTTACAGAGCGCGTATGGATGAGGCGGGTGTGAAGCCTGATGACATCAAGAGCATTGATGACCTGCATCTTCTTCCCTTCACGAACAAGACCGACCTGCGCGACCAGTTCCCCTATGGGCTTCTGGCTGTTCCCCTCTCCGAAATCGTGCGGATTCAAGGCTCGTCAGGCACGACAGGCAAGCCTATTGTATCGGGCTATACCGAAAACGACATTGAGGTCTGGACCGAGATGGTCGCCCGTTCGCTGACGGCGGCAGGGGCAGGCCATGAGGACATTGTGCAGGTGACCTACGGCTACGGATTATTCACGGGCGGTCTTGGCGCGCATCAGGGTGCGTCCCGCGTCGGTGCGACGGTCATTCCGATGTCAAGCGGCAACACCCAGCGTCAGCTCATGATGATGCATGACCTTGGTGCAACCATGCTGTGCTGCACACCCTCCTATGCGATTTTCCTTGGTGAGTCCTTGAAGGAAATGGGCTATGACCTTGGAGAATTCAAGCTGAAATCGGGCTGCTTCGGTGCAGAGCCATGGACCGAGGAGATGCGCGAGAAGCTTGAAGAATTATTTGACATTCACGCCTACAACATTTACGGTCTGACTGAAATTGCAGGGCCCGGCGTTGCCTTTGAGTGCTGTGAGAAAAGCGGTATGCACATCAATGAGGACCATGTGATTGCCGAAATCGTTGACCCGCAAACAGGCAAGCCGCTTCCCTACGGCGAGAGTGGCGAGCTTGTCTTTACCACCATCACAAAGACAGGTATGCCGATGCTCCGCTATCGCACACACGATATATGCACGCTTGACAAAACACCCTGCGGGTGTGGCAGAACGCACGCGCGGATGAGCCGTATCACAGGCAGAACCGATGATATGCTGATTATTCGCGGCGTCAATGTTTTCCCGAGCCAGATTGAATCGGTTTTGTTGCGGATTCCCGGTGTTGCACCGCACTATATGCTGATTGTTGACCGCGTCAATTCCACCGACCGTCTTGAAGTACAGGTCGAGCTGACTGATGAAATCTTCTCGGATACGGTTGCGGATATTGAGAAAATTCAGCGTGCTATTTCCGAGCAAATCAAGTCTGTGGTGGGCATTGCCGCCATTGTCAAGCTCGTGCCGCCAAAGTCGATACCGCGCTCGGAGGGCAAGAGCAAGCGCATTATTGATAACAGAGGCCTGACAAAATAAAGAAAGGGGCAAAAATCATGTTTATTACTCAAATTTCCGTCTATCTTGAAAACAGTCAAGGCACACTCCGCTCACTCACCAAAATTCTTGCTGAAAACAAGATTGATATGCTGGCACTCTCGATTGCCGACACGACGCATTTCGGGCTGGTACGCATTGTGGTGAGAGAAGCCGATGTCGATACCGCCATTCTGGCACTTCGCGAAAACGGTTTCATGGCGAAAAAGAATCATGTGTTCTGCGTTGCCGTACCGAATCAGCCGTCAGGGCTTGACAGCGTGCTTGCCATCATTGAGGAACAGGAGATTTCCATTGAGTATATGTATTCGCTCAATTATATCATCGGCAGCAAGGCGCTTCTTGTTCTGCGTCTGTCAAAGGAAGGACATGAC
The DNA here is from genome assembly GCA_045649045.1 of Eubacteriales bacterium. Classification (GTDB taxonomy): domain Bacteria; phylum Bacillota; class Clostridia; order Oscillospirales; family CAG-272; genus UBA1740. The sequence continues at coordinate 9,767 of JAZRPF010000046.1, forward strand.
AAGGACTCGATTGCCGCCATCCTGCAAAAAAACAACATCATGCTCATGAAGCAAGAGGAAATCAATCTTCTGTAATATTGAATATAAACACCGTAGGCAGACAGCCCCGAGCTGTCTGCCTTTTCCTATGCTTTATCCTCTTTGCCGTCAGGATTTTTACACCGATGCTTGAATTTCCAAGGAAGATTAACAAAACGCAAACATTTCGCAAAACTATCAAAAACAAGTGATTGATAGAATAGAATCACAAAATGGGAAAGAAAATGACCCAACACAAAAATAATCAATCGAAAAGGAGAACGAAGCAATGGGAGAATTCTTCAAGAAGGCATTTAAGGATATGAAGGAGAGTGCCAAGGCACAGCACGAGGTTGACAAGGCAGAGTTTGAGGCTGTAAAGGCCGAATCCAAAGCGCAGTGGGAAGAAGCAAAGGCGATGAGCAATCCCGAAAAGCGCAAAGCGCTTATGCAGAAGGATCGTGATGCGCGAATTGCACAAGCAAAGGCAAGAACAGAAGCGGCAAACGCCCGTTACGACGCAGCAAAAAAATAAGAAAACAGAAACAAAAGCGAGGCGTCATATACGGCTCGCTTATGTTGCTTTATAATAAAGAAGGAGAAGCGAAGGAATGAACGCTATTGAAATCAGAAACCTTTCAAAAAGCTTTCGCGGAATGTATGCGGTAGACCACCTCAACATGACCGTACCGCAGGGTGCAATCTACGGCTTCATCGGTGAGAACGGTTCGGGTAAATCCACTACGATGAAGCTCATCTGCGGGCATCTCGTGTCGGATGGCGGTGACATCAAGCTGTTCGGCAGAGATTATACCGATTCCGGTGTCCGTGCCAGAGTCGGCGCACTGATAGAAAATGCAGGCTGCTTCCCCGGCTCAAGCGTGTATCAGAACCTTATGATGCAGTGCATCAATCTTGGTATCGAAAGCGCTGACGAGGAAATCCGGCGTGTGCTCCGCATCGTGCGCATGGAGGACAATGCCAATCTGAAATTCAAGTCCTGCTCTCTCGGTATGAAGCAGCGTATCGGTATTGCGATGGCTCTGCTCGGAGAGCCCGCGCTTCTCATTCTTGACGAGCCAATCAACGGGCTTGACGCCGACGGTATGAGAATTATGAGAGAAATTCTCGTGGATATCACCAAGAACGAGGGATGCACGGTGGTGATTTCCTCGCATCTGCTCGGTGAGCTTGAAAAAATCGCAACGCACTACGGTATTATCCGTGGGGGGCGTATGATAATGGAAATGTCGGCAAAGGAAATGGATTCGAGAGCGCAGGTATTCGTGTCGCTCAAAACCGCCGAAATGCAAAAGGCGCGTTTTTTGCTGACACAAAAATATGCCGATGTCAGACAGGAGGACGGCTATATCCGCATTGACGATGTCCATGATGTAGAAGAAATCGTTTCCTACCTTATGAAGAACGGTCAGATTGTCAGCGAAATCAAAAGGAACAAAATCGGGCTTGAGGAATACTACATTGAGCTGATGTCAAGAGGGGGAGGTAAAAGAATATGACAAAAGAACTGCAATTTGAATCTCCGAGCTTTGTGCAAAGAATCAAAAGTATGCTCGGCGTTGACCTTTACCGTCTGTTCAACACACCTCTCTTTTATATTTTCCTTTCAATTGCGGCAATCATTCCTGCGATGGTTTCGGGAATGACGACGATGACTGACCCGAGCGGCAATGTTATTGAGCTTTACACAAACGCTTGGCAGATTATTGCCGCGGAGGATTCGCTTTATGTGATTCGAGGCATTGCCGACTATGCCAATATGAATATGGTGTTCATCTTCGGCGGTATCATGGTGTCAATCTTTATCGGTCATGACTATAAGAGCGGCTATGTTAAGCAGCTCTTTACCACCCATGCCCAAAAGCAGGATTATATGATTTCCAAGTCGCTGACCTGCGCTTTTGCAATGGCTTGTATGTGCATCGCGTATCTTTTCGGCGGTATTGCAGGCGGTCTGTTTGCAGGCTACGATTTCAGCGTCAATATCGGCTCTCTCCTGATTGCCATCCTTGGCAAAATCATCATGTCGCTTGGTTTTGCAAGCCTTTTCACCTTCCTCAACATTATTTTCAGAAGATATTTCGGTATCTCCGTTGCATCGTCCTTCTTCTTCGGTACAGGTATTCTCATCATCGGTGCGGCGGCAATTATTGAAGCATTGAATCTTCCCACCTACATTCTCAATCTGTTCCTTTACGGCTCGGCGGTCAACGCTTGCCTGACGAGCAATATCGGCACACTCGTCGTTTGCACCTTGGTATCGGCTTCGTGGGCACTGATTTATAATCTTGTCGGAACGCATATTCTGAACAAGAGCGATGTTTATTAAGGGAGGCCGAAAAGAATGAATGCCATTGAAATCAGAAATTTAACCAAAAGCTTCGGCTCTAAACAGGCTGTGAATAAGCTCAATATGACCGTTCCCGAAGGCGCGATTTACGGCTTTATCGGCGAGAACGGCTCGGGCAAGTCGACCACCGAGAAGATTATTTGCGGTCTGATTCACGAAAGCGGCGGTACTGTCAAGCTCTACGGAAAGCCCCACACCGACGGTGAGATTCGCGCGAATATGGGCGTGCTCATCGAAGCGCCCGGATGCTTTCCCTCACTTTCGGTTTGGAACAATATGATGATTCAGGCGGCGAATCTGCGTATAGAGAACGCCGAGAAGGAGGTTATCAATGTCCTCAAAACCGTTCGCATGGAGGGTGCGGCAGGCAACAAATATAAGAACTGCTCGCTCGGCATGAAGCAGCGCATCGGCATTGCGATGGCTCTGCTCGGAAGCCCCAGGCTTCTCATTCTCGATGAGCCAATCAACGGTCTGGATGCCGACGGCATGAGAATTATGCGTGAGGTGCTGACCGATATGACAAGGTCGGGTGCGACCGTCGTGATTTCTTCTCATGTACTCGGTGAGCTTGAAAAGATTGCCACGCATTACGGCATTATCAGGGGCGGCAGAATGATAGCTGAAATGACCGCCGACGAGCTTGATGCAAGCTGTCGTACTTACATTGCGCTTCAGGCGAAGGATATGAGCCGTGCAAAATTCACACTCGGCTCGAAATTCTCCCGTGTGGAAGAGGATGAAGCAGGCTATCTTCGTGTTTACGACGAGGTCAGGACCGAGGCTGTTGTCAAATATCTTTACGATAACGGCATCATCGTGACCGAAATTAAGACCGACAAAATCGGGCTTGAAGAATATTATATTGATTTGATGAAGGGGGCGAAAGGACAATGACGCATACATTTGAACGCAACAGCTTTGGCAAACGCCTCGACAGTATGCTGAAGGTGGATTTCAAGAGGCTCTTTCTCTCGCGCGCCTTCTATATCATCCTTGCCGCTTGCCTTGTTGCTCCCGTTCTCATTCTCGTGATGACGACGATGATGGACGGCACGGTTTCAGTCGACCCGCAAACGGGTAAAGAAACGGTGATTGAGGGCTTTGACAATGTGTGGCAGATTCTTGGCTCGGTCAGCACACCTGATGCGAGTGCGGGCGCAGGCGGAGATATGGCGGCAATGGATATGAGCATAACGGCAATGTGCAATATCAATATGCTGTATTTTGCGATTGCCGCGCTCGTTTGCATCTTCGTTTCTGACGATTTCAGAAGCGGATACGCAAAGAACCTCTTTACCGTCCGCGCGAAAAAGACCGATTATGTGGCATCGAAAACGCTCGTTTTGACCTTCGGCGCGGCTATGATGATACTTGCTTTCTTTATCGGCTCGCTTGTCGGCGGTGCGGTATCGGGACTCTCCTTTGAAATGGTGGGCTTTCATGCAGGAAACATCATGATGTGCGTGCTTGCCAAGATGGCTCTCGTGAGCGTATTTGTCCCAATCTATCTCATCATGAGCGTCTGTGCAAAGCAAAGGCTCTGGATGTCCATTCTGCTTTCCATGATGGTTGGTATGTTCCTCTTCATGATGATTCCCATGCTCACTCCGCTCAATGCGACACCTGTTCACGCGCTCTTTTGTGTACTTGGCGGTGCCTTATTTGGCGTAGGACTTGGCGCAATCAGCCGTGCGGTACTTGAAAAAACAAGCTTGGTATAAAATACGGATACAAGGCAATGCAAAAAATGCGATTGCCTTGTATTTTTTTATAAAAACTTCAAAACGCAAACAAAATTTTAACATTTATATGGTACAATGAGATATAAAAGCAAAAATGCGCCTTCGGAGGATAGCGTGAAGATATTATTTGTTCTAAACTTGAAATATGCTTGCTTCACGCACGAATTTTGCCTTTGCGGCAAAATTCAATAAACGACTGCTTTATTGGAGGTATATATGTTCAAAATTTTAGTTGTTGAGGATGACAGGAATCTGAACCGCAGCGTTTGCTCCTTTCTCAATAATAGCGGCTATGAAGCTGTCGGCTGTCTTGATGCGGAAAGCGCATACGATGAGATGTATAAGACAACCTTCGACCTTATCGTATCGGATATTATGATGCCGAACATTGACGGCTTTGAATTTGCAAGGACCGTGCGCTCGCTCAATAGCGATATTCCCATCCTGTTTATGACCGCCCGCGACGATTTCGCGTCAAAGCAGAGAGGCTTCCGCATCGGTATTGACGATTATATGACCAAGCCCATCGACCTTGACGAGCTGTTTTTACGCATTGGCGCACTGCTTCGCCGTTCTAAAATCGCGTCCAGCCGTCGTCTTGAGGTCGGCGATTTCGTCATGGATGCCGACGAGCGCTCCGCCACCCTGAACGGTGAGGAAATTGCGCTCACCGCAAGAGAATTTGACCTTCTTTACAAGCTCTTATCCTATCCGAAAAGGACATTGACACGCACACAGCTGATGGATGAATTCTGGGATGTGGATACGCAGACGAGCACGAGAACGGTAGATGTCTATATGACCAAGCTCCGTGCAAAGCTCGCGGATTGCGACTCCTTTGAAATACAGACCGTTCACGGTCTTGGATACAAGGCGGTATTCAAATGAAAAAAGGAAGCACAGCGAAAACAATCATCAGCACAATCAGTAATTTTTTCTTCTTCTTTCTGATTGCCGCCTTTGTCACCACTTGCTGCATTATGCTGTTCATTTCGGCGTTGCAGGACTCTATCGGTCGGGAATTTACACAGGAAGAAATCACGGTCGCCGCTAAAATCACGATGCTGAATGTGATACTTTTAAGCATTGGTATGGCAATCATCGACTATGTTCGCCGTAAATTGACGGTAGAGCGACCTGTCAAGAAAATCACCGAGGCAACCGAAAAGATGATGGGCGGAGATTTCAGCGTTCGCGTCAAGCCGATAGCGAAATTCGTTGCCGACGATAATTTCAACGACATTATCGAATGCATCAATAAAATGGCATCCGAGCTTTCGGGTGTGGAAACGCTGCGAAGCGATTTTATTGCCAATGTATCGCACGAAATGAAAACGCCGCTCGCCGTGATGCAGAACTATGGAACGCTTTTGCAATCGCCCGACTTATCCGACGAAAAACGCATTGAGTATGCAAAGGCAATCACGGACAGCTCACGCCGTCTTGCCGATATGATGACGAATATCCTGAAGCTGAATCGCCTTGAAAATCAGCAGATATATCCCCGCCCCACGACATTCAATCTTGGTGAACAGCTTTGCGAGAGCTTGCTTTCATATGAGAGCGTGTGGGAAAGGAAGGGCATTGAAATTGAAACCGATATAGCGGAGGGCGTTCTCGTTTCCGCTGATGCCGAGCTTCTTTCGCTTGTGTGGAGCAATCTCTTTTCCAACGCCTTCAAGTTTACCGATGACGGCGGCAAGGTGAGCCTGACGCTCACGGCAGATGAAAAATATGCGACCGTAAAAATAACCGACACGGGCTGCGGAATGACCGCCGAGGTCGGCGCACACATCTTTGAAAAATTCTATCAGGGTGACGCCTCTCGCGCAACCCAAGGGAACGGGCTCGGACTCGCACTCGTCAAGCGTGTCGTTGACATTATGCAGGGCGAGATTGGTGTAGAAAGCGTGCTTGGCGTCGGCACGACCTTTACGGTCAATATAGGGAGGGTTCAAAATGGATTGGAAGAAGCTCGGTAAAGCGTTACTCTTTCCGCATACTGCGATGATGCTCATTCTTGTTCCCATAGCCACAGCTTTGCTCGTCTGTTCTATGGTATTTGTCGGAACGAGGTCGGTCATCGCCTGTATTTCCTATGCTCTTGCCGCCTATACCCTGACAATCTGGTGCTTCAAAATTCCGCTTCTGATTCGGTTTTTCAAGACCTTCAAGCAAGAAAACAGGTATGCAAGAAGATGGCAGGACGATACGCGTCTGCGTGTGCATACATCGCTCTACGGCTCACTTGCGTTTAACGCCTTGTATGGAATCTTTCAGCTATGGCTTGGATTTTATCACCATACCTTTTGGTTCTATTCGCTCGGCGCGTACTATATCTGCCTTGGCGTGATGCGCTTGTTTCTGCTTTTGCACACGCGAAGCTATGCACCCGGTGAGAAGATGAAAAATGAACTGATCAAATACCGTGCGTGCGGATGGGTATTTCTTGTGATGAACCTTGCGCTTTCGCTGATTGTGTTCTTTATGCTCTATTGGAACAGAACCTTTGAGCATCATATGATTACGGCGATTGCGATGGCGGCATATACCTTCACCGCCTTTACCGTAGCCATCGTGAATGTCGTGAAATACAAAAAATACAGCAGCCCCGTTTTTTCCGCTTCCAAGGCCATCAGCCTTGCCGCTGCTTGCGTATCCATGCTGACGCTGACTTCTACCTTGCTGACGACCTTCGGCGACGGAACGATGGACGCGCTTACGCAAAAGCTGATGCTTGGCGGTGTTGGCTTCGCCGTTTCGGGCACGGTTGTCGCCATGGCAATCTATATGATTGCACAAAGCACGAAAAAACTGAACCAATTACAGAAAGAGGTACAAAATGGAAAATCATGAAATGCGTCGGGATGAGTTTTCTTATACCTATTCCGCAAAGGAGCAGGCAGAAATCAAAAGCATCCGTGAAAAATATACGGCGCCGACAGAAGCCGAGGACAAGATGGCGCGCCTTCGAAAGCTCGATGCAAGTGTTACGCAGACGGCTCAAATGGTGGCTCTCGTATGCGGTGTGATTGGAACGCTCATTCTTGGGCTTGGTATGAGCCTATGCATGACCGAGCTCGGTGAAATCCTTGGCTCACACAGAGATTTGGCTTTGGTGATTGGCATCACCGTCGGCGTTATCGGCGGTATCCTTGCAAGCCTTGCCTATCCGATTTACAGTGCTATCGTCAAGTCAAAGCGCAAAAGGCTCGCGCCGGAAATCATCAGACTTACTGACGAGCTGATGAAATAAGGATGCCGTATGTCCATGATTGCACCGCTGTGAGCAAAATACCTCCTTTGTGGATTTTGGTGAAGCACCATGACATTATATGTTGTTTTTTGACGAGCAGATACTATAGACTATTATGAGAAAGGGCTACGCTTATATTGTAAAAATCAAAGAAAAGCATAGTTTTTCTTCGAATGGGGAATCATAGCATTAAACACAAAATCGGAGGTCAAAGCTATGTTCAAACACGAAAAACAGCTATTTCATCCCGTAGAGGTCGAAAGACCGAATCCACAGTATGCGGTTTTGCTTCAGGAGCAGCTTGGCGGCGGCAATGGCGAACTCAAGGCGGCAATGCAGTATATGTCACAGAGCTTTCGCATCAAAGATCCCGAAATCAAGGATCTCTTTCTTGATATCGCGGCGGAGGAGCTTGGACACATGGAAATGATGGCGCAGACCATCAATCTTCTGAACGGTCACGATGTGGATGCGACAAAGGTGCAGGCAGGTGAGGTACAGACTCATGTGCTGCTTGGGCTGAATCCGGGGCTTATCAATTCCTCGGGCTACTCATGGACGGCAGATTATGTCACCGTCACAGGTGACCTTTGTGCCGATCTGCTTTCCAATATCGCATCCGAGCAGCGAGCCAAGGTTGTTTACGAATACCTTTACCGTCAGATTGAGGATAAAAAGGTGCGCGAGACGATTGATTTTCTCTTGAACCGAGAAGAAGCACACAATCAGATGTTCCGCGACGCCTTCAACAAGGTGCAACAGAGTGGTTCCAATCGCGATTTCGGCACAACCAAGGCAGCGAAAATGTATTTCTCGATGTCGGACCCCGGCCCGAACGCCTTTGCAACAGGTGAAACCCGCGCGCCCGCGTTCAAGTAAAATGACTTTTATTTCTGCCGAGAGGCAGAATGCAGTTCAATAGAAAAGTCTCCGACAATTCCTTGTCGGAGACTTTTTTGGTCGGAATGACAGGGTAACTCCGCTATGCTCCGTGATACCCACGCCCTTCGCCTGACATGCAAGCTTGTCGATCTTCGGGCGGGGTATGCGAACCTGCATTTTGCTTCGCAAAACAGCTTCAAATTGACACATCAAACAAAAAAACACAGACGAGGACAAGCCTCGTCTGTGTTTTTTTGGTCGGAATGACAGGATTCGAACCTGCGACATCCTGGTCCCAAACCAGGCGCGCTACCAACTGCGCTACATCCCGAAATTTTTTATTGAATTGAAATATTGAATGAGTTTCATACCAAGCTGAAAAAGCGAAGAATTTGATTGGTCATGCTCGGTTAATAGTATAGCAAAGAAAGAGGCCTTTGTCAAGACAAAAATCAAAAGTCGGTCAATTTTTCATGCTTTTCGTAGATGAAAGGCAGGCGGGCGCATTAGCGTGATACTCTGTTAAGAGTATCACGCTAAGTTATGATTGCCCTTCGGGCAAGTTATGAGTTATGAGATACTTCGTATCGTTATGACTTTCTTCGCCAAGCTTGAGCTTCGATGGGCAATCATATCATAACGCTTGGGTTTACCCAAGCTCATAACGGCGAGAGAAACGAGCCTCATAATTGTCAACTGAAAACCAACAGAAAAAGAGCAGACACAATTCGTGTTTGCTCTTTCTGCTTGTATAAGGGTTTGGGCTTAGCCCATATCTGCATTTGACTTTTCAAATGCGATGCTCGCACTTAACGGAATTTGAAAATTCTCCGCTAAGAATATCACTCATTTGATACCGAGCCTGCCTTTTATGAGTAACAGGAATGTATAAGAAATTATTTTTGCGGATGCAAATGAAGGGCAATGACCGCGGGGGTATTATGAATGCGGGGGATCAGGGGCAATTCGCCGAAGCCGCGCCCGACAATCAGGCGGTTTTCATAGATGCCGTCGGTATATTTCGGGAATATTCCCTGCCCCGGTGCGAAAAGTCCGCGCCCGAAGAAGCGCCACTGTCCGCCGTGCGCGTGACCTGACAGGATGAGGTCGACTGCACTGTCGCGGATATAACGCGGATAGTATTCGGGGTGATGGGAAAGCAGAATTTTATAGCCCTCTCGCCTGCTGAAATCAGAAAGAAATTGCAGGTTTGGCTTGGGTGTTCTTTTCATAATGCCCTGCTTATCGCCCTTTTGGAAGCCTGACGAAAGTCCGCCGAGCAGGACGGCTTCAAACTCGACTGCCCGATTATCGAGAATGACGGCGTCTGTCCTTGCAAGCGAGACAGAAAGGTCACCGTGAAACATTCGTTCATGGTTGCCGATTGACACAAATGTCGGGTATTTCTGCGCCGCTTGGTGCAGAAAGACAAAGCCCCGCCTGTAATTGCTTGCGCTGTGAAGAAAATCACCGCCGACGAGCAAAGCATCGGGTGCAAGCGCGTCGACTGCGTGCAAAACAGGCTGATTCGGCACGCCGTGCAAATCCGACACAAATGCGAATGTAAGCGCTCGGGGGACAGGTGCGTGCAGATGATAGGCAATGAAGCCGAAATTTTCCGTCATGGATTCTCCTTATGAACGGTAAGAAAAGTCAAGCGTGCAGGAAAAGACATCGACATCATTATCCTCAAAGACATCTTTAAGACGCTCGTGCAGGTCGTTTTTGGTCACACCCTTTTTCATGATGACCTGCAAGAAGCCACCGCCGCCTGCGCCACAGACGAGCTGACCGTCAATCAGATCGGCAATACTGCCGAAAATTCTGTCAATGAGGGTATTGGTGCTGCCTTTGTCGATTTTCTTGGAAAGCTCCCAATGCTGCTTCATGAGGCTCGCGAAATCGTCGACATGGCCGCGTTCAAGCTCAAATCTCATCAGTGCCGCCACGCGCTGTATTTCATTCAGAGCGAATACAGTATCACTCTCATTGCCGACATATCTGCCGACAACATCGCGAAGCAGATTGCGTGCAAGTCTTCTCTGGCCTGTATAGATGAGGGCAAAGCGTTCATTTAACTCGCGCTCTGTCTTTTCGGACAGCGCAATATGCGACACCTTGATTTCCTGCACAAGCCCCGGCTCTGTGGTGATATATTTCAATCCGCCTGTCAAGCCGCCGACCTGATCCTGCCAGCCGCCGCCTGTCGCCATAATCTGCTCCATACACAAAACATAGCGATACAGGTCAGCCTCGGTATAGGCGATACCCATAAAGTCAAAAATCGCCTTGACGCACGCGCCTGACAAAATACTGCTTGTGCCGAGCCCGCTTCCCTTCGGGACATTGGACACCTCGGAATTCATACGGAATCCGCCGCCCAGCCTTTCGAGGATTTCGCGCAGATTGCCGCCGCTTCGCGGCAGAATGCCGCAGGCAACAAGTGCCGCCTTCTGCAAAGCAAAGGGGTCGTAGGGATCACCTGTCTGTTGCAGTGCCTCAATGGTGTCAAATTCGCCATGCACATCCATATCTCTGCTATCAAAGACAACTTTATATGCATCAAGCCGTTCAAGCGTGACCGAGACAGGCTTTTCACCGTTCAAAAGAAGTGCGGCATTCAGGACTGTGCCACCCTTTTCATTGCAATAGGGTGGCGTATCACTCCAGCCACCGCCGAAATTGACACGGAGTGGCAGCTCGACTGTATGTCTGTCGCAGGCGATATGGCAATCTGTGCGGTAGGTCACCGTGTCGAGAGAGGCATCCAGAATGCTCTGCTGTAAGCCGTCAAAGCATGCCTTGATATAAGTATCCCCCTCTGTACCGCCGATAGCGGTTCCAACATAATAATTCAGGCGTATCTTTTCGCTGAAATCGGCTTTTTGAAGATGCCTTTCAAGCCACTCCTTCTGAATATCCGTCAGGTGATTTGTGGCTAATATCGCCTTTGCCTTGCTTGCACTCTCTCCTGAAAGGATGAGCTTATACAGCCTGTCCATACGGACAAGCTCCTGCATTCTCGCATCCCACGCGATAATGGCGGTCGGATCTGCCTGATTGAAGCCCAGTGCCAGACTCTTGCGCTCGGATTCTCTGAACGCGGCAAGATTTCCCCGTCCCATCGCCAGCTCATAGAGGTTGAGTGCCGCCTTGACTGCCTCGTGAATTGTCTTGCA
>JAZRPF010000047.1:0-57846 GCA_045649045.1 Eubacteriales bacterium
AAAGTTAGAAGAATACATACATTACTACAACAATGAGAGAATCTCTCTTAAACTAAAAGGAATGAGCCCAGTTCAATACCGAGCTCATTCACAAACAACTTAATATTTAATTTTTGTCTAAACTTTTGGGTTCACTTCATTTGAAGCGGTACCTCTTTTTGTTCGGTTGGGCATGAATGCGCCGACCTCTTTATGACAGCTTATTCATTTGTAGAAATCATAGCTTCATCCCAGACAGACGGCGGCTCGTAGCCGAGAAGCTTGACAGTCGTTGCCGCAAGATTTGACAAGCCAAAGCCTGTTTTATCTGTCAAAACACGATACTTTTCTGCGGTATGACGGTCATAAATGATGCAAGGGACGGGATTCAAGGTGTGGCTGGTCTTGGACTTGAAGCAACCGCTTGCATCGGTCTTGGGTGCGCCCGTTTTCTTATCGGTTTCATACATTTCATCGGCGTTACCGTGGTCAGCCGTGATAATGGCAATGCCGTGCAGACGGTCAATGACGGGTAAAATTCTTGCAAGCTGCAGATCAAGCGCCTCCATAGAGCATTGGGTTGCAACGAAGTTACCTGTATGCCCGACCATATCGCCGTTCGGGAAATTCACACGCAGATAACGATACTTGCCACTTTCCAGACACTCAATCAAGCGGTCAGTGATTTCGGCACACTTCATCCAAGGACGCTGTTCAAACGGAACAACATCCGAAGGAATTTCAATATAGGTTTCAAGCTCCTCAGAAAATTTACCGCTCTTGTTTCCGTTCCAGAAATAAGTGACATGACCGTATTTCTGTGTTTCGGAAATGGCAAGCTGGGATACACCGCTTGCACAAAGATATTCGCTCATAGTGTTGGTAATTTCAGGTGGGCTTACCAGATAATGTGACGGAATATGAAGGTCACCGTCATATTCAAGCATACCTGCATAGAATACCTCAGGGATGCGCTTGCGATCAAATTTATCAAAGCTCTCATCAGCTTCAAAGGTGCGCGAAATCTCAATGGCGCGGTCGCCGCGGAAATTGTAAAACACGACGCTATCGCCATCGTGAACAGTGCCTACGGGTTTTCCGTCCTTTGCAATGACAAAGGGCGGCAGATCCTGGTCAATCACACCAAATTCCTTGCGATAGGTGGTGATGGCATCTTCGGCTGATGCAAAGGTGCGGCCTTCTCCCAAAACATGAGTTTTCCAGCCAAGCTCGACCATTGCCCAGTTTGCTTCGTAGCGGTCCATGGTAATTTGCATTCTTCCACCACCGGATGCAATGCAGATATCAAAGGAATCATCTCGTACAGAATCAAGATATTCTTCAAAAGGCAGGACATAATCAAGGGCAGATGTTTCTCCGACATCACGACCGTCGATTAAGATATGAATACGGACACGGCGGACGCCTTCCTTTTTCGCTTGTGCAATCATGGCTTTCAGGTGGTCGATGTGAGAGTGCACATTGCCATCCGAAAAGAGACCGATGAAGTGCAAGGTATGGATGCCATCAGTGACGCGAGAAACAAGTGTTTTCCATGTTTCAGAATTGAAAATTTTACCATTTTCTATTGACTGTGTGACAAGCTTTGCACCCTGTGCAAAGACCTTACCTGCACCGAGAGCGTTATGACCGACCTCGGAGTTGCCCATATCATCATCAGAAGGCAGACCGACGGCAGTACCGTGTGCTTTCAGAGGAATCATGGGGTAATCGCGCATCAGCGCATCAAGTGTAGGGGTGTTTGCGGCAGCAACGGCATTTGCCGCACCGTCCTTCGCAATACCGACGCCATCCATGACGATTGTCAGGACAGGCCCCTCTGCGCCCTTGAATGTAGTGGATTTTTTAAGAGCATTGACCATTTTTTATTGACCTTTCTATCTATGATATAATTTTTTATACATCAGCATCTGCGACATAACGATGACCGTTTTCGGCAATAAAGCGTTTGCGCTCCGGCAAATCATCACCCAAAAGCACCTCAAACATACGGCAGGTTTCTTCGGCATCGGCGGGTGAAACTGCAATCAGTCGGCGGCTTTCGGGATTCATTGTCGTTTGCCACATCATCTTTGGCTCATTTTCGCCAAGTCCCTTTGAGCGTTGGAGAGTGTATTTTTTGTTGCCCAGCTTTTTCAGAATATCCGCCTTTTCGTTTTCATTGTAGGCAAAATAGGTATCGTTGCCACAGGTGATTTCAAAAAGCGGAGATTCCGCAATGAAAATCTTGCCCTTTTCAATCAAGGTCGGCAAGAGACGGTAAAACATTGTCAAAAGCAGAGTTCTGATTTGGAAGCCGTCCTCGTCGGCATCGGTACAGATGATAATTTTACTCCAACGAAGTGAATCAAAATCGAATGCTACAAGGTCACCCTTGACCTTGCCGCTGATTTCAACGCCGCAACCAATGACACGCAAAAGGTCGATGATGATTTTGCTTTCGAAAATCTTACTGTATGTGCTTTTCATACAGTTCAATGTTTTTCCGCGTACGGGGATGATTGCTTGGAAATCGGCATTTCTGCCTAATTTGCAAGAGGTCATTGCCGAATCGCCCTCTACGATATAAAGCTCACGCAAGGCGGGGTCCTTTGAACGACAACCGACAAATTTTTCAACGCGCGTGGCAATATCCATCGTGCCTTGAAGCTTCTTTTTGATATCAACACGCGCCTTTTCGGCGCTTTCACGGCTCCGCTTGTTCAAAAGCACCTGAGCTGCAATGGCAGAGGCTTCGTTTGGCTTCTCAGCAAAGTAAATTTCAAGATTTTTTTTGAGATACTCTACAAGTGCCTGATAAATAAAGGCATTGTTGACTGCCTTTTTTGTCTGGTTTTCATAGGAAGCCTGTGTTGATGCGCTGTTAATGACAAGAGCAAGCGAGTCCTCGATGTCAGCAAAGCTGATTTTCGGCTCGTTTTTATTATATTTCCCCTGTGCGCGTAAATATTTATCAAGTGCCGAAACAAAAGCGTTTTTAACTGCTTTGTCGGGTGAGCCGCCATACTCAAGGTAGCTTGAATTGTGATAGTATTCGGTCATGGAAACTGTATTGGAAAAGCAAAACGCAATTTCAGCGCGCATTTTATAATCGGGCATATCTTCCCTGTCGCGTCCCTTGGCTTCCATTTTCCAAAAGACAGGAACGGTTAAGGGCTGCTCGCCAACCGTTTCGGCAAGATAGTCGGCAATACCATTCTGATAATAATAGGTGCTTTCTTCAAATTTGCCGTTTTCACGCTCCATGCGCAAAATAAAGCGAACACCCGCATTGACCATCGATTGACGGCGAAGCATTGCCGTAAAAAATTCCTCCGGAATACGAATGTCGGTAAATACCTGCAAGTCAGGTAGCCAACGAATGATTGTACCGTTCTTTTTCGGCTCGCGCGGTGTAAGATCACGAACACGCAGTTCACCGTCAGGCTCACCGCCCTTGAAATCAATTTCATAAAGCTGCTTGCCGTTATAGGATTTGACAGTCATATATTCAGAACTGTACTGTGTTGCACATGCACCGAGACCGTTCATGCCGAGTGAATATGCATAAGCGGAATTATCGCTATTATTATCATATTTACCGCCTGCATACAACTCACAGAAAACAAGCTCCCAGTTATAGCGTCCTTCTGCTTCGTTGTAACCGAGCGGTACTCCGCGCCCGAAGTCCTCAACCTCAATTGAGTGGTCAAGATAGGCGGTCACAATGATGCGCTCGCCATGCCCTTCACGCGCCTCGTCAACCGAGTTCGCAAGAATTTCTATAAAGGAATGCTGACAGCCTTCAAGACCGTCAGAACCAAAAATGACGGCAGGTCTTTTTCGCACGCGGTCAGCGCCTTTAAGCGAGGTAATGCTTTGATCGTTATAGGATGCCTCTTTCGTCATTATCTTTGTCCTTTCATAGCTTTATCATAACAGTATAATTATACCATGAAACAGGATTTTTTGTCAAGTAAATCATAGACAAATTATGGTTTGTTTGAATTTTTGTTGCCATATAAAAAGCGGAGCTGCTATTTTTGACAGCTCCGTTCTTTATCAAACCATTTTTTCCTGCTTGACCTTTTTATCAATGACATGGCGTGAAGCAAGCTCTCTGTGAATATCCTCAATAGA
The DNA here is from genome assembly GCA_045649045.1 of Eubacteriales bacterium. Lineage (GTDB taxonomy): Bacteria > Bacillota > Clostridia > Oscillospirales > CAG-272 > UBA1740. The sequence goes on from JAZRPF010000047.1 coordinate 4,120, forward strand.
GATGCCCATTTGAATCATCAAAACCATGACATGATAAGCAAGGTCAGAGATTTCATAAATGGTTTCCGCGCGGTCATTTCCCTTGCCCGCAACAATGACCTCCGTCGACTCTTCGCCGACTTTTTTCAGAATTTTATCAATGCCTTTTTCAAAAAGATAAGTGGTATAGGAGCCTTCTTTTTTCTCTGTCTTTCTCGACTCAATTAATTGCATCAGGCCGTCCAGTGTAAAGTCATGTAATTCAGGACTTTCATACACCTTATCGCAAAAGCAGGAGATATTGCCGAGATGGCAGGCAGGACCGTCGCGCTTCACAACGACAGTCAAAGCATCTCTGTCGCAATCTGCGGTAATGCTGACAATATGCTGATAGTTGCCCGAGGTTTCACCCTTCAGCCAAAGCTCTTGTCTTGAACGGCTGAAAAAGCAAGTCAAGCCCTTTTCCATAGAAATTTTGAGGCTTTCGCGATTCATATACGCAACCGTCAGCACTTCCCTTGTCACATCGTCAACAACCACAGCGGGAATCAAGCCCTTTTCGTCAAATTTAAGTTCATCAATGGATAACATATGCAATCTCCAATTCACATTCAATTTCTTTTATATTCTTGCGGCAATACCGTTTTCGATAAGCCTTGCCTTCAAATCCTTAATGGATACCTCTCCGAAATGAAAGATGGAGGCGGCAAGTCCCGCATCAACCTTCGGCAAGCTCTTAAACAAATCAACAAAGTGGTCGGTACATCCCGCACCGCCGGACGCAATCACAGGTACATCAACAGCGTCGGATACCGCTTGCAGCATGGGCAAATCGAAGCCGCCCTTTACGCCATCTGTATCAATACTGTTGACAACAATTTCACCTGCGCCGGAATCAACACCGCGCCGAATCCAAGAAATTGCCTCAATGCCCGTATCGACCCGTCCACCCTTGGCAAAGACGCGAAATTCACCACAAACGCGCTTGACATCGACCGAGAGGACGACGCATTGGTCACCGTAACGCTTCGCCGCCTCTTCAATCAGATGCGGGTTTTCAATTGCGCCTGAATTCACGCTGACCTTATCCGCACCGCATTTCAAAACTCTTTCAAAATCATTCAGACCGCGAATGCCGCCACCGACCGTCAGCGGAATGAATACCTCACCGGCAACCTCGGTCAGAATTTCAGTAAACAGGTTGCGCCCCTCAGCAGATGCTGTAATATCGTAAAAAACAAGCTCATCAGCACCGCAGGATGAATAATAGGATGCCAATTTGACAGGTGAGGAGACATCGGCAAGGCCGAGAAAATTGACGCCCTTGACAACCCGTCCGTCTTTCACATCAAGACAAGGGATGATTCGTTTTGTAATCATAAGCTACCTCCCTTACAGCGCTAATGCATCTTTGAGCGAAATCACGCCCTCGTAAAGTGCCTTGCCGAGAATCGCTCCATATAGATTCATATCCTTCAATGCGCGAATATCCTCGTAGCTTGAAACGCCGCCCGATGCCGTGATATTCATAGCAGTTATGGCAGATAAGTGACGGTAAAGCTCGCAGTTCGTCCCCTTCATAGCACCGTCCTTGGAAATATCGGTGCAAATAATGGTTGAAACCCCTGCTTTTTCCATCTTTTTGACAAACTCATCGGTTGTGTATGCCGATTCAGCAGTCCAACCGCGAATGGAGACATAGCCGTCGCGTACATCAATACCAACCGCAATGCGCTCGCCGTAGCGTTCAACCGCGCGCATGAGAAAATCATTGTCCTCCACAGCCGCCGTGCCGAGAATTGCGCGGTGAACACCTGCATCCATATAGCGTGCAAGTGTATCGTCCGAGCGAATGCCGCCCCCTACCTCGACAAAGAGATTGGTTTTGTTGAGGATTTCTGTGATAAGAGGCAGGTGCGGAACAGTGCCTTCCTTGGCGCCTTCAAGGTCAACAAGATGTAAGCAGCTTGCACCGTCAGCCTCAAATTGCTGTGCAACTCGCAAGGGACTCTGGTCATAAATGGTCATTTGATTGTAATCGCCTCTAAGCAGTCTGACGGCATTGCCGCCATACAAATCAATTGCAGGAAATAAAAGCATGGTTATTACCTCACATAGAGCAAAACGCGCGAAGAATGGAAAGACCGATATCTCCGCTTTTCTCGGGATGGAACTGGCACCCCATCACATTGTTTTTAGCAACGGCAGCAGTCAGTGACGCGCCGTAATCGGTTGATGCAATGAGAGAATCCTCGCATCCGACAGCATGATAAGAATGGACAAAATAGACATAAGGATGATGGGGTAAATCCGCAAACAAAGGGTGACATGAACTGCCCGACGGATAAGTCAGATAGTTCCAGCCAATGTGCGGAATTTTCAAGCCGGAAGGAATTGTGTCGGCAATCGCCTTGACCTCGCCCTTTAATAAAGACAGTCCACGATGCTCGCCGTATTCATAGCTCTTTTCAAATAAAAGCTGCATACCAAGACAAATTCCCAAGAGGTGCGTGCCGTCAGATGCTTTTTTCAGGATAATGTCAGCAAGACCGCTTGAAAAAAGCTTATCGGCAGCATCTCGAAAGGCACCGACGCCGGGTAAAATGAGCTTGTCAGCGGCAAGCAAGACCTCGGGTTCACCGCTCACGACGGTTTCAATATTCAAGGCGCGAAAGGAGCTTTGAAGTGAAAAGAGATTCCCGACACCGTAATCAATAATGGCAATCATGCAAGCACTCCTTTTGTTGACGGAATCGCATCGGGTGCAAGGGGATTGAGCGAAACCGCCTCGGCAAGCACGCGTGCAAACGCCTTAAAGGTGCCTTCAATGATGTGGTGCGTGTTGGTACCCGCCAGCTTTTTGATGTGCAAGGTTACACCTGCATAGCGGACAAAAGCGGCGAAAAATTCTTCTACAAGCTCGGTATCGAATTGACCGACCTTAAAGGACGGAAGCGGTAAATCAAACGAAAGATGTGCGCGTCCCGAAATGTCCATCGCCACCATAATCAAGGACTCGTCCATCGGCAAAATGATATCGCCGTAACGGCGAATGCCTCTCTTGTCACCGAGTGCTTCCGAAAGCGCGCATCCAAGACAAATCCCGATATCCTCGGCAGAGTGATGGTCGTCAACCTGTGTGTCACCCTGACAGGAAAGTTTCATATCAAAATTGCCATGCTTTGTAAACAGCTCAAGCATATGATTGAGGAACGGTACGCCACTGTCAATTTCGCTCACACCGCTTCCATCTAAATGCAAAGAAAGAGAAATATCAGTTTCTGCTGTTTTTCTGTTGATTGTCGATTGTCTCATGCTTAATTTCCTTTCATGATATCACGGATTGCTTGGCAGAGTGCTTGCATATCATTTTCACTGCCTATGCTGATTCGGTTGTATTCGGAGATGCGCTTACCGCTGAAATGGCGGACAAGAATATTCTTTTCCTTTAATTTTTCATAAAGCGTGCAGCCCTTTATATCGGGATGACGGACAAAGAGAAAATTAGCACGCGAATCTGTCACGAAAAAGCCCATTTCTTTAAGAACACAGGCGGTATTTTCACGAATGCGTATAATTTCGCGGCAGTTTTTCTTAATGGTGGCCTCCTGCCTTATTATTTCACAGCCTGCCGCCAAGGTCAGTCTGTTGACATTGTAAGGATTGGTCGAATATTTGATAGTATTCAGCTCGGCTATGATTTCAGGGGAAGCAAAGGCATAGCCAAGCCGTCCGCCTGCAAGAGAACGCGATTTTGAAAATGTACGGACAACCAAAAGGTTATCGTATTGTTGAAGGAGTGGCAGACAGCTTTCAGCGCCAAAATCCACATATGCTTCATCAATCACAACCATACGGTCTTTGTTTGCAGCAATAATAGGTTCAAGCTCGTCCTTTGTCAGTGCAAGTCCTGTCGGGGCGTTGGGGTTGGCAATAAAAAGCGTTTCCTTTGCCATTTGAAGCGCATTTTTATCCATAGAAAAGTCAGAAAGAAGCGGAATTGTCCTGTAAGGCAGATGATGTAATTCAGCAAATACCTTGTAAAAGCCATAGGATATATCGGCAAACGCGGCACCAACCTCCGGATTGACAAATGCCATAAAAGCAAAATTGAGAATGTCATCCGATCCATTTGCAACAAAGATATTTTCCTTCTTGACATCATAAAGACCTGCCAATAATTCACGGATTTCCGTGCATTCAGGGTCGGGATAAAGAGGTAGACGCACGCTTTCCTTTTTAACCGCCTCCGCGACAGATTTTGGTGGTGCAAAGGGGGATTCATTGGTGTTGAGCTTGATGTATGTCGCGTGCTTGGGCTGCTCGCCGGGGACATAAGCTTCTAAATCGCGATAGCGCGGACTGAAAAATCTGCTCATGAAAAGAGATTTCCTTTCTTACATTGAGGGGTAGTCCATACGGGAGGATACGCTTCTTGCATGGGCAGAAAGTCCTTCTGCCTCTGCAAATGTGACAATGGAATCGGCAAGCCGTCCAAGTGCGTCCTTTGTAAAATAGGTATATTGCATTTTCTTCACAAAGTCATCGACAGAAAGCGGGCTTGAAAAACGAGCAGTTCCGCCTGTCGGTAAGGTGTGATTAGGGCCTGCCATATAGTCACCCAAGGCTTCGGGGCAATGATAACCCATAAATACCGAGCCTGCATGACGGACACGCGCCAGATAATCAAAGGGACGCGCCATGCAAAGCTCTAAATGCTCGGGCGCAATTTCGTTGGAAACATCAATTGCTTCAAGTAGCGTTTTGACAAGAATAATTTTACCGTTTGTATCAATTGAGGTGCGTGCAATGTCATAGCGTGGCAAGCGAGCAAGCTGTGCTTCGATTTCTTCCTGAACAGCAAGTGCAAGCACTTCACTGTCGGTCACAAGCACGGCGGATGCCATTCTGTCATGCTCTGCCTGTGAAAGAAGGTCCGCGGCAACATATTGTGGATCAGCATCCTTATCGGCAATCACAAGAATTTCACTCGGGCCTGCAATCATATCAATGGCAACCTGCCCGAAAACCTGTTTTTTCGCTTCGGCAACATAGGCATTACCGGGCCCGACGATTTTATCGACGCGCGGTACGCTTTCTGTCCCGTAGGCAAGCGCCGCAATCGCCTGTGCGCCACCCAGCTTGAAGATGCGGTCAACACCTGCAATTTTTGCCGCCGCAAGAATCAAAGGATTCATTTTGCCGTCACCCGCAGGTGTTGTCATCACAATTTCAGGCACACCTGCAATCTTGGCAGGAATACAGTTCATCAAAACAGATGAGGGATAGGATGCCGTTCCGCCCGGTACATAAAGCCCGACGCGGTCAAGCGGAATTACCTTCTGCCCTGTAATTTCACCGTCATTTTCTGCAATCATCAAGGTGTGACGAACTTGCTTTTCATGAAAGGCGCGAATGCGCTTTGCGGCATTTTCAAGAAGTGTCAGCATTTGGGGCGCGACATTTTGAATAGCCTCGTCAATTTCTTCTTTGGATACTTCAAGTGATTTGAGGTCAGCACGGTCGAATTTTGCGGAATATTCAAAAAGCGCAGAATCTCCTTTTTGACGGACATTTTGAATAATCTCACTGACAGTATCGCTGATACGGGAATTAAACTCAGTATCCTTTCTATCAAAAATTTCACTGTTTTTGACTTCACCGTAACGGTATAAACGAATCATAATTACTCCTTATTTAGCGCCTTGCACTCTCTTCGGCAAGTGCCTCTGTAATGCGGTTGATTTTATCGGACTTAAAGGGATAGGATGCTTTATTGACAATCAGCCGTGCACTGATTTTGAAAATGGTTTCTATCGGTTCAAGGAAGTTTTCACGCAAGGTGCTTCCCGTCTCTACAATATCCACAATGACATCCGAAAGTCCGAGAATGGGTGCAAGCTCGATTGAGCCGTTCAGCTTGATAATGTCAATCTCTCTGCATTGCGAGGCGTAGTATGTGCGTGCAATATTGGGGAATTTTGTGGCAACACGAAGGGTTTTGTCGCGCTTATCACGAAAATCCACCTTCGCGGCAACAGCCATACGGCACTTTCCAAGCCCAAGATCCAAAAGCTCATAGACATCGGGAGCATATTCAAGTAAAATATCCTTACCTGCAACGCCGATATCAGCAGCTCCCCGCTCAACATAAATTGCGACATCAGAGGGCTTCACCCAGAAATACCTGACACCGACCTCCTGATTTTCAAAAATCAGCTTTCTGTTGGCTTCCTTAATTGAAGGACATGGGAAGCCCGCTTTCTCAAACATCTCATAAACGCGTTCTCCAAGGCGTCCCTTTGGAAGTGCGACATTGATGATATTATTCATGGATTTTCACCTCGCGACCTTTCACATCTACAATTCTTCTGTATGAGAGTGATGAAGGAACCACCTTACCTGCGCAAACGCTGATGCCCGACCGTCTTAATTCATCAAGAGCCTTGGCAACACAGAGCGCATCGTCATCATCGCAGTACAGAAGAAATGTATCGACATCAAAATCATCATTTGTTTCGCCAAAGCGTTCAAGCGTATTCAAGTAGACGGCAAAGCCAATCGCCGCGCCGTTTTTGCCCATTCGCTTCATCAAGAGGTCATAGCGTCCGCCTGAAAGAACACGCTCAGGAACACCGTTCACATAGCCACGAAACAAAATACCGCTATAATAACGGACATCGCTGACAAGCGAAAAATCAAGAACAATGCCATTTACGCCCTGCGCTTCTAAAATGCGACACACATCTTCAAGCTCTTGAACGCCCGCCATCGCAGAAAGAGGAAGCGGCATTTTATGCAATTTAGCAAGAACCTCACTTGGCTGTCCGCGTAATGCCAAAAGATCCAAAATGGTATTCAGGAGAGCTTCATCAACCTCACTGCAAAGATAGCGCAATTCGTGCAGGTTCTTTTCACCGATTGCATGAAAAATTTTTCTTTGTACCTCTTCGGAGTCGGTGATTGAAGCAATCAGTTCCTTCGTAATGGCAATATGCGAAAGCTCAAGTAAATAGGATTCACCAATTTTCGAAAGACTTTCAAGTGCCAAGAGAACAACCTCTGCCGTCGTATTCAAATCAACTGCACCAAGGCATTCAATTCCCGATTGAAGAAGCTCGGTGAAGCCATGCTTTTCACGGGAAAAGCGGTAAATTCTTTCGTTGTAGCAGTATTTACCAAGCTCACCCTCACGCCCCTTGAAGTTTTTGACAATCGACAAAGTCACATCGGGCTTTAATGCCAAAAGCCGCCCGTCTGTATCAGTAAAGGTCATGACGCTGTCACCAATTAAAAACTCTTTGTTTTTAACATAAAGGTCATATTCCTCAAACTGACTCATCTTAAAGGATGCATATCCAAGCTGCTTATAAAGGGTACGCAAAGAAAGAAAGGTTTTCTCTTCCTTTGTCAGATAAAGTAACGGGGTGTTCATCATTTTGCTTTTTCGTCCTTTTCTTCTTCATTGTTTGTCAAACGCTCAAGGACAAGTGAGTAGCCACCGCTTCCATAGGAAAGGCAACGGTTGACGCGACTGATCGTTGCTGTACTGGCACCAGTTTCTTTAGCGATTTCGTTATAAACCTTCTTTTTCGATAGCATATCCGCAACAGACAGGCGTTGCGCGATTTCCTGAATTTCCTTGACTGTGCAGACATCCTCAAAGAACCGCTTGCATTCTTCAGGCGTTTTGAGCGTCAGTATTGCTTGAAACAAGGCTTCAACGCTCTCGTTATACCATTTTTCCATCATACTTCTTCCTTTTTAAGAAATTTATATCCGCTTCAGTAATCACTTTATCATTATATCACTTTAATGCGATAAAGTCAATAGGTTTTTGGAAAATTTAAGTATTGATAAAAAATAAATATTGCGGCAACCGTTTGAATGATTGCCGCGAAAGAAAAATCAATAGAAGGTTGCCACGGGCTCTGTGGGTTTTTCTGCATCGCGATAGCGAATCATGTGTAAGACAGGGCCTTCCGACTTATAAATCGGGTGATATTCCATCTGTAATTGTGCGGTAAGCCAAATCCAAGCGCCTGTTTCAATCGAAAGCTTGTGCGTATGAAGGCAAACCAATCCTCTGTAAGCAATATCGTCCTGACAGCAAACCATGATATGACGGCCTGCAATCATGGCGCGATCGCCGAGTGTCTTTTCGCGCCCGACAAGTGCGGTGAAGGAAATTGTTTTCCCAACATATTTCTGTGGCTCTTCGCAAAGGTCACGGTAAAAGATCGCAAAATCCTTGTCCTCGATTTTGATGATATCGGCATTGATATCAAACGGAAGCGGGTCTATGATGTCATCGTATTCCACCTGACCGTCCTTCATTTCATAGGCGATATTGGCGGAACGGCTTACGCCGCGCACGAGCTTGTGCAGCTCCTCGCGGTCTGTATTCTGATGACAGCGGTTAAAGACAACCATATCGCAGCTCTGTAATTTGTCAACCACAAGGCTACGCATATTGGCGTTGTAGGTTTTGGCGGTGGTGGAATCAAAGAGAAATAGCTCCTGATATATCATCAACTGCGGTGGAAGCGCATTATAGAGCTTGTCCAGCGTCCACATACCGTTATATTCAATCATGACACGCTCAGCCTTGCATTCATCTGCAAGCTTTTGCAAATTGTCAGATGTCAGCTCACTTTCATCACTGATGATTTTGAGTACGGCATTCTGTGAAGCAAAGGATGACAAATCATATTCCTCAAGTCCTTCCTCGCAGGCAAGAATCAGTGTTGATTCGCCACCGTTGAACGCCTCGTCCTCCATTGTTTCCTGAATAACCTTTGTCTTTCCCGCCTCAAGAAAGCCTGTGAAAAGATAGACGGGAATTTCATTTGAAAAATTCATACCTTATACCTCGAAAATTTTTGCCAGCATATCCTTTTTAAGATCGGCACCGATCACGCAAATCCGACCTGTAACAGATGCAGTACCCGTACGCACATCCGCTTCGCCCGGCACATAATCAAAATGAATCCAGGTGCCGTCTTTGGCAGGTAAAATTCCCTTACTGCGTAAAATTGTTCCGTAATCCGATGATTCGGCAAATTCGTTCAGGATATCTTCAATTTTTTCTTTGGTGTACTGTGCCGCGGTTTCAATTCCCCAACTCGTGAACACTTCATCTGCATGATGATGCTCATGGTCATGACAACCGCAAGTACAATGCTCATCATGCTCGTGATGATGTTCATGATGGCAGTCACATTCCTCGCCATGCTCATGGTGATGCTCATGCTCATGGTGGCAGTCGCATTCTTCGTCATGCGCGTGGTGATGGTGGTGATGATGCGCGCTTTCTTGCTTCAACGCATCCAGTGCCATCTGTAAGGTGTCCTTTTTTTCCATTGCAGACAAGATTGCGTCGCCCGTGAGTAAATCCCAATCGGTTGTCATCATGACTGCATCATAATTGACCTCACGAAGAATCTGAACGGCAGCATCAACCTTTTGTGCAGGCATATTGCCTGTATGACTGAGTACAATGCAACCTGCGTGTTCAACCTGGTCCTTGAAAAACTCGCCGAAATTGCGCATATACATACGGCACTTTGTGGCATCGACAACCGTTACACAGGCATTGAGTGCGGCATTCTCAGATCCGATATTCTGAATGGCGCGTAAAACATCGCTGAGCTTTCCAACACCCGAAGGCTCAATCAGAATGCGGTCGGGATGAAGCTCATGCAATACCTTTTCAAGCGCCTTACCAAAATCACCAACAAGACTGCAACAAATACAGCCCGAATTCATCTCGGTAATTTCGATACCTGCATCCTGCATGAAAGCACCGTCAATGCCGATGTCTCCAAATTCATTTTCAATCAAGACGAGCTTTTCATTTACATAGGCTTCCTTAATCATTTTTTTAATTAAAGTTGTTTTCCCTGCACCGAGAAAGCCCGAATACACATCAATTTTTGTCATCATTCTCTCCATTCTGCCACCAAAAAAGCAAGCATGACTATAATTATACTATGAATAATATTATAACTCTTAAATGACTGTTTGTCAATCACGCGCCCGTAATAATTATGACTTTTTTTCTGCTTTTTAATAATTTTCCATAAAAAATGCAAAATAGCAATAATTATGTCTAAAATTATAACTTTTCCTCTTGCAAAGTGAAAGCAAAAGAAGTATAATATATACAATAGATTTCTTAATCAGGAGGCGCTTCATGTTTTTTCCGTCTGACTGTCATGTTCATACACAATTTTGCGATGGTAAGGCGCGTATGGAACAGATGGCATACCATGCCTATCAGATGGGCTATGTCGCGCTTGGTTTCTCCCCGCATTCACCGCTTCCCTTCCGCAATGACTATGCAATGAAGCCTGAAAGTGAGATTCAGTATCGCAGAAAGATCACCGAGCTTCGTCGTCTGTACCAAGGACGCATGAAGATTTATATGGGGATTGAATGGGACTATGATACAAACTACGGCTTTCCTCTTTATGATTACCGTATTGGTTCGGTTCATCAAATCAGAGTCGGCAATACCTATTTTGCAATAGACGACACTGTTGAGGAACTGAAAAAATGCATTGATATTGGCTTTGGTGGCAGTACACAGGCATTCTTACAACATTATTTTTCTTTAGTTGAAACCTCCTGTATGCGCGGCGGTGTCGATATTGTCGGTCACTTTGATGTATATACGAAGTTCAACGAAGGAGCTATCAAGCTTTTTGATGAAGATTCGGCTCTTTACCGCGAAATCGCAGTCAATGCCTTAAGACGCATTGTGCGTAAGCGTCCCGAACTAATCTTTGAGGTAAATACGGGGGCTATGTTCCGTGCTGGACAAAAAAAGCCCTATCCTGCTCCCTTCTTGCTCTATGAGCTTGCAAAGCTTCGTGCGCCTATCACCCTGACCTCCGATGCACATTGCACCGAAGCACTTGGCTTCTGGCATGATGAAGCACTTGAGTTATGCTATACCTGCGGTCATCGCACCATTTACCGCCTGACCGATCATGGCTTTGCCGCTTTCAAGTTGTAAGCAAAATATCTTTCGGTAAAAACGAAGAAGAGAATTTCAATTTTGGTTGAAATTCTCTTCTTTTTTGCTTCTTTAATCAGGCCTTTGCCTGCAATACATCGGCAATAGGAGCCATATAGTCATTTTCCATCAATTCGATAATTCCCTTGTCGCAAAGAGCGGCAAGCTTCGGGTCAATGGGAAGCTGTGCAAGAAGCGGTATGCTGTGCGAGGTTGCAAGCTCCATAATATGACTGTCACCGTAAATATGATGCTTCTTTCCACAGTCGGGACAAACATAGTAGCTATAATTTTCAACAAGACCGAGAACGGGAACATTCATCAGGGTTGCCATATTGACTGCCTTCTCAACAATCAGCGAGACAAGCTCCTGCGGACTGCTGATGATGATGATGCCGTCAAGCGGCAGGCTCTGAAATACAGTCAGCGGTACATCGCCGGTTCCGGGAGGCATATCCACAAACATAAAGTCCACATCATTCCAAACAACATCAGTCCAGAACTGTGTAACAGTGCCTGCAATGACAGGGCCACGCCACACAACAGGCTTGCTTTCGTCATCTACGAGCAAATTGAGAGACATGACCTCTATGCCTGTTTTTGTCTTGAGCGGAAACATACCAAGCTCGCTCCCCTGCACCTGACCTGTTTTCAAGCCAAAGGATTTCGGAATGGATGGACCTGTAATATCAGCATCCAAAATTGCACATTGGTAACCGCGACGCTGCATTTCAACAGCGAGCATCGAGGTGACAAGTGATTTACCGACACCGCCCTTTCCGCTGACGATACCGATAACATGTTTGATATGACTTGCACTGTTTGCCTCTGCCCGCAAGGATTCTTTTTTCTCTCTTGAGGCACAGTCACTTTTACAGGTGCTACAATCATGTGTACATTCTGCCATAATTTAACTCCTTATATTTTGTTTTTGAATGTATATTTGCGTTCCCTCAATGCAGATATTTTCAAGGAAATGATAAAAATCAAAATTCCGCCTACCGTCATTATGGGAGAAAGCCAATGGAATGATACAGAGAAAAGTGTGGAAACGAAAGGCAGGGCACCGATAAGGGTGATTGCTAAGAGAACAGGAAGCACTTTCCTTTGTATTTGCTTTGAAAAAGCAATATGATATGTAAGATAAGCATAGACGAGAGTGACCGCGGTTAACAACCACCAGGCAGCAAGAGCAAGCGCACGGTGGCTGAATGATGGTAGAGAGTGTGTCAATATGACATCACACACCGTCAAAAACAGCGGTACGGTCATTGCAGGTAAAAAGAAATTGAAAGCGCGCGAAGGCGAGCGTAAGACATCAAACCGAACAAACGGTAATCGTTCTCTGCGCTTCTGCGACAGCCCACTTATGAATATGTGATGCACAACGAGTACATCAAAGAGATAAGTCAGCATAAGCAGGGGGAGCATAGGAAGAAAAGAAGCACCGAGAAGTGCGCCGCAAAAGCAAGTCAGCAAACGCATCGCCGTCATCATCATCAAATAGAATACAGAAGCGCGGGCAGAATGGCGAAAGCCTGACATAGCGTCAACGGCATTGGTCACCGCACTGACATCCTTATCAATCAGGATATCACTTCTTTGGTCAATTTTCTTTTGCCAGATGCTTTTTTTGACTTTCTTTTGTGCTGACAAAGAAAAATCAGCAGGGGGCGCAACAGCGAAGACAGTATGAAGCTGTCTGAACGAAACTTCATCGTCAGGCGAGGATACAACAAGGCCCATGTTGAGTTTTTTTGCTATCAATTCATTGCACATAGCTTGCTTTTGCGATTGCGAAAAAGCGGCAAATATCTGATAGTGGTCAAGCAGCTCCAAAAAGGACGGGGGCGTGTCCCCGATTTTGCGGCCGTCACAAACGCGGGCTTGTCCGAAAAGCTGATGGTCGCGAATCAGAAGGCTCGCTTGCTCTGCGCTACCCGAATGGAAGATAATCGGCTCAATTTGATGATTTCTGCACACCGTCAGGAAGCGTTCAAGCGAGCTGCTCTCACGCTTATGAAAAACAGCCGCCAAAATAAAGGTCATATCCCGATGCAATCGATGAGAGTGGGAAAAACCCTGTTCACCTGTTCTTTTCATAGCATAGGCAATGACACTTCTGCCAAGCCTGCGCATCTCGTCAATATTTTGCAGGATTCTTTCGCGAATTTCTGCCGTTAATGTAATGATTCTGTTCTCGTATAAATACGAGGAGCAGGCACGCAGTAATAAAGAAGCATCTCCCGAAGAAATGATAAAGCCTCCTTGGTCATCACGAAGCAGGACAGAATTGTAATCAAAATCGGCATCTGCGGAGCGATAGGCAATCGTCTCGGTATTGGGCAATAGCCCAATATTCTTTTTAGCCAGAAATTCATTCATGGCCTTTTTCTCAGGTGGTTGTGCAAGGCCTGCCGTTTCACTTCCGTACTCTGCAACAATGCAGGTGTCAAGCGTTGCAACATAGGAAAAAAGTCCTTTGACGGAATCAAGCTCATCCGCGCGGTATTGAGCTTTTGCAGTTATGACAGACCGCAAAGCAAGCGCATCGTCATCAAAAAGCATATCGGTATTGACGAACAAGCAATCAAGTTGCGGCAAAAGGTCAAGTGACAAAGGATTTTTAAGCAAGGCGCGTGCGTGCTTTTTTCTTCGCAAGGCACTCATATAAATGCCGTAATAGACGAATAAAATGCCTTCAAAACTTGCGGGAAGTAAAGAAGAAACAAAACAAGCTGCTGTGACAAAGGAAGAAAAAATATGGTTTTCGCCGTATAGGAAGCCAATCAGAACAATCAGCAGGCTACAAGCAATGACCGACAGAGAAAACGGTCTGACCTTTTTCTTGATTTGTGTGAAAAAGGCAGGTGTGGTATCTCCGTAAACCGATGATACTCTTTTTTGAAGAGCGGCCAAGGTAAAGCGACCGGTTTCGGTACAAATTGCCCTGCATTTGCCTGAAAGCACCTTTGAGGTTGCAAACAGAATATTTTGCATTTTACCGTATTCGGTTTGCTTGGCATCACTCGGTCTTACTGATTTTTGAGTCACGCTACCCCCGTCAAATACCGATGCCTCGGATACTTTGAGGTTGCTCGCCTCAAGAATATAGGCATCGCAAGGAACGGTATCACCCTCTTCTAATAAAATGATATCACCCCGTACAATCAAGGATGGAGAAAGCAGCTTTTCACTTCCCTCGCGCAGAACGCGAGCATCGGGAACAGAAGCATTTGCTGCAAGATGCAGATTGCGTTTTGCCTGCAAATACAATACAGCGTAAGCAAAAATGAAAGCACCCCAAACAACGAGAGCAAGAATCCCCAAGAGATATGAGCGATAAGAAAAGCTCATAATGATTGCGAAAAAAATGGGAAGATGTGCAATATCAAAAAACAGACTCTTGAGTACAGAGGATACGCGTACCTCCTCCCTGCCGTCAAGTGTGTTTTTGCCTTCCTCTTTTAAGCGGATGTTGGCGATTTTCGATGTCAGTCCGTTTTTTGCGTCGGTTGAAAGCAGATATTCAACCTCATCCTGACTTTTGATGCTCCAATTCGTTTTCATGCGCTTAAACCAAGCATGAAACCGTCAAGGTTTCATTATCAGAGGAAACATGAACACGGGAAATGCTCTGGGTATAAGAAGCAATCAGCTTTTCTGCAATCACATCTTCAATATGGCGGCGCAGATAGCGTTGCATATGACGCGCACCGTATTTCAATGAATAGGACTTTTCTGCAATTGTTTTCAATACAGAATCATCATATGTGAGGGTGATATTCTTCTCTGAAAGTGCATCAGCAAGCTCTTTCATCCGAAGATCCGCTATGCGAACGAAATCGTCCTTTTCAAGATGGCGGAATGTGATAATTTCATCTACGCGATTCAAAAATTCAGGACGCAAAAATTCCGACAAGGCGCGTTCAGTCCGTTCACGACCGATTTCATTGACAGAGCTACCGAGCGTAAAGCCCGTCACCGCAGCTGAACGGTCAGCGCCTGCATTGGTCGTCATGACAATCACGGTGTTTTCAAAATTCACCTGTCGTCCTGCGGCATCTGTGATTTTTCCCTCATCAAGCACCTGCAAAAGAATGTTCATGACATCAGGATGCGCTTTTTCGATTTCATCAAAAAGAACCACAGCATAAGGCTGTCTGCGGATTTTTTCCGTCAGCTGTCCTGCATCGTCATAACCGACATAACCGGGAGGCGCACCAATGATTCTGGAAACCGCGTGCTTCTCCATGTATTCGGACATATCTAATCTGATAAGCGCATCGGGGCGGTCGAAAAGATCCTTGGAAAGAACCTTTACAAGCTCTGTTTTACCGACGCCTGTCGGCCCTGCAAAAATGAACGAAACAGGTGTTTTGCGGAAGGAAACGCCTGTGCGTTTACGCTTGATTGCGCGTGTGACTGCATCAATGGCTTCTTTTTGCCCAATTACTTGCGAAGAAAGCCTATCCTCCAAACCAAACAGGTGCTCGTATTCCTTTGCACTTATCGAGGCGGCGGGAATTCCTGTCCATACCTCAAGCACCTTCGCCACATCCTCTGCCGAAAGAATGACATTTGCACATTCGCTTTCTAATTCACGGAGCCTTTCAACGAGCTGCATCTCGCGTACCTTGATATCCGCAAGCAGCTTATAGGTAGTCTCCTCAGAGGTGTTCTCTTCTTGTGCCTTTGCGGTTATCTCTTCCTTTTCAATACCGAGTTTTCGCATTTCCTCGTCCGCTTGGCGCTTTTCGCTGATACAAGGCGAAGAAAGAGCCAGCTTTGCTGCTGATTCATCCAGAAGGTCAATCGCCTTGTCAGGAAGAAAACGGTCCGTAATATAGCGTTCGGAAAGCACCACAATACGCCTGATGAGATGGTCGGGAATCTTGACGCCGTGGAAATCTTCATAATAATTTTTAATGCCTGTCAGAACCTTGGTTGTATCCTCAATAGAAGGCTCATTGACAATAATGGGCTGGAAGCGGCGTTCAAGTGCGCTGTCCTTTTCGATATGGCGGCGGTATTCGGACATTGTGGTTGCGCCGATGACCTGAATTTCTCCGCGTGAAAGTGCAGGCTTCATCATATTTGCGGCGTTCATACTTCCCTCTGCATCACCCGCACCCACAAGATTATGCACCTCGTCAATGACAAGGATGATATTGCCTGCACTCTTGACCTCCGAAAGAAGTCCAAGCACGCGCGATTCAAACTGACCGCGGAACTGCGTTCCCGCAACAAGCGCCGTTAAATCAAGCAGCATGACCTCGGTTTGACGCAATCTGTAAGGAACCTGACCTTCAACAATACGCATGGCAAGTGCCTCTGCAATGGCGGTTTTACCGACACCAGGCTCGCCGATTAAGCACGGATTGTTTTTCTGGCGGCGCGAAAGAACATGAATCATTCGGTCAAGCTCTTGCTCACGCCCAATGATACGGTCAAGTCGACCTTCCTTTGCAAGTGCAGTCAGATTGCGACAGTAAGTATTCAAAAATTTCCGTTTGTCATCACGCTTCTTCGATTTTGATGCATCCTTTTTGGATGTGTCCTTTTGCTCATCACCCGATGGTTTTCGCATAAACGGCATTCCCATGTTTTGAAAAAGTTTGGGAAAATCTATGGCAGGCGCACCGCCATCCTCACGGTCATTCTCGGATTCAATGAGGCTGTTCAGAGCGCCTTCCATCTCGCCGCTCATCTTTTCCATATCCTCCTCAGAGATACCCATTTTTTCAATCATATCATTGACAGGCTTGATGCCAAGTGCTTTTGCACACGGCAAGCAAAGACCTTCATTGACGGTTTCGCCGTTTTCATATTTTGTGATATAGACAACAGCAAAACGCTTTTGGCATCTCGAACACATTTGCATTTCCATATAAGTTGTACTCCATTTTTATCCTTATGATTCTATCAAAGAAATATCCACATAATCAATTTGATCGGTGAAAAATCACTTAAAAAGCGAATAAGAACTGTGCTTTCTATTGAAAATCCAAGCAGACTTAATAAAAAGCCAAAGCCTGTTGCAAGAGCCCATCCCCAAACAAAGGCATGAAAAACACCAAAGACGAAGCCACCTACCGTATCGACAAAGCCCACAAAAGGAATTTTATGAATAAACTTCGATACAAGTGGTACCAATAGCTTCAGTCCCAGATAAACAACAATCAGGATGAATATAAAGGCAATAGCTGCCGACAGTCCGTTTGAAATGGGGGCAGCCAGTGCTTTTGCGTAGTTTTCGTATCCTGTCTCCGAGGAAGCGACAATTTTTTTCACATCTATACCGCACAGAAGGGCAATTCCCTGAAAAGCGACAGGAAGTGCTTGTGTGACAGTTTCGACGCTCGTTGCGCCTGCGGTGGCAATTGCATTATAAATCGATTGATACACACGCGGATAAATCAAGCTTTGATTCAGCTTTGAGGCGAAAAAGCTTGATATAAATATCGTGATAATAATTGCGATAATCGCGCGCGCAAAGCCGACAGACGAGCACAGAAATCCCCGTTTTGTGTCCTGCAAGACAATGAATACGAGGAACGCGAAAAGCAATATATCAAAAATAATCGTCATAAAAAGCACCGTACCTTTTCACTAAATCAATCAAATTTGATTCCTACGGTTTTATCGGCATAACTGACAATTGCCGTCGATGTATTATAGGCAGAAAAGCCGACAATTTCACCCTTTTCCTTTAATTCTATCGATGTCAGTTTGCCGTTTTTATCTGCTTTATATACATGAGAGGGCGAGAGAAGAAAGAGCGTGTTTTCATAATAAGACATGGCGGTGATGTTGTCATCAACAGCCGCTATGCTTTTCAGTATCATTCCGCCGCTGCTACTCATAATGCAAAGATGCTTTTTTGACTCATTAACAGAATCGAGAAACAATAGTGCAAGCTGGCCTTCTCCGTATGCGGCTGTCGATAGCTTGCCGACCCCTGAAGGAAGGTCATTTGAAAAGGAAAAGAAGTTATCGAGCTTGCCGCCCGATGTGCAAAACATGACACCGTTATTGCAAAGCAGGGCTATGTTATTCCCTATATTCCCGACATCAAGCGGAACCGTTGAAGATGCAGCAAGCGCCGTATCCGTAATGCCAGTATTCGGATATTCAAGTCTGAAGCTTTCCTTCTTCTCACCAATGCGGTAATCCTGTAAAACTGTACGCGGAACGCCACTGTCTACATCCATATAAACCGAAGCTATGCGGATATGCGTTCCATCCTCGTTCAAATCAATGCGTGTCACATATCTCATTGTGTGGTAAGAACCGATATGCTCATAATGACGACTGAAAACCTGAACACTTGAACGGTAGGTTTGGTTTTTGGTCAAAATAGCAAAGGTTCCGTCATCCGCAACAGACGCATCCAGAATGGGATAATCATACGAAGTGTTTTCATAAAGAAGTCCGACTGCATTATAAAGAGTAAAGCCGTAACCTCCCAAATCATACACAATAAAATAATTGTCCGAAATTGCCACACAGGGATTCCTGTATTCATGCGGATATGTAAATACACGGTATCCCGACAATCCGTATAAGTAAATGTGACCTGTATCCACAACTATCAGGTGATTCTTGAATACCTGACAGGTCATTTCAGTATCGGCATCATAATAGACACCAATACCGCGAGTGTCTGTCCCTGCGTTGTATTCGGCGTCAAGGTCACGCAAAAGAAATAGAAAATTCTCGTAATTGATGCTTGTTTTGAAAAAGACCAACATCAAAAACGCAAATAAGAACAAAAAAATCAATACAAACCACTTGGCGCGGCGAAATCTTTCAGACCATTTCTGATGATAGCGTACCGAAATGTCTGTGACCTCGCCTGCGCTTTGTGGTATCAGGGGGCGTTTATTCATCAGTTATTTCCTCTGATTTTTATTTCATCGTTATCGTAAAATCGCATTTTCCTTGCCGAGAAGCGCGGCAAAGCTTTGATAAACCTCTTCTGTCGGCGGAAGTGTGATACCATCCGCCTTCACATATTTTTTCGTCTCTGAATTGTAAAAATAAACATCAAGTGTTCCTTCCCCGCATTTTCTGCAAAGTGAAGTGGCTTCGAAAAAGAGTGGATGCTCAAAAGAAGGAACGCGAAGATAGATGGCACTTTTTTTTGAAGTCTCTTGTGCAGATGATGAAGAAAAAGCATCGTTTTCCATGAGAGGTACACACGACGAGAGAATCAAGGAGATGTCGTCGCCGTCACCAACAGACAGTCTGCCGCTTATCGAAACAACTGCTTCTTCAAAAATCTGGGCATGATATTTCTCCCATTGCTTCGGGAATACCACCACATCAATGGCGCCGCCCCTGCGGTCTTCAAGTGTTAAAAACGCCATTGCCGTACCGCCGCGCGTTGTTTTGTTTGTGCGTCTGGTGACGATACCTGCAACCGTAATCGCTTGATTGTCACGATAGCTCGTGTCATTCTGCAGAATTGCATCACCCTCAAAGGATTTCTTAATATCATAAATACTGTCAAGCCTTAAGGAATCAATATGCATTTTGAAATTATCGAGCAGATGTCCCGAAAAATACATTCCCGTGCATTCCTTCTCGAAAATCAAAAGCTCCTTCAATGTAAATTCGGGAATATCGGGATATACAACCGTGGCTTGCTTCTCATCTTCTATATCAAAGCAGGAAAAAAAATCAAGTTGACCGTCGTTTTTGTTTTTTTGCGCCGCTTCAGCCTCAGCAAGTACCTTTTCCGCAACAGCGAGAAGCTGACTTCGATGATATCCAAAGGAGTCAAAGGCACCGCATTTAATGAGAGTTTCAAGCTGTCGAAGCGTCAATTCCCTGCCGCATAGCCTTGAAGTAAAATCCTCAAAGCTTTCAAAGAGCTTTTCGCTTCGGACATCAAGAATGCGGTCCACAAGGACTCTGCCAATGTTTTTCAGGGCTAAAAGTCCAAATCTGATATGCTTTCCCGACACAGAAAAATTCAAGCGGCTTTCATTGATGTCAGGCGGCAGGACGGGAATATTCATTCGCGTACATTCTGCAATATAATCATTCAGCTTATCTGCTTGCCCCATGACAGAGGACATCAGGGCAGCAAAATATTCCTTTGGATAGTGTGTCTTCAGATAAGCAGTCCGATAAGAAAGTACAGCATAAGCGGTTGCATGGCTCTTGTTGAAGGCATATTTGGCAAAATCCTCCATGTCATGAAAGATTGCGCTCGCCGTTTCTTCCGGAATACCGCGCATAACCGCGCCGTCAATAAATTCCTTCATTTCGGCTTCAAGAACATCCGTCTTTTTCTTTGACATAGCGCGGCGTACAATATCTGCGCGTGCAAAGCTATACCCCGCAAGCCGTCTGAATATCTGCATGACCTGCTCCTGATAGACAATGCAGCCGTATGTCACATCCAGTATATCCTTCAGCTCACCCGTACTGTAAGTGACCTTCTCCTTGCCGTGCTTGCGTGCAATATAAGTTGGAATTGAATCCATGGGCCCCGGGCGAAAGAGTGCAATTGCGGCAATAATATCCTCAAAGCAACCGGGCTTTAATTGCATGAGCATTTGCTTCATGCCTGCTGATTCAAGCTGAAAAACGCCATCGGACAAACCGTCAGAAAGCATTTTGAAGGTTTCTTTATCGTCGGTTGCAATCGCCTCAATTGAGAAGGAAGGATTGCTTTCCCTGACATGATTGACGGCATCGGCGATAATTGTCAAATAACGCAAGCCGAGAAAATCGAACTTGACAAGTCCCAGTGCCGCATCAGTATCCATATCAAACTGTGTCACAATCGAATCGCCATTGACCGATAGCGGCACATAATGACATAACGGCTTTTCGGTGATAATCACTCCTGCCGCATGAGTTGAAGCATGGCGCGGCATCCCTTCGAGCTTCATGGCATTATCGAGCAGCTTTCGTGCATCGGCAGATGATTCATAAAGCGCACGAAGCTCTTTATTTTCAAGTGCGGTCGCGAGCTTGATGCCGATATCGCGCGGAATCAGCTTCGCAACACGGTCAACATCTGCATAGGGCATTCCCATCGCTCGACCGACATCGCGGACAGCCGCCCGTGCCGCCATTGTTCCAAAGGTCACAATTTGTGCGACATGGTCCTCTCCGTACTTCTCCTTGACATATTCGATGACCTCTTCCCGTCTTTCATAACAAAAATCGGTATCAAAATCAGGCAAGGAAACGCGTTCGGGATTCAAAAATCTCTCAAACAAAAGATTGTATTTCAATGGGTCGACATCGGTAATTGAGACACAATAAGCAACAAGACTGCCTGCACCGGAGCCACGCCCCGGACCGACGGCAATGCCCCTTGAGCGTGCAAAGGCGATAAAATCGCGTACGACAAGGAAGTAAGAATCAAAGCCCATTTTATGAATGACAGAAAGCTCATAAGAAAGCCTTTCTTCATATTCGGCAAGTGTATGGTTTTCAAGGTCAAGAAGCTTATTTTCCTTGCGGCGTAACAGTCCCTTTTTCGCTTCATCAGTCAGAATTTTCTCATGGCTTTCACCGGGCTTAATCGGGAATGTCGGCAAATGTGTTTGACTGAAATCAAAAGAAAACCGACACATATCGGCAATTTTAATCGTGTTTTCAAGTGCCTCGGGTATCGCCTCAAAGAGCGCGTACATCTCATCTGTACTTTTATAATAAAAATCAGGTGTCTCAAAGCCGAGTGGCGCGCCATCAGAGAGAACCTTATTCATTTGAATGCACATCAAAAGCGCCTGTGTCTCGGCATCCGTACGCTCTGCATAATGAATATCATTGGTCGCAACAAGTGGAATTTGCAATTTCTTTGACATGGAAATCAGCGCGCGGTTGACAGCTGCTTCCTCTGACATACCGTGATTTTGAAGCTCAAGATAGAAGCAATCAGGTTGAAACATCCCCTTCATTTGAAATGCAAGCTGCTCCGCCTTTTCAAACTCGCCGTCCAGAATGAGAGAAGGAATGGCTCCTGAAATGCAAGCAGAAAGGCAGATAAGCCCCTCAGTATGCTCTGAAAGCAGATCCATATCAATGCGTGGCTTTTGATAAAAGCCCTCTGTAAAGGCCTTTGACACAAGGAATATCAGGTTGCGATAACCGATTTCATTGCGAACAAGCAAAATGAGATGGTTGCCCGATGCATCTCCGCGCCCTTCCTTCAAAAAGCGGGAGCGCGGTGCAACATAAACCTCACAACCAATAATAGGCTGAATCCCCTCCGAGATACAAGCCTTAAAAAAGGAAACGGCACCGTACATCACGCCGTGGTCTGTCAACGCAACAGCCTTATGCCCGTTCTTTTTCGCAAGACGGGGCAGCTCTGTCACGCGACAGGCACCGTCAAGCAAGCTATATTCGCTATGAACATGAAGATGGACAAAATCCTTCATCGGTAGCCATTCCTTTCATTTGTTATTTGGATTCTTCAAGTAATTGTCTGGCAATCACCATCACCTTTTGCAAGCGATGATTCAAGCCCGATTTTGTGAGAGGCGGCGTCATCAGCCTTGCCAGATGTTCAAGAGATGCTTCCCTGTTTTCAAGGCGTGCAAGTGCCGCCTGCTGAAGCTCGGGAGGTAATAAAGAAAATTTATCTGCCGCCTGCAATCTCTCAATTAAATCTATCTGTTCGCCAGCGGCCACTACTGTTTTAGCAATGTTGTTTGACTCACAGCTTGCCACACGGTTGGCATGGTTGCGAAATTCCCGAGCAATTTTTTCATTCATAATCGCAAAGGAAAGCTCCTGGTCACCAATCAATGTGAAAAAATCTTCAATAGAGGTGCTTTTTTTCAAATAAAGATAGGTTTGTCCGCGCCGCGTTCCTTGATGGAAGACAATGCCTTCTTCTTCTGTGAGCGTTGCTATCAAGGGCAGGCGTTCACGGCAGTCAAGCTCCAATGAATAGCCGCTCGCGGGCGGAATCATTCTGCCACACCCGATAAAAACACCGCGCAAAAAGCTTTTTTTGCAGTTCGGGCATGGCTTCGGTATGATTTTTTTCAAGGACAGTTCATTTGATGCATCCAAAAGCAAATGGAAAGCCGATGCACCGTCAAAGGATAGTACATTTCTTTTCAGTTTGTTATCGAAGGACTGTACAGAGCTTCTGCCGCATTGCTCGCGAATGGACTTCACTGTCGGCTCGGTCATTTCTTCAAAAGGAACAGTCATACTATATTCGCCGTTTTTTTCGCGTAAAAGCACCGAAAACAGTCCAAAAAGAAAGGCTCGGCGGCAACAATGTCCTTTTAATTGCTTTGAATAAAGCTTTTTTTTCGTTTGCATTGCAAAGGATTCCATCATCACTTATCCTTCCGGCAATATTTCTATTTCGCAAACCAACAGTACATCACTTGTTTCCCGTACGCGTCTTTGGACAAGTGCAATCAAAGCGCGGACATCCTCGGATGTCGCATGACCCCGATTGATAATGAAGCCCGCGTGCTTCTCCGACACCTCAGCATCGCCAATGCGTGTCCCTTTTAATCCTGCGGCTTCAATCAAGCGACCTGCATAATCATTTGGTGGCCGCTTAAAAACACTGCCCGCGCTTGGATAATTGAGTGGTTGTGAGCTTTGCCGCCTCTCCATGCAATCGCGCATATCGGTTAATATCTCCTCACGGCTTCGCTCCTGTAAGCAGAACTCCGCCGAAAGTGCAATATAGCGTCTGTCTGATATCAAAGCAGTTCTGTAACCAAATGCCAACTCATCACGATTAAGCGAATAAACGCTTCTTGTTTCCATATCAAACACAGAAACAGAGCGAAGAATATCGGCAATTTGCGAACCGTAAGCACCTGCGTTCATCGCCAGCGCACCGCCAATCGTTGCAGGAATACCGGCAATTTTTTCAAATCCCGATAAGCCTGCCTCGGCGGCTTTTCGTGCGCACCTCGCAAGCGTTGCGCCGCATTCCGCACGAAGAATACCGTTTTCAAGAGAAACACAATCAAGCGGCTTTGTCTGAATGACAACACCCCGAAAGCCATTGTCATGTATCAGGAGATTGCTCGCATTTCCAATGACCTTATAGGGAATTTCGTTCTGTGCGACCAAATCAAGAACCATACAAAAAGTAGGGATGTTTTGAGGCAGAACAAAGAAGTCAGCAGCCCCGCCAATGCGGAAGGTTGTATGTGAAGAGAGCTTTTCATTCAAAAGAAGCTCACAGGTTTGACAATCCTTTATAGCACCGAGCAGCTCGGTATAACGGGAAGAATTCATCAGATTTCCTTTCGGTTATATCATTCATCGCGATTGTTGAGCATTTCCTGTGCGGCAGCCCGTTGCACATCAGTCACGCGAATACCGCCGAGGATTCGTGCGATTTCCTCGGTTCTTTCTTCGGCATTCAAGGAGGTAACTGATGTTTCGAGCCGACCGTTTGTTTCCTGCTTGTGAATCAGAAGATGTGTATCCGCAAGAGAGGCAACTTGTGCCGAGTGTGTCACGCAAAGCACCTGTCCTCTTTTTGCGGCAAGACTCATTTTCAGTCCGATTTTACGGGCGGTTTTTCCCGATACACCCGTATCAATTTCATCATAAATAGCGGTACTGACACCTGATTTTTCTGCAAGTGCCTCGCGAAGCGCCAGCATTACACGCGAAATCTCGCCGCCGGATGCTATCTTGTCAATCGCATTCGGTGTTTCGGCAGAGCCGGATGAAAACAAAAACCGTACATCGTCAGCGCCGCTTTCGTTTAACAGAATACTGCCGTTTTCTTCAAGTAAATCACAGGAAAGTGAAATTTGTATGCTTGGTAAATCAAGCTGAACCAATGTCGCTTTCAGCTTAGACGACAATTCTTTTGCAGCTTCGG
Organism: Eubacteriales bacterium; assembly: GCA_045649045.1. GTDB lineage: Bacteria > Bacillota > Clostridia > Oscillospirales > CAG-272 > UBA1740. The sequence continues at coordinate 28,968 of JAZRPF010000047.1, forward strand.
TGCGCTTATCATGTAAAAGAACGGACAGCTTTTGGGCATCTTCCAGCTTGTCAGCGACAGCCTCTTCAAGCTCCTTCTTTTTATCTTCAAAGTTTTCAAGTGCCGAAAGCTCTTTTTCGGCCTGACTCAAAAATTCAAGACAAGCCGCGACACTGCCGCCATACCGTTTGGACAAGTGATACAAAACATCAAGACGGCTTTCAATTTGATTTAAGAGCTCGGTTTTATCCTCTCCGCCCTCATCAGCATATGCGGCAATACCTTCCGCCACATCATCAAGTGTACTTATGCAGCCGTCAATTGCCTCAAGCGATTCATCAAGCGATGGAATCATCTCCTTGAGCTGTTCAAGCGATTGTCTGACACGCTCAAGAATGAGAAGCACGCTTCCCTTTTCACCGCCCTTGAGCGCGCGATAAGCAAATGTTGAAAGCTTGGTGATGCGCTCTGCATTTTTAAGTCTGTTCTTTTTTTCGTAAAGCTGCTCTTCTTCACCGATTTTTGGTGCTGCCTTACGGATTTCGGCAATCTGTCGCTTGAGAGTATCTTCAAGACGAAGTCTCTCGCTCTCCTTTTCGTTATGCTCCTTTAAGGCACGCCTTGCATCGCAAAGCTCTCGATATGCCATACGGTATTCAGAAAGTAAATCAAGTGGCGTTCCGTAGTCATCAATTGTTTGAAGCGCATAACCGGGCTGAAGCAAAAGCGCTGTGTCCGACTGACCGTGAATATGAACAAGAGATGCAGAAGTATCACGCAGAAGTGACAAATTGACCATGCGACCGTTAATACGGCACTGCGAGCGGCCATCCAAGCTGATACTGCGTTCAATGAGAAGAGTGCCATCTTCGTCAGGATGAATATCAAGTGAGGCAAGGGCTTCGATTTCCACATCTGAAAATGCGCCAAAAAGTCCGCTGACCATCGCACGCTCTGCACCGTGTCGCAAAAGCTCTCTTTGCGCGCGACTGCCAAGCAAAAAGCCAATACTGTCAATAAGAATCGACTTGCCTGCACCGGTTTCGCCTGTCAGGGCTGTAAAGCCCTGCTCAAAATCAATATTCAGTTCGCGTATAATGGCAATGTTTTCGATATGAAGTGACAATAACATATCGGAAATCTCCTTTGGAAGATTAGCGGAATTTGTGCTTGTGATGAGGTTTTATCAGCATTTGTAAGCGTGCACAGACATTTTCGGCAGAAAGCTTATCCGATGCGACTGCAATAATGGCATCATCGCCCGCAACGCAACCGAGAATCTCGCCCGTATCAATACTGTCAATACAGGTGGCAACCGCTTGCGCCATACCGGGAAATGTCTTAATGACAATCATTGATTCGGAAAAGCTGACGGTTTTAATTGATTCAGACAACACTGCACTGAAGGATGGCATCGAGGCTTTGACTGCATCAGGTGAAATAATATAAGAATAGCCGCCGTTATCATTCAGGCTCTTGACAAGCTGAAGCTCGCGTAAATCTCTTGATATGGTTGCCTGTGTGACACGGTATCCGTCCTCAAGAAGCTTTGCTAAAACCTCATCCTGTGTTTCAAATTTGTATTTATGTATCAATTCCAGGATACGATTTTGTCTTTCCTTTTTCAGCATGGTTGATTATCTCCTTTGCCACCTGATTAAAATTTCACATTGGATGTCATCATTTTTCGTCCAAGGACATCCAGTACACCGTGATGACCGATATCCACGAAGGTGAGCCTTTGAGCTGATACCGCGATTTCTACAAATTCATCCGGTAATAGCGTATGCACCTTTTGCCCGTCAATATTCACCGCATGAGGAAGTCCCTTGCAGGATTCATTTTTCAGTTGCAGAACAGAATCGGGAGAAAACAGAATTGAGCGTGAGAAGAAAGAGTGCGGACATATCGGTGTCACACAAAAAACATCTGCACTGCTGTCAATAATCGGCCCGCCTGCTGATAACGAATAGGCGGTTGAGCCAAGCGGCGTGCAGACAATCAGCCCATCCGCACGGTACGAGACAGAAGAGCCGCTCGCCTTCATATCGGTTAACGCAATTTCCGCAATATTGAAGTCATGATTATTGCAGACTACAACCTCGTTTACTGCCGTCGCTTCAATTATTTGACCGTCACGCTGATGGATGCGTACAGACAGGACAATGTGTGAGCGCAGATCAACATTCTCTTGAAGTAAAGCCGACAGCTTTTCAAAATCACCGGGCTCAATATTGGCAAGATAGCCAAGATGTCCAAGATTGACACCCAATATCGGTAATTTGTTCCGAAGAGCAAGCGTCGCGCCATGTATCACAGAGCCGTCTCCGCCAAGCACAAGAATCGCCTCTACATCGGAAGGAATCTCTCCTTGCTTGCAGGGCGCAACATGATTCAAGTGTGCCGCATGAATTTCATCGGCATAAAGCTTTGCGCCGCCCTTGGTTAAAAAAGCCACAATTTTCGATGTCAATGCGTAGCCGATGTCTTTTGTCGGATTAGGAAGCAGAAAAAAGCTTTTCATCAATCTTTCCTCTTTTTCAATCGTTTTTCTTGAAATATGCCAAAAATTCGTAATTGCCATCACCGCCTGTAATCGGTGATGGTATCAGGCCTTGGTTCTGAAAGTTATAATTCAAAGCGTCAGCACATACTCGCCGTACAGCATCATCGCGCAGGTTTTGGTTTCGCACAATTCCGCCGCGCCCGATTCCCGAGCGACCGACCTCAAATTGCGGCTTAATGAGCGTGACCATTGTGCCGCCCTTACGCAAGATTTCCGAAAGTGCAGGAAAAAGAAGCGTTTGCGAAATGAAGGACACATCCATGACTATCATATCAATGGGCTCGGGAAAATCCACGGACTTCAAGTAACGGGCATTGCAGGATTCACGCAAGATAACACGCGCATCCTCTGCAAGAGACGGTACCATTTGTGCCTTGCCGCTATCAACAGCATAGACCTTTGATGCACCGTTTTGCAAAAGGCAATCGGTAAAGCCACCTGTGGATGAACCGACATCCAAAACACAAAGACCGCTTACATCGATGGAAAAACGCCTTAAAGCAGCCTCAAGCTTCAATCCGCCTCGGCTGACATAAGGACACCCCTGTGCGCGAACCTCGAGCTTTCCGTCAGGATTTTCAGGCAACAGAAGAGATGGCTTTTTGACTTGCTTCCCTTCGTAAAAAACCTTACCTTCCTCAATTAAAGTGCGAGCCGCCGTTCTGCTTTTCGCTTCCCCAATCAAAAACAAATAGGAATCAATGCGCATAAATGTCCTCGTTTATTTTTGTCTATGTAAAAGATATTCCGCAAGTAAGACCGCTTCCTGAAGATTCTGATATTTTGAAACCGTTTCTATCGCCCTCTCGGTCAAACGCGTGGCTTCGGCAAAAGCCTCCTCACGCGTATAGAATGAAAGAAATGTGGTTTTTTCACTGGCAGTATCGCTGCCCACTGTTTTGCCGAGCAGTTGACTTTCACCGTATTTGTCTAATATATCATCCACAATCTGAAATGCAAGCCCGATATCCGAGGCATAGGAATCCATATCGTTTATAATTTGCCCGTCCTGCACGCCTGCCGCAAGGCAACCGAGTCTGACAGCGCATCTTATGAGAGCACCTGTTTTCATACTGTGCAGGGTGACAAGCTCGTCTTTTTTCAATTGCATTTTCTCTGCATCTGTATCCGCCATCTGTCCGCCAAGCATTCCGTAAACACCCGCACATTCCGACAGAATACGAATCGCCTTGACGATACTGTCAGAAGGCAGGGGGGCATCGGTTGCCATCAGAAAAGCAAGTGTCAGAAGCGCATCGCCTGCAAATAAAGCACCCGCCTCACCGTAAACCTTATGGCTCGTCGGACGGCCACGCCTCAGGTCATCATTATCAACGCAGGGCAAATCGTCATGAATCAAAGAATAGGTGTGAACCGCCTCAAGCGCACAGGCAAGGGGCAACGCCTTCTCCTCATCTCCGTCAAGCATACGGCAAAACGAAAGCACAAGGTACGGACGGATTCTTTTACCGCCTGCAAGCAAGCTGTAATTCATCGCCTCGGATAGCTTGCGTACGCTCGGATTCTGCATGACCGCAAGCTCACTTGCCGCCCTGTATGCAGGAATGCTTTTGCTTGAAAAATAGGCATCAAAGGCCGTCTCCGTAAGCATAGCGGCCTCCGCCAAGCGCCTCTCTATTTTGGTTTGACCCATTGTCATGATGACTCTCCTGTCTGAATCGTGCTTTTATCAAACGGTCTTGTTTCGCCTGTGATTTCTCCGTCTCCGTTCTTCAAAAGAAGAGAAACCTTCTGCTCTGCTGCTTGCAGCTGCGTTTGGCATTGCTTCACAAGCAAAACACCCTTTTCAAAAGCAGAAAGAGCGTCGTCAAGCGCAAGCTCTCCCGATTCAAGACTTGACACAATCGCTTCAAGCTTTGCAAGTGCTTCTTCAAATGTCAGCTTCTTTTTTTGATTGCTCATGCGTTCGACCTCGTTTTGTTGATTTTTGATTGACAGACTTCATCTGCACACGCTCGGCATTTGCAAAAACCGTACCGTCAGAAAATTGAATGGACAGCCTTTCATTTGGCAACACACCAGAAGCGCGTGTAACAGAAAAGGATTCGCCTGCCTCCTCGCGATAAACAACCGCAAAGCCTCTTGAGAGAGTGGCAAGCGGGCTGAGTGCATTGAGTGCCGCGCTCGCGCTCTGGAGATTGTTCCGCGCTTGCTTCAGCTGTGCATCCTCTGCGTTTTTTAGCTTTTCATACAAGCGGTCAAGCATAAGCTCACGCGACTCAAAAAGCGTCATCGGCACCCTTAATGGCCGGGATTTCGACAGCCTTTCGAGCTTGGCTTGATTTTGTTTGATGAGGCTACTTAATGCCAGATACGCCGAATCGGATAGCTTGGCGACGCGACGGTCAAGCTCATATCTGTCAGGTACGGCAAGCTCAGCCGCTGCTGACGGGGTTGGCGCCCTTAAATCTGCCGCAAAATCAGAAAGAGTCACATCACTTTCATGACCGACTGCCGAAATGGTCGGAATACGGCAAGCGGCAACCGCACGCACAACCTCCTCTGTATTGAAAGCAAAGAGGTCCTCCGGCGAGCCACCGCCCCTGCCGAAAATCAAGAGGTCAATATCGTCTTGTGAAGAAAACCATTCAATGCCGCGGACAATATCGGAGGGTGCGGACACCCCCTGCACAAGTGAGGGATATAAAACCACCTCGCAAAGCGGATAGCGTCTGTCAAGAATATTGATGATATCTCGGATAGCGGCTCCTGTCGGTGATGTCAAAACGCCTATTTTTTGAGGAAAAGACGGCAATGCTTTTTTTCGGTTCGCGTCAAATAAGCCTTCTGCCTGCAATTTCCTTTTAAGCTCTTCAAACATAAGCGCAAGCGCGCCAATGCCGTCAGGCTCCATGACGGAAATATAAAGCTGATACTGACCGTTTGCCTTAAATACATCCACACGGCCGTATACAATCACGCGCATTCCTGCTTTCGGGCGGAAGCTTAAAGAAAGAGCCTCTCTCCTGAACATGACCGCGCGTATAAGTGAATTTTCATCCTTGAGTGTCAGATAAATATGGCCGCTTCGGTGCTCGGTTATATTGGAAAGTTCTCCGCGAACGCAAACAGTCTGTAACGCTTCATCAGCCGCAATCAGATTCTGAATGTAATCGTTAAGCGCTGTTACCGATACAGGTGAAAAAACTTCATAGGCACCGTTCATTCGAGCTCTCCCTTTATTTTTTAAATATTAGCTTTCTTCTTGCAAGCTCCGCAATGCCAACTGCATTGTCGCGCGAAAGCTCAGGCTCGGCAAACGCCGATAAAAAGCTCGCTTCAAGCCTTGCGCGAATCCTTCCGTTCGACATGACGCCACCTGCAAAAACAATCGGCATCTCTCCGTATTTGTCAAGATACTGTGAGGCAAGTCTCTGCAATGCATCCGCCAGCGTATCCAATACGAAAGCGGCACAAAGAGTCTTGTCTTTTGTATCGTCATATAAGCGGCAAGCAAGGTTTTCAAGTCCCGACAGATTCACAAAGCCGTCCGTGACCTTCATTCTGCGCTTTGGGATTTCACCGTCGTAGAGCGAGGCGAGCCTTTCCATTTCAATACCGCACGGAAATGAAAGCCCCATATATACACCAATACGGTCAATAACCTGACCGGCATTCAAATCCTTTGTGCCGCCGACATGCTCAGTCAGAAAGCCATTGCCGTCAGAAGCGGCCTCGACACGCAGAACCTCGGTTGTGCCGCCCGAAACATGAAAGGCGCAAAACGGCTTTTCACTCCATTGAATGCGCCCTGAGGAATAAAGTGCTGCCATAATATGACCGCATTGATGCGAAAACTCAAAGACAGGTGCGCTTTGTCCCAAGGACAGAGAGGATGCAAAGGAAATACCTGACAAAAAGCAAGGCATATACGAGCCTTCAAGCAGCCGCGGTCTTGCCGAAACGCCAATGGCTGCAATTTTTCTTTCATGCAGATAAGGCTTTGCCTCGTTTGCAAGAGAAGAAAAATTTTTAATATGTGCAAAAACCGCATCCGATTGCCGAAGCCCGCGTTCACCTGCAGAAACAGGAAGCGGGCGTTTCAAATTGGCAAGCATAGAGCCGTCTGCCGAAAGAATGGCAAGCGAGGTTGTATAATTGCTGGTGTCAATCCCGACAATCACAGAATTTTCAGTTTGCTTATTCATGGAAGACTGCATCGGAATCAGTCCTTTTTATCGGCTTTTTGCGATACAGCGTGCAATATACCGTTGACAAAGGTATAAGCATTATCGGCATCGTATGCCTTGGAAAGCTCAATTGCCTCATTCAAGGATACACGCAAAGGGATATCCGCACAATAAAGCATTTCGTAGGCGGCAATGTAAATGAGTGAAAGCGAAATTTTTGAAATGCGATTACGCTTCCAGCCCTTCGAATTCTCGTCTATTAAAGCGTCAAATTCAGCAAGATGCTCCTCAATTCCGTCCAAAAGCAACTGAACATACGGAATTTCGGGAATATCCCGCGCTTCCTTTGCTGTTTCGTAAATTTCCGCAAGTGTTCTTGAACGGTCGGAATTCCATTCAAAAAGCAAGCAAAGGGCAACTTCTCTTTCTTGGTGTCTTGTCATAATCAACTTCCCTACCTGCGACGGCTTGTAAGATTTTGATGAAGCCGCTTCCGTCGCCAAGCGACAAATATGTATATTTATAATATTATACTACATTATTAAAGAATTTACAAGAGGAAAAAGTGCATAATCAGTGTTTTTTTCATTGTACTCTCATGTTTTTTTGCAAGAATATCGTTAGTTTTCAAAAAGCTCTTGCATTTATTCAAAAAATATGCTATTCTTAATCTATATATATGCTCCATGAAAGGAATAACCATGAAATTTTCGCTTCGACATATTCTGACGACAATTTACCGCACTATCTGCTCGGCGTGCCTCTTTACCGTGCTGATGACGACACTGCTGCTCTTTCTCGCGTCAATGGCCGGCTGGCTTGAAGCGCCCGCAATTTCAATCCACGATTATCTCACCATCATGCTGGTATCCCTTTTCATTGCCTGTGCAAATTTACTATTCAAAATCAAGCGTCTGCCTTGGATTATATCTTTGATTATTCACTATTCTGTACTTCTATTTGCATTGACAACGGTCTTTATTTCTTCGGATAAGCTCTTCCTTGATTCATCAAAATCTTTTGTCTGGGTTTTGATTTTTACAGTGATTTACGCCATTGTCACAGTAGTCGCCCTTCTCGCATCGCGCTTTTTGAACCGCTTGCTCACAAAGCAAAAAAAGAAGGAACCAACCGAATCAAAAGAGGACGATTATCATTCCATCATATAAAAAAGAAATCGGATTTACAAAAATCCGATTTCTTTTTTCTTACTGTTTTATCAGCGAACAAACTCGCGGTAAATCGCTTTGAGTGCGGGGAGATAATCATTCTCCTCGACACCTAATATGATATTCAGCTCACTTGAACCCTGGTCAATGATGCGGATATTGATAGACGCCTCTTCAACTGCACGGAATATGCGGGCAGCTGTACCCTTTGCCTTGACCATGCCGCGACCGACGACAGCAAGAAGTGCAAGTCCGTCCTCAATATGCAAAACATCAGGGGATACAGAACGGCGAATATCCGAAAGAAGCAACTCGCGCTTGCCCTCAAGCTCGGATGTCGCCACCACAATTGAAATAGTATCAATACCGGACGGCAGATGCTCAAAGGAAATGTGGTGCATTTCAAGAGCTTCAAGAATGCGTCTTCCAAAGCCAATCTCGGTGCTCATCATATCCTTTTCAATGGTAATGATGGAAAAACCGTTTTTACCGGCTATGCCCGTAATGGCAGAGGGTTTGTCATTTTCAGCGGGAGTGTCCACAATCATAGTACCGGGCGCAGTCGGCTCGTTAGTATTTTTAATATTGATTGGAATTTTTGCAAAGCGAACGGGGAAAATCGCATCCTCATGCAAAACCGTCGCACCCATATAAGAAAGCTCGCGAAGCTCCTTGTAGGTAATGACATCAATAACGCGCGGATTGTCCACGCAGCGCGGGTCAGCCATCAGAAATCCTGATACATCCGTCCAGTTTTCGTAAATATCAGCAGAAGCAGCGCGCGCAACGATAGAGCCTGTTATATCAGAGCCGCCCCTTGAGAATGTCTTGATTGTGCCATTAGGCATAGAGCCGTAAAAGCCCGGAATGACGGCACGCTCATGTCTCGACAGCTTTTCAGAAAGCACGCGGTTGGTCTTTTCTGCATCAAACATACCGTTATCACAGAAGAAAATCACCTTTGCGGCATCAATAAAATCATAGCCGAGATATGCAGCCAGAACAATACCGCTTAAATATTCGCCGCGACTTGCAACATAGTCTCTGCCAGGCAAATGTAAAATTGAAGCGCGGATCTTTTCAAATTCCTTTTCAAGCGAGAGCGAAAGCCCAAGATCCTTGATAATGGAATTGTAGCGGTCCTCGATTTGTTGGAAAATTTCCTCGATAGGCTCTCCGTTAGAAGAAGCCTCATAGCAACGGTAAAGAAGATCTGTGACCTTTTCATCACCTGAAAATCTCTTTCCGGGCGCAGAAGGAACAACATAGCGTCTGGATTCCTCTGCACGCACAATGTCGGCAACACGGCGAAACTGTCCTGCATCAGCAAGCGAGCTGCCACCGAATTTCAATACTTTAAGTGCCATCATTCATAGCCTTTCTTGCATATAATCATCAATATACATTATATTATAAACAGTTTTAAGAATCTTGTCAAGTCATTAATCTGCAGATTTATTGGCTTTTAATTCAAATTTATCAGAGCGTTTTTCTTTTTTAGCAGATTTTATCCCCCTGCTTCGATAGTATTGTACGAAAAAACACACAATTTTGTCTTTTTAATAGCAAAAACGACAAAAAAATTCAAAAGTTGTATGTTATAAAAATAATCATTGCAATTCTCCCCAAAAAGTATTATAATATCTGTATAACCGTCAGGATGGAGTACTTTGTATGAATACACAAATTGTTTTGAATCTTGCAGAATGCGTGACCATTCTGCTTCTGATGATGGTTCCCGGCTTTATTTTGAAAAAAAGCAACCTTGTCAGTGCCGCCTTCGGAAAAGACATCTCAAATTTAATTCTTTATATCGCGCAGCCTATATTGGTTTTAAGCGCATACATATGCAAATATGACATACGGGTGGCAAAGCGCGCAGGGGTTGTGTTTTTACTTGCTATATTAGCGCATCTTGTCTTTTTCGCAATTGCCTTTTTGTTTTTCAAGCATAGCGAAGGCAGTCAAAAAACGGTTCTGCGGTTTGCCGTCATTTTTTCAAACGCAGGCTATATGGGCATTCCCCTCATACGCTTCACCCTTGGCGAAAAGGCTGTCATCTATGCCTCTGTTTACCTAGTCGTCTTTAATGTCTTTCTTTGGACACTCGGCTACTTTATGTATAGCGGTGACCGCCGATATATGTCCCTCCGCAATGCCCTCTTAAACCCAACATCCATTGCCACCTACATCGGCTTGATCATTTTCTTTTTCAATCTTCAGGCTTATCTTCCTGCCGATGGCATTGTCATAAAAAGCCTGACGATGCTGAAAGATTTGGTTGCCCCTCTTTCGATGTTTATCATTGGCTTCCGATTAGTCGACGCCTTTAAGTCCAAGCATATAATTGACAAGAATATGTGCCTCTGCATTTTCCTTCGCTTGATTGCCGCACCGTCAGCCGTCTTTGCACTCCTCTTAATTCTATACAAGACAGGAATTTGTACCGACTATACCGCCATTTGCGTGACCTTCTTTTCGGCCGCTACACCTGCGGCGGCAGTGACCTCCATGCTGGCTGAAAAATTTGCCGGCAATGCCGTTTACGCCAGCATGGTTGTCTCTGTTTCTACCATTCTTTCACTTCTGACCATGCCACTTCTGTCACTTCTTCTCTATTTGCTCTAATCAGATTCTGCCATATAGCTTGGCAAGACTGAAAAGCTCGTCTGATGAAACCTTCGTTTCCCAATCCTCTGGCAAACGGTACTGCCAATTTCCTTCTGTTGTCGAAGGCGTATTGCAGCGCGCCTCATTCCCAAGCCCCATCAAATCCTGCATAGTCATGATGACCGTGTCTGCACAACTTGCATACCCTGCGCGTATAATGGCATTTGCCAGTACCGCAGGGTTTTCTGTTTCTATACCAAGATATTGACACGCATGTTGAAATTCATAGGCGCTTGCATGAGAAAAATGCCCGACGAGCGTTTCGTTATCGTGCGTTCCGCCATAGACAATGCAGTTATGCGGATAAGCGTGCGGCAAAAAGGGATTATTGCTGTCACTGTCAAAAGCAAATTGCAATATCTTCATACCGGGAAGCGCAAATTTATCGCGTATTAACATAACCTTTTCGTTGATAACTCCCAAGTCCTCTGCAATCAAAAAAGCATTCATGCCACATAAAATCTCTAGTAGCTTTCCCCCCGGCGCCTCTCGCCACACGCCCTCTCGCGCGGTTTCAGAGGTGGCTTTAATCGCATAATAATTGACAAGACCGATAAAATGGTCAATTCGCACCTTGTCATACATCTTCATCGAATGCTCAATGCGGCGGCACCACCATTCAAACCCTTCACTTTCCATTTGCGCCCAATTATAAAGAGGATTTCCCCACCTTTGACCGTCCTCTGAAAAAAGATCAGGCGGTACGCCTGAAACCTCGCTTGGATAGCCACTTTCATCTAATAAGAAACAGGAACGGTTTCCAAAGACATCAGCAGAATCAAGTGAAACATAAAGAGGCATATCCCCAATAATTGAAACGCCATGCTCGTGCGCGTATTGCCGAAGCGCTCTGTATTGCTTAAAGAACAGGAATTGCACAAAACGCCAGAAGTCGATTTCTTCTTCATCGTTTTTGTCAATCGTGGGATAGGCAGGCCATCTCTGCCATATTGTATATCCGAATTTTTTCTTAAAAGCCATAAAAAAGCAAAAATTATCAAGCCATTCGCGCTCGCTTTCAAGAAAATTCAAATAGTCCCGATTTTCCCGAAGCATAGGCGACGCAAGGTAAAGCTCACGAAGAACACGGTGTTTTTCTTCGTATTGTAAAAGATAATCAATCTTTTCCTTGGGCGCTTCTGAAAGGCGTTCAAAGGATACATGAGAAAGACCTAAAAAGCTTGCCGCATCATCGAGGTCAATCATATAAGGATTCCCCGCAAAAGCGCTGACCGATTGATAAGGACTGTCACCGTACCCTGTTGGCGACATGGGCAGGATTTGCCAGAATTTCTGTCCTGCCCTCTCAAGAAAATCAATAAAACGATATGCCTCCTTGCCCAATGTGCCAATGCCGTATGCAGACGGCAATGAAAATACAGGCAAGAGAATCCCCGCACCTCTTTTACTCATACTCACCCCTTAACTGCACCTGCAATGACACCCTTGACGATATATTTTTGTGCAAACGCATAAAATACAATAATCGGTAAAATTGCAAGAATCAGCATTGCCATCAATGCACCCATATCGCGTGAGCCATAACCGCCCTGTAAATACTGAATGGCAACGGGAATTGTCTTATACTTACTTCCAATGACAAGATACGGAAGCAAATAGTCATTCCAGATCCACATGGCATTCAGAATGGCAACGGTGACGGCAGTTGGCTTCATCATCGGAAAAATAATACTGAAGAACAAGGTAAACGGCGTGCATCCGTCAATGCTTGCCGCTTCCTCTAACGCATACGGAAGCGAACGGACAAATCCCGAAAAAATAAATACAGACAGTCCTGCACCAAACCCGAGATAAATGAAAACTATACCGATTGGATTTTCGAGATACAAAACATTGGCAATTTTACTCATGGTAAACATGACCATCTGAAACGGAACAATCATACTGAATATGAGTACAAGATAGAAAAGGCGTGTCAATGCACTTTTGCGGCGCACAATATACCATGATGTCATCGAAGTGAATAAAACAATGACAAATACCGAGGCGACTGTGATAAACAGCGAATAGCCAAACGATCTCAAAAAATCAATTTTATCTATGCCGTTTCTGTAATTCAAAAGACCTACAAAGGTTTCCTTGGTCGGAAGCGCAAACGGCGCACCTGAAATATAAAATTGTCCCTTAAAGGAATTCATCAGTACAATGACGATCGGCGCAATAAATGCTATTGCGAGAATAACCAATAAAAGATAGAGCAAGAAGCGATACCGATTCGATGCGACCATTCAAAGCACCCCTTTCTAATCGTCCTTTTCAAATCGAGATGACAGTTTCATTTGTAAAAGCGCAATGAGCGCAACCAAAACAAAAAAGATGACTGCCTTTGCCTGACCGATACCTTCATTACCGACACTTCCATAGAAGGTTCTGAAAATATCCAGCGCAAGCATGGAGGTTTCTTTTCCGGGCGCGCCGCCTGTTAAGGCATAGTTCTGGTCAAAGACCTTGAATGCATTTGTCAGTGTTAAAAAGGTACAAATTGTGACAGCAGGCATGACGAGCGGCAGAATGATATGGCGCAGGCTCTGACGGCGATTGGCACCGTCAATCGCCGCAACCTCATGCATTTCGGGCGGAACATTCTGCAAGGCAGCAATATAAATAATCATCATATATCCTACCATTTGCCAGTTCATGAGTATGACAAGCCCCCAAAAGCCATACGCCGCGCGGTTTGTGATATCCACGCCGAAGCTACCGAGCACACCGTTGATAATCAGCTGCCAGATATAACCAAGCACAATGCCGCCAATTAAGTTTGGCATAAAGAAAACAGTTCGAAAGGCATTTGTGCCGCGCAATTTTCCTGTCAGAATATACGCAAGCAAAAAGGCAATCACATTGATTGTAATGACCGACACCACTGTGAATTTGACCGTAAACCAAAGTGCATTCAAAAAATCCTTGCTGCCCGTAAAGACCTTGATATAATTATCAATCCCTACAAAGCGGGCATTGGTGATGGTCGTGAATTCCGTAAATGACAAATAAATTCCCATCAAGAACGGAACAAGAAAGGAGATGACGAAGGCAATCAGCGTCGGAAGTATAAACACCGCACCCCATCGTTTAAGCTGATGCCCCATAGACTATTTTGCCTCCTCTGCCCAACGGGACTTGAAGGTTGCAACCACCTGATCCCAAGTCATATTCCCCTGACAGTAACGCAAAAGCGCCGAGCCGAAGTCTTCCTTGAAGGTCTGGCTTGGAAACACCGTAAAGCTCCATGGGATTTGCTTGATATCCTCCTCATCCATCCATTCACCCACATTCTGACCGAGCGGATCTTCAACGCGGTCATCCTCTTCAAAGGTATCAAAGGGAGCAATAAAATCTAATTTCTTGGATACAAATTCCTTACCTGTTTCACTGGAAAATAACCAATAAAGAAAATCGGCTGCCTGCTTTTGCTGTTCCTCGCTTGCGTTTTTGTTTATGGCAAGGTAGTTTTCAGTACCAACACAAATACCTTGATTTTCTTCACCCTCTATGCCTGTATAAATGGGCAAAAACTTAATGTCATCCTTTTTAACGACATTACCGCTTACCTCTTTGATTTGGCTATATGCCCAGTTACCGTTCTGTACCATCGCACATTTGCCTGTCGCAAATTCTGCCATAGAATCAGCCACCTGATAACTGCCGAGCAGTTTCGGGCTTACGGTCGAATTTTGGATATATAAATCAAATATATTTTTGAAATTTTGTGCAAAAGTGAAATCAATTGTATCGGTTCCCTTGTCTGCTGTCCACTCAATCCCATTCTTTTCAAACTCATAATAAACAGGCAGGTTTGCCAGATGCGTTTGCCAACGCCAGTCCTCGCCCGACTTGAGAGAGGTGCAAGCGAAAACGCCTTCTATGCCAAGCTCGTTTTTGTGTGCGGTCATATCCTCAACAACCGCCTTCAAGGTTTCAAATGAACGGATATCGTCCATGTCTTCGACAGTTGTTGCACGGTTGCTTAAGCTGAAATATTTGTCGGTAATGGCTTCGTTATAAATAATACCGTAGCCTTCTACTACATAAGGTATGCCGTAAACTGCTTCTCCGTCACGAATGGCACTTGACTTATCATTCAAATGCTTATAAAGTTCTGTGTCACTCAAATCGACACAATAATCCTTCCATGCGGCATAGCCCTTGGGACCGTTAATTTGAAAGATAGTCGGGGCTTCCTTTTTACTGATTTCACTTTTGAGCGTTTGCTCGTAAGTCCCCGATGCCGCCGTTGTCACGCGAAGCGTCACGCCTGTTTCTTCTTTATACGCTTTGGCAATATCATCATAAACAGATGCGACCTCTGGTTTGAAATTCAGATAATAAATATCGGCTTTTTCGCGACTGCAAGAGCAGAAAACAGATAAACAGCCACATAAAGTCAGTAGTAAGCATAATTTTTTCATAACATATTTTCTTGCGATTGACGCAACTTTCTCCTTTTAGATTCTACCGTTAGTTTCTCACTTCCATATACAAAAATACAAAAACACCGATTACTTTTTTGTAATCGGTGTTCCTTTTTTTTGATATTGAAGAAAATTTGCTTAAAGTGCCGTTCCCGTTGCGGGTATCTTTCTCTTGCGGCATTTCGAAGCTGCGGGACAGCTCTCCTGCACATAAGGCTCTGCTCTCACAACGCTTTGATTGCCCTTCAGACTGAATACCGTCACGCCGAGCGAGGTTTTGGTTGCCTTCAGCGGAATGAGTGAGGAGTCCACAACAACCGCTTTGCTTTGATTCGAAACAAGCAGAATTTCAAACGGCTTGCTTTCGTATATCGCGGCGACAACCGGTACAGCAGAGGAAAACGCAGGGGAAAGCTTGCGTCTGTTGCTCTTTGTCTGATAGTGTGAGACCGAAAAACGAACACCCTTGCCGTTCTCGAAAATCACAACAATTTGATGATTTTGATTGTATTCATAGAGTGCCTTGCACATAATCGGATGCTCGTCCTCGTCCATCTGAAGCTTAGCGGGTAAATAATCGCCAAGCGCCGATGCCTTGACCGCATCAAAATCGCTGACACGGCATTTGTAAGCTTGTGCCTTGTCGGTCAAAATCAAAAGCTCTGCCTTGTTATCAACATCCTCAGAATAGACAACAACATCCTCTTCTTTGAGCTTTTGTTCGTCATTGCCGCGCAAGGAAGATTTGGTTATTTTTTTGAAATAACCGTCTCGCGTCATTAAAACGCGTACCTCGTAGTTTTCTTCAAACATCTCATCATCAGCGACAACAATTTCATCTGCAAAGGTCAGCTGTGTTTTTCTCGGCTTGCCGTATTTCTTCTTGATTTCCTTCAATTGCTCGGCGATTTTTGACTTCAGCTTCAATTCGTCAGCCAATATGGCTTCAAGCTCGGCAATCTCCTTCTGCAAGCCCTCAATTTCCTGTGCGCGATTCAAAATATATTCGCGGTTCAGGTGGCGCAATTTAATTTCCGCAATATACTCCGCCTGTACCTCGGAAAGCGAAAATGCTTCCATCAGATTCGGCACAACCTCTGTTTCATGCTCGGTCGAGCGAATGATGCGGATAGCCTTATCAATGTCAAGCAAAATCATGGTCAGGCCAAGAAGTAAATGAAGCTTATCCTTCTTTTTCTTCAAATCAAAGGCAAGCTCCCGACGCAGACAGCCCATACGGAAGGTAATCCATTCCCTCAGGATGTCCACAACGCCAAGCTGCTTCGGTGAGCCATTGATGAGCAAATTGAAGTTGCAATCAAAGCTGTCCTCAAGCGGTGTCAGCTTATAAAGCTTAGCCATGAGCTTATCCGGATCGACACCCTTGCCCTTCAAATCAAGCGTCAGCTTAAAGCCGTTTAAGTCAATCGCATCACGGATATCGGAAATTTCCTTGATTTTTCCAAGCTTAATCAGGTCAGCTATCTTTCTCATGACAGCTTCTATCGAGGTCGAATACGGAATCTGCAAAATATCAATCGAATTATCGGCCTTATTATATTCATAACGCGCCCGAAGCTTCACACTGCCTACACCTGTCTCAAAAATTTCGCGCATCTTGTCTCTTTCATAGATCAAAAGACCGCCGCCTGCGAAATCAGGTGCCTTCACAATATCCAGCATACGCTCAACCGACAAATTGGGGTTTTTCAAGAGCGCAATTGTACCGTCACATATTTCTTCCAAATTAAACGAACAAATTGAGCATGCCATGCCAACCGCAATACCGAGGTTGGTTGACACCAAAATGTTCGGGAAGGTGGTGGGAAGAAGTGTCGGCTCCTCCATTGTATTGTCATAGTTCGGCACAAAATCGACAGCATCCTTGTCAATTCCTTGGAATAATTCTTGGCAGAATATGTCGAGCTTGACTTCTGTATAACGTGATGCCGCATATGCCATATCGCGACTGTATTGCTTACCGAAGCTTCCCTTTGAATCGACAAACGGATGTAAAAGCGCTTCATGTCCACGCGTCAGTCTGACCATTGTTTCGTAAATGGCAGCATCACCGTGCGGGTTCAATCGCATGGTTTGCCCAACGACATTGGCACTCTTTGTGCGATGTCCCGTCAAAAGCCCCATTTTATACATGGTATATAAAAGCTTGCGGTGTGAGGGCTTGAAGCCATCAATTTCAGGAATAGCGCGGGATATGATGACGCTCATGACATAAGGCATATAGTTCTTTTCAATGGTTTCGGTAATGGGCTGCCGTGTCACCTCTGCCTCAACAATGGGCGCATTTTCCTCCACTTTCTTTTTAGCCATTACAAGCCTCCTTTTGATAGGTTTTTCAATAGTCTTGATTAAGTATGCAGAATCTGATGAGCCGCCGCCCGAATCATACGGTTATAAAGCGCAAGTCCCATACCTTGAAGTCTCGGCAAGGGTGCATAGATCTCATCTATTGAAAGCACATCGGTTTCGCGCAATCGCGCAAATAAAAGCCGTGCCTGCTCTTTTTCATCACTTTGTGAGCCAAAGTCGAGAATAGGTGTATCGGGAAAGGACAAGCGCAACAAATCGCATTCCTCACGGTATGCAATCACGGCGCACCGCTTCCCTTCGGCGCTAAGCTCAAAAACTCGCTGTTTCAAATATGTCATTCTGCTGTCGGATGTTCCCGCAAGCAAGGTAAGGGGTGCTTTGGGTGCATAGTGCTTGTATTTCATACCGGGCGACAAGACCTGCTCGCCTTCCTTTAATGCTTCTGTCACCGCATCGGCTATGAGAACAGTACAACCGCATTTTTGTAAATCCTCAACAGTAATGCCGCCAGGACGAAGAAGCAAGAGAGTTTTCTCGTCCACTATCTTGACAATTGTGGATTCAACACCGACATCAGAAGCACCGCCGTCAAGAATCATGTCAACACGCCCGTTCATATCGGCAATGACATGTGCGCCGCAGGTTGGTGAGGGCGAACCCGAAAGATTGGCAGAGGGGGCGGCAATCGGCACGCCCGCCGCACGAATGAGCGCCTGTGCAATCGGATGCTCAGGGCATCTGACCGCGACCGTCGGCAAAGATGCCGTGACGGTTTTCGGGATCACAGAGCGAACAGGCAAAATCACAGTTAAAGGTCCGGGCATCAAAGCATCAGCCAAACGGTCGTATAAGGGACAGGTCACCGCGTATTTTTCGGCATCCTCGGGACTTGCAACATGGATAATCAAGGGATTGTCGGAAGGGCGCCCCTTTGCCTTATAAATTTTGAAGGCGGCTTTTTCATTTGTCGCATCACCGCCAAGACCGTAAACGGTTTCGGTTGGAAATACCACCAATCCGCCTTGGCGAATAATCGCGCCCGCTTCGAGAATGGCATCCCTTGATGCATCGCAATCAAGCGAATCAATATGCACAATTTTTGTTTGCAAGCATTGCATAAATCAAGCTTCTCCTTTGAGACGGGCGGCGATATCGGCAGTCATGAGCGCTTCAAGCATCTCCGCAATATCGCCATTCAAAAAGCTTTCAAGCGAATAAAGAGTCAGACCTATGCGATGGTCTGTCACGCGCCCCTGGGGGTAGTTATAGGTGCGAATGCGCTCACTGCGGTCGCCTGTTCCTACCTGTGATTTGCGCTCGGAGGCAATTTTCTGATGCTGTTCCCTCTCCTTCATATCATAAAGGCGGGTGCGTAAAAGCTTCATTGCCTTGTCGCGATTCTTGAACTGACTGCGTTCCTCCTGACATTCTATCACCATGCCTGTGGGCAGGTGGGTGAGACGCACGGCAGATTCGGTTTTGTTGACATGCTGACCGCCTGCGCCACTGCTTTTACAGCTTTCTATTTTAACATCGGCAGGATTGATGTCAATTTCCACATCCTCTGCCTCGGGTAGTACCGCAACCGTCACAGTCGAGGTATGAATGCGTCCCTGTGTCTCGGTTTCGGGTACACGCTGAACGCGGTGAACACCGCTTTCAAACTTGAGGGCTGAATACGCGCCCTCACCGCACACCATGAACACAACCTCCTTACATCCGCCAAGCTCGGTTCTGTTCATATTCATCAGCTCAATACGGAAGCCTGCTGTCTCGGCGTACATCCCGTACATACGGTACAGAACTGATGCAAAGAGCGCCGCTTCCTCGCCGCCTGCACCGCTTCGTATTTCGATGACAACATTTTTATCATCATTCGGATCCTTTTCAAGTAGCATCACCTTGAGCTTTTCAGTGGAAGCGTCGCATTCCTCGCGCAAAAGATGGATTTCTTCTTCAGCGAGCTGCTTCAATTCGCGGTCGGTGTCAGCGTCACCCAAAAGAAGCTCTGCTTCCTTTAAGGATTGTGCAATTTTAAGATAATGACGGTATTCCTCCATTAAAGGAGAAAGCGTCTTATATTCCTTCATCAGCTCGCGGAATTTTTCCAGATTTGTGGCAATCATCGGATCTTCAAGGGCCGTTTCGACCTCCGAAAATCGCATTTCTGCTTTTTTTAATTGATTTAACATCTCTTATTCTTCTTCGTAGAAAGCAAGCAAGGCTTCTTTCAGAGTGTAAAGGTCGGCTTTGGAAATCACCTCGTACGGTGCGTGCATGGAGATGACAGGCACACCGAAATCAACGGTATCAATATTCATATTGGCTATATACATCGCAACAGTTCCGCCACCGCCAAGGTCAACCCGACCAAGCTCTGCCGTCTGCCAGATAATCCCTCTCGAAGCAAGCATACGGCGAACACGGCTGACGGTTTCAGCAGAGGCATCATTTGTCGAACTTTTACCGCGTGCACCTGTATATTTTGACATCGTGGCACCGCAAGAAATCATCGCGCAGTTTCTCTTTTCATAGACCTCGGCAAAGTTCGGGTCAAATGCACCGTTCACATCTGCCGAAAGACAGAAGGAAGCGGCACGCACACGCGCAGGGCACGCATCAAAGGCATAGGAAATTGCATCAATCATATCCGACAGCAAGCGGCTCTGCATACCTGTATTGCCATTACTTCCGGTCTCCTCTTTATCTGCAAGAACCACCATGACCGTCCGCTTTTTGTCGGATTTCTCAATGAGAGATGTCAATGCGGGATATGCACAAACGCGGTCATCGTGTCCATAGGCGGCGATAAATGCGCGGTCAAAACCGATGTCTCTTGCCTTGTAAGCAGGAACGGCAGAAAGCTCCGCACTCAAAAAGTCCTCCTCGGTTATGCCGTATTTCTCATTGAGTATGCTCATGACGCCCAGCTTGATTTTTTCATCAATCGCAGAATCGGCATAGGGCAAACCGCCAATCAGAATATTCAGGGTTTCACCTGCAATCGCCGACGAGAGCGGCTGCTTGCTCTGCTCTTGAGCAAGGTGCGGTAAAAGGTCATTGATATAGAAAACAGGATCGTTCTCATCCTCACCGATGACAATGGAAATCTCTGTGCCGTCAGCACGCATAACCGTGCCGTGAAGGGCGAGAGGGATTGCCGTCCATTGATATTTCTTAATACCGCCGTAATAATGTGTCTTAAAGAAAGCCATCCCGCTATCCTCATAAAGAGGATTCTGCTTCAAGTCAATGCGAGGCGAATCAATGTGTGCAATCGCTATGCGAATGCCAAATTCCTCCAGGTTATCGCTGCCAATCGTGCAGGCAATCAGACACTTACCGCGGTTATTATAATAAATTTTATCACCGACAGAGAGCTTGTCTCCAAAACGGTATTCATGGAAGCCTGCCTTTTCAAGCATGGAAATTCCTACCTTGACCGCCTCACGCTCGGTTTTGGATTCATCAATAAAATGCTTATAGCCTTCGGCATAGGAAAAAATCTCACGAAGTCTTTGCTCATCGCAAGCCTCGTAAACATTCTGCTTGCGATAAAAAAGTGCTTCCT
This sequence comes from Eubacteriales bacterium, assembly GCA_045649045.1. Classification (GTDB taxonomy): domain Bacteria; phylum Bacillota; class Clostridia; order Oscillospirales; family CAG-272; genus UBA1740. The sequence goes on from JAZRPF010000047.1 coordinate 49,838, forward strand.
TTCTCTGCTGACCGATGCTTTTTTCCTCTTTCATTCCTTGGTTCATTCTTTTATCCTTTCATCTGCCGCAATGAGCGGCACTCTGTATTTATGAATGGCGATACACCTTGATTGCTTTTTTGACAAGCTGCACATACCTTGCGGTTTCGGGAAACGGAATTTTCGCAAGACCGCCCTGACCGTCTGCGTATTCTTTGGATTCAAGCCACGCACTGACATTGCCAAGCCCTGCATTATAGGCAGCAAATACTGTGTCCCAGTTGCCAAACATCTCATAAAGATACGCAAGATAGTATGTACCGCACTGAATATTGACAGCAGGATCAAAAATAGCTTGCTCATCCGGCGTGATACCGATTCGGCTGCAAATGTCACGATAGGTCGCAGGCATTAGCTGCATCAGACCCTTCGCCCCCTGCGACGATACAGCACGCTCATCAAAGCCGCTTTCAACCTCAATGACTGCAAAAACAATTTCTGTCGGTACCTGATATTCCTCTGCATATTGAAGAACAATCTGTTTGTATTCGTCAGGCGAGTGCTTATGGGGGAAACGCACCGTCACGAGTGCAATCAGTAAAAGCAGAGTTAAAATCCATGCGGCAGGAAATAACAGTCGCCGAAGCATTGAGGGCTTTTTCATGCGTTTTTTGAAAGCTCTGTGCAAAGCTTATCAACCTCTGACATCAGTCTGTCCAGATCGCCGTTGTTTTCAATTGTATAATGGGCATGGGCAAGATAGAAATCGTCACCCTTTTGTGCATCCAACCGTTTTTTTGCGGCAGTCACATCAATGCCGTCACGCGCCATAATCCGCGCCAGGCGACGCTCCTTTGAGGCAGTCACAAAAACAACAGCATCACATTCACGGTGCAGTCCCGATTCAATCAAGGTCGGCGCATCAAGAAAAATAAGTGGCGCGCCCTCTCTTTTGCAGGTATCACGAAAATCATGGACGCGCTCTGCCACATGGTGAAGCGTCAGTCGATTCAAAAGGGCAATTCTGTCATCCCGCCCCGAATCCTCGGCAAAAACTATCTTTGCCAATTTTTTCGTATCAATACCGCCGTCATGATTGAGTATTGTCGTCCCAAACGCTTCCGTAAGCGCACGCACGCAAGGAGAGTCATGTGCAATCAGCAAATGATACTCGGCATCCGCATCAAAAACAGGAAAGCTTCTGCGGCGCAATTCGTCTGCAACACAGCTTTTACCGCTTCCGCTTCCGCCTGTTAAGCCAATCATACGCATGGTTGTCCCTCCTTACAAAATTCAAATTATAAATCATATATTTATTATAATATTATATAATATAATTTGAAAAAAGTCAAGGAATTATCTGCCTATTTGTGAAGATGGTTTTTAAGCCGAAAAACTTGACAATCAAATATGCGAGTGCTATAATGAAAGCGAAAAAAGACAGATGGGAGACACCAAATGAAATTACTCATTGCCTCGGATATTCACGGGGATGCCGATGCCACCAAAAAGCTCTTTGAAGCCTTCGAGCGCGAGCAAGCCGACAAGCTCTTATTGCTCGGCGACCTTCTTTATCACGGACCGCGCAACAATCTCCCCACCCATCATGCACCGAAAGAAGTGATTGAATACTTAAATGCACATAAGGACATTCTCCTTTGCGTGCGGGGCAACTGCGATGCCGAGGTGGATAGCATGGTGCTTTCCTTCCCCATTCGCGCAGACTACGCCCTTCTTTCGCTTGACGGCATCACTGTTTTTGCAACGCACGGCCATCTCTTCACACATCATGAATGTGCTTTGAAAAAAGGTGATTGCTTCTTACAGGGGCATACACATATTCCGCAAATGCAAATGACAGATGACGGCATTTTACTTCTGAACCCAGGCTCTGTCTCTCTACCGAAAAATAATGCTCCTGCCACCTATATGCTTTTTGATGAGGGTAGCTTTATACTCAAAACGATGGATGGTAAGGTCTATCTCACAAAAACATAATTACAGTAAAAGCTCCGTCTTGAAGCAAGACGGAGCTTTTGTTATACCAAAACCCAAATCAGTACGACAATCGCCAACAAAACGCGATACCAGCCAAAAGCCTCAAAACTGTGACGGCGAACAAAGTCCATCAGGAAGCGAATAGCAGCAAGCGAAACAACGAAGGAAACAAGGAATGCAATGGCAAGCAATATCCGCTCAGGGCCGGTCGCCGTCAAGCCGTCAGCGAGATACTTGACCGTCTTTAAGCCTGATGCGCCAAGCATAATCGGCAAAGCCATAAAGAAGGAATATTCAGCGGCAACACTGCGGGAAACGCCAAGCAGAATAGCGCCGAGAATGGTTGAGCCTGAACGGGATGTTCCGGGAATCAGGGAAAGAACCTGAAACATACCAATGAAAAAGGCTGTTTTATAGGTAAGATCGGCAATGCTTTGCACCCGCGGTACGCTTCCCTTTTTCGCCTTCATTCGTTCAATTACAATGAAAGCAACACCGTACACAAAGAGCGTGGCGGCAATCACATAGCAAATGGCCGAATCGACAAAAACATTCTCTTCAAGAAAGTCATCAAGCAAAAGCCCGATAACCGCGGCAGGAATGGCACCGACAAGCACCTTGCTCCAAAGAACCCATGTCCCTTTCTTCTCATCGGTGCTTTTTTTGCTTGAAAATGGATTCAACTTGTTGAAAAACAGAACCACAACAGCAAGAATCGAGCCAAGCTGAATGACAATCAAGAATAAATTGTTATAAAAAACCTCGGACATATATTTTTCTGCAAAGGAGCAAAAGCGCTCAACCAAAATCATATGTCCTGTACTGCTGACAGGCAGCCATTCCGTGATTCCCTGAACAATGCCAATTAAAATCGCCTTCAGAATTTCGATAAACATAAGTCAGTCATCCTTTCATTATTTCTCACCGTCAAGTGATAGACGCAGAATATCGCCCTCCTTGACAGAAAAAGGCATTTCAAGATAGAATTTCATTTGCGGGTGCGGTGCGGACGGAATCGGTTGATGTTCTTCATCGTACATTGCCCCAACCGTAAAGGACTTGCCAAAGCATCCGGGCGACAAAAGGTCAGCGTGTGTCCCCGTCTGCAGCTTATTCCGCTGAATGCAAAGCGCCTCGCCCGTCTCCTCGGAATAGGAAAGCACATCGGCAAGATATGCCTTTTCTCCCGAATAACCGGGCATCTTGGTTACGCGTGCATTTTCGCGCGCATCCTCATAAAAGAAGCCTGTTGCATATTCTCGGTGGCTGACCGAGCAAAGCTCCTTCATCCAAAGCGGATTCGGCTCTTTTTCGCCCTTCTGTGCCGCGTCGATTGCCATTCTGTAGGTATTGGTCACAACAGCGGTATAATAGGCACTCTTCATGCGCCCTTCGATTTTCAAAGAGGAAACACCTGCATCAATGAGATCAGGCAAATGCTCAATCATGCAGAGATCAGTCGAACTCATAAAGAATGTCTCGCCCTTTTCCTGAAAGACAGGAATGGGAGTGTCGGGACGCTTATCCTCATAAAGAACCCCCTCCAGAACCGCCCCTTGATAGCCCCAGCGACAAGGCTGAGTGCAGGCACCGCGATTGGCATCGCGGTCAGTAAGGTGCGAAGAAAGCAGGCAACGCCCACTGTATGAAATGCACATTGAGCCATGGGCAAACACCTCAAGCTCAATAGAGTCAGGCACCGCCGCGCGAATCTCCCGAATCTCACGCAAGGAAAGCTCTCTCGCGAGAACAATTTTGGAAACCCCAAGCTTTGCCCATGCGCGACAGGCGGCAGAGCTGACGGCATTTGCCTGTGTGGAGAGATGAAGCGGCATATCGGGCAAAAGCTCCTGACAAAGAGCAATGACGCCCATATCTGCAACAATCAACGCATCAGGTGCAACGGTAGAAAGAAAGCAAAGATACTCGCGAAGTGCCGCGTATTCCTCCTCGCGCGGCATCGTGTTCACAGTGATATAAGCGCGGACGCCGTGCGCGTGTGCATAAGCAACAGAGGACTTCAATTCCTCTCGCGACATACAGGCGGTCGCTGCACGCATCCCAAATTCGGGACCTGACATATAAACGGCATCTGCACCGAATCTGACAGCCGCCTTTAATTTATCGAAATTTCCTGCAGGTGATAAGAGTTCAAGCAAGGACTGTCTCTCCTTTCCTTGTCTATTAATATGCAAAAACTGTCTTTTCAAGAATTATTCAGAAGCAAGGCATTCATTCGGAATTGCAAAAGCTGTCATTTCCCAAGCAGGCAGACATTCTGTCCGGCGAAGAAAGAAGGAATAGTCAGGACAAAGCTCCTTCATGAGCAAAGGCAATGCAAAAATATCTTCTGTGCGGTGATAAATTGATACCGCAAGAATCGGGCGGTCACGCTGAATGGTCGCAGAGCTTCCCAAAAGCGCTTCGGCTTCAGCCCCCTCCACATCGTATTTGATGTAATCAATCTTCTCATCGCTTGTTAAGGAATCAATAGTCACAAGAGGTATCGTCAAATTAAGATGCTCGTGCGATGCGCCAACAAGAGAGGAATTGCGGTTACCGCTCTGATGAAAAACAGTTTCTCCATTCTGATTCCACGCCGCCGCATTGACCGTCTCAATCGGAATACAAGCGGCGCTTGCAAAGCTCTTTAATTTCACATAGCTTTTTTTGTCCGGCTCAATCGCGATAGCTTTTTGAAGGTGCGGAAAGAAGGTCATCATTTCAGTCAGCGTATCACCGCGATAGGCACCGACATCCATGCAGCACCGTATGCAATTCAGAGGTAAAAAATTGTATATTTCTTCTTTCGATTGATGGGCGTTTTTTAAGTAAGAGATATCGCCTGACAATTTATAATTCAAAACAGACAAATAAATCGAGGCAGATGCATCATCTTCCCAAAGAGACAAAACATCAAGCAGTTCCTTTTGGTGCATTTTATAAAAAGCGGCATCAAAGGTTGTATCCCCTGCAACAGGCAAGTCGGGCATGAGAAGACAGTAATCCTCTCGCATCTTATAAAGCATGGAAAGGACATCGGGCTTGTTTGTTGCAAAAGAAAGAAGAATGACAAAATCGTTATATTTCTCGCGGATTTCCGAAAATGAGAGAACTCTTTTGGAATGGAAGGTGTGACCGCGAACAAAGCCGTCGCTGGCAAAGAAATCGGCATAAGCAATTCCCTGCCTGTCAAGTCGTTCAATCAATTTGTCAGCACCGTTTCCCATGCCGTATATGACAATCGGACGCGTTTCCCTTTGAAGCGACTGCCAAACATCGCCTTCCTTAAAATTCGGTAGCATGAGCCTCACCTCGTGGCATTTTTCTCTTGCCTTTTTAGAACAAATGTGCTATAATGAAAGCATCAAAAGGGTTTGGAGGAAAAAATATGGACTGCATTTTCTGCAAAATCATAAACGGAGAGATTCCGTCAAAAAAGGTCTATGAGGATGAACAAATTTATGCATTTTATGACATTCAGCCTCAGGCACCGACACACATACTGGTGATTCCCAAAAAGCATATTGAATCAATGGCGAAGGTCGATGAGGATAATATCCATATTGTCGCTCATCTCATCAAGCAAATTCCCCTGATTGCAAAGCAGGCGGGACTTGACGGCGGCTTCCGCATTGTCAGCAATGCGGGTGATGATGCGTGTCAATCGGTACATCATCTGCACTTTCATATTCTCGGCGGCAAAAAGCTATCCGAAAATATGGCTTAAAAGAAAAGCTTTGGAAATTCGAACAGCCCTTCATTTGAAGGGCTGTTCGTTTTCACAAGGTTAAATCTTCTCTTTAACCTTAGCACTCTTACCTACTCTGTCGCGCAGGTAGAAGAGTTTTGCACGGCGAACGCGGCCGCAACGAACAACATCAACCTTAACAACATTGGGAGAGTGGATTGGGAAGGTCTTTTCAACACCGCAGCCGTAAGCAACGCGTCTGACGGTGAATGTCTCGGAAATCCCGCCGCCATGCTTTGCAATGACGGTACCTTCAAACAACTGGATTCTCTCGCGGCTTCCTTCTTTGATTCTGTTGTGTACCTTAATCGTATCACCAACATTGAACTGCGGAATCTCAGTTTTCAACTGCTCACTTACAAAAGCCTCAATTTTTCCCATTTTGGCTCCTCCTTCATACAAAGAACATTCATGCAGAGCATCGCAGAGGACTGTCCCGAAAATCTACTGTCAAAATACAGTCTACTTATTATATCATGCTTTTTCATAAAATGCAATAGTTTTTTCAAAATATTTCATTTTTCTCATGAAAAATATCTTTGATTTTGATAAAAATTTTGTTTTACGCCAAAGAATGCCCGCGTCAATACTTATTTCAAATATAGTTGTATTTTTGCTTATATGGCGTAGAGAGTGAAACATAAAACACCAACGGTGCAAGCGTACATTTCATCCGCTACGGTTGATTTTATTTACAACTCTGTGCTGTTATCATGGCACATGTCCAATCCGCTTGCATACAAATGGGACATATCCGAAAAGCAACGGCAGCATGGTGCTGTAACGCCGTTTTCATAATTCTTGAATTCCAAAATTGTTACACCGGTGTGTGTAAACTTAAACCCGGACCACATGAGATGGATAGGAATGTGTAAAAGACAGCTGATCCAGGCTCTGCCCATGACCGAGTGACAAAACAATGCCACTTTATCATCATTGGGACGCAAAATCCGATAAATACCATTTTTTTCCTTATATCCCAAACGCTCTAAAAATGCTTTGCCGCCTGCTTCAATTCGTTCTACTGCCACTTTCATTTTGCTGGTGTTGAAGCCGGGAGCTTCAAAGCCGTTTTCATAAGGCAGGTCAATGGCGCCGTTTTCCCGATAGTATGTATTCTGTATGACGGAAACAGATTTCATTTTTCCATCCGGAAAAGGCGTGAGCCGTTCGCCCTCTACCTCGTGGCTCCAATTCTCAATTGTGCAGTCGAGATTGAGTAAGCGACAAGCCGGTTCGGCGGTTTGACGGGCTCTGCCCATGGGAGAAGAATAAATATGATTGATTCCCGAATCAAAGAGTCTCTTGCCTACCGCCTCTGCTTGAAGCTTTCCTCTTTCGGTAAGACTGTCTGTTTCATAATTGGGATCACCGTGTCGAATGATGTATAATAACATAATATTTTCAACGCTCCGCATCAATGTATGTATGATGTAATCTCTATAATATATATACCTACAAAATCTTGTTTGTCTAACACATTATATCACATTTCAACAATAAAATCAAGGCAACCCTTGTATATCATCAAGCAGTAAAAAGATGCACGCTGGCGCGTGATGAGATACCAAACCTGCGGCTTGGATAAACAAAAACAGAACATTTGCCGGTAGACAAATGTTCTGTTTTTGTTGGCTAATAACCTAAATTTTGATACAAGCCTCAATCAAAAATATTTTCTTTTATTCCTGCCAAAATCGACTTTTCAACATTGATTGTTTTTTTGAAAAGCCCTTTAACCTCAAACGGCGTATAAAAAGAAACCTCTATTCCACTTTGTGTAAAAATATATGTTTTCAAGGCATCGGCCCCACCGCCTGCCGCCAAGCCGATTCGTGTACTGTAAGAAAACAAAGCATATGTAAAGGCTTCGTTTTTTAGCTTCTTAACGACAGCGGCATACGCTTTATCAACATCCACTGAGCCATCTCTTGATTGCAGACTGACAAGCTGATTTGAGTCCGGAATCATCAGCATAGGAATTAAACAACGGTCTTGCTTTAAAATATCGGCAGTTGCGGCAATGTGGTTGTTGAGCAAATCAACTATATTTTCTTGGGTAGCGTTATCGAGTTCTGCGAATGTCATAATTTTTTCCTTTGCATTGTTTTCATATATAAAGTATATCACAAAAAAGCAAAAACCGCAATCCTTTTGTATCAGAATTGCGGTTTATTTTTGGCGGAGAGAGAGAGATTCGAACTCTCGGAACGGTATTAGCGTTCACACGATTTCCAGTCGTGCGCCTTAGACCAGCTCAGCCATCTCTCCAAGAGACCTT